>VAXP01000127.1:6174-59640 GCA_005884125.1 Actinomycetota bacterium | reverse complement strand
GGGGCCAACGGCGCGGGCAAGACGACCCTCCTGCGGGCCCTGTGCGGGGCCCTGCCCGTCTGTTCCGGAACGGTGACGCTCGGGAACCACCGCATCGACGGCCTGCGCACCTGGACCAGGGCCCGGCTGGGCCTGGCCCACGTGCCCGAGGGGCGGGAGATCTTCGTGTCCATGACCGTGCGCGAGAACCTGGAGACGGCGGCCCTGGCGTCCCGGCGGCCGACTCCGATCGAGGAGGTGTTCGCCCTGTTCCCCCGCCTGCGCGACCGCCAGGCCCAGCGGGCCGGAACCCTGTCGGGGGGCGAGCAGCAGATGCTCGCCCTGGGACGGGCGGTCATGGCCCGCCCCTCGGTGATGCTCATCGACGAGATGTCGGCCGGCCTCGCCCCTGTCGCGGCTCAGCGCCTGGTGGAGGCGGTGGGCGACGTCCGCGCCCGCGGCGTCGCCGTGGTGCTGGTCGAGCAGGCGCCCCAGCTCGTGTCCGCGGTGATCGACCGGGCCTATCTCATCGAGCGGGGTGCCATCGTGGCCGGGGGCACGCTGGAGGAGCTGGGCGGCGCCACCGCCATCGCCGAGCTCTACCTCGGCGTGGGCTGAAGCCCGCCCGTCAGCCCCGGGCGGGCAGGCCGACGGTCTTGACCTCGAGGTACTCCTCGAAGCCCTCGACGCCGTTCTCCGCTGCGGCCACGGCCCCCTCCATGTCCTCGGCCGAGGCGTCGGCCGTGACGCCGATGACCTGCTCGGTGGGCAGGGTTGAGGTTGTCGAACGTCGCCCCCGAGGCCGCGCCCACCGGCTCACCGCCCACGAGCATGCGGGCCTCGCCCAGGCCGGTCACCACCGCCTCAGCCATCGGTGGACACGGTAGCGAGCCAGCGAGCCGGGAAGGCCGGCTCAGGCGGGCACGTCGAAGACGACGGGGAGGTGCGCCGGAGCCCGGAACGCCACCCCCCGCACGTGCACGTCCTGGGCCTCGGGGTCGAGGCGCAGCCCCGGGAGCCGGTCGAGCAGGATGTTGAGGGCGACGGTGGTCTCCATGCGGGCCAGGTGCATGCCCAGGCAGGTGTGAGGACCAAGGGCGAAGGCGGTATGGGGCTGGGGAGGACGGAAGAGATCGAAGCGTTCGGGGTCGGTCCAGCGCCGCGGATCGCGGTTGGCCACACCCACGCACACGCTGACCACCGAGCCACCGGGGATGGCGACGCCGCCCAGCTCCACGTCGCGGGTGGCCAGGCGCATGATCCCCGTCAGGGGGGGTTCCCAACGCAAGCCCTCCTCGATGGCCTGGGGCAGAAGGGCCCGGTCGCGCCGCAGGGCGTCGAGCTGGTCCGTATGCGTCAGCAGGCCCAAGAGAAGATTGCTGGAGGAGCGGTAGGTGGTCTCCGCCCCCGCGGGCAGGAGCAGGCGTAGGAAGGCGAATATCTCCTCGTCGGTGAGGCGGACCCCGTCCAGCTCGGCTCGGGCCAGCACGCTGATCACGTCCTCGGCCGGATCCCGCCTGCGCTCCTCGAGGATCCCGGCGAAGTAGTCGCGCAGCTGTTGGGAGGCGGCCACGCCCCGGTCCCAGTTGAAGGCCACGCTGATGAGCTGGACGGCGAGCCGGTGGAAGGCGGGCAGGTCCTCGTCGGGCAGGCCCAGAAGGGCGGCGATGACGTAGACGGGGAACACGAAGAACAGCTCGGGGACCAGGTCGGCCCTGCCCTTGTCCACGAACCCGTCCACCAGCCGGTTCACGATGGGGGCGACCAGCTCCGTCTCCCAGCGCTCCATGGCCTTGCGGGTGAAGGCCTGCTGCACCAGGCCGCGGTAGCGATGGTGCTCGGGCTCGTCCATCTCCAAGATGGTGTGACCCATGACGATGCCCATGCTGGCCGAGTAGCAGGCCGACGAGAACGTCTGGCCGTCCCGCAGGACCTGGGCCACCTCGTCGTAGCCCAGCACCAGGTAGCTCTCGGGCAGGTCGGGCAGGTCGGGGATGTCGACCATCGTGTCCATGCCGAAGAGCTTGCGCAGCTCGATCTTCTGAACCGGCCCCCGCTCGCGGAGGTCGGCCCACTCGGGATAGGGGTCGCGCACCCCTGCGCCCTGGGCCCTCTCGAAGGCCTCGAAGGGGTCGTAGGTCTGCTCGACCACGAGCTGCCGGCGGTCACCCACGAACCCTGACGCTAGCGTCAGGATTGGCGGCCTGCCAGCGATGGGGCCCTGAGCAGGCGGGGGCGCCATGGCGCGCGACCATGGCGGCGGTGCTGCGGAGACGGTGGGCCCGCCCTGGGATGGTGCTGGCCTGCGCCCTGGTGGGCGCCGCCTGCGGTCCTTCCCGTTCGGTGGCCACCCGCTCGGCGTCGACCGGGCCGGCGGCACCCACGTCCTCCTCCCTTGTCGCCGCCTCCGGGGGTTCGCCCGGCACAGCAGGCCCGGCCACGTCGGCGTCGGCACCGTCAGCCACGCCCGCAGGCTCGACCATGGTGACGGCCGGGCGCGGCACCTTCACGAGCGGGGCCCCGACCACGGCCGCGCCGGGCGCCTCCGCGCCCCCCACCTCTTCGGCCCCGACCCCCACCACCGGTTCGCCGTCGCCGCCCGCGGGGACGGGCGTGTTCGGCACGGTGAGCGCAGGGCCGACCTGTCCCGTCGAACGTCCCGACCACCCGTGCCCGCCCCGGCCCGTCTCCGCGGAGGTCGACGCCAGGCAGGGCGCCCACACCGCGGCCAGCACCACGTCCGACGGTCAGGGCGCCTACCGGATGAGCCTGGCGCCGGGGCGCTACACACTGGTCGTGGTGACCAACAGCTCCTTCCCCCGCTGCCCGGCGGTGGACGTGACCGTGCCCTCGGGCCCGCCGGTGCGGGCCGACATCAGCTGCGACACCGGCATCCGCTGAGGACCCTCAGCCGTAGGTCACGCTCATCTCCCCGTGCATCCCGTAGGCCCAATGTCCGGGCAGGTGGCAGCCGAAGAGCACCGAGCCCGAGGGCGCGAAGACGTAGACCGTCCCCGCGGTGCCACCCGCAGGAACCGTGACCTCGCCCGTGCGGGGCGGATGACGGGGCTCGGTGCCCCGCTCGTGGCGGTCCTGAACCGATCGGTCGCCGATGATGAGCTCGTGGTCGATGGGATCGGTGTTGCGCACGACGAAGCGGACCAGGCCGGCGGGCACGCGCAGGCGCGTACGTGAGAACTGGCTGTGGTGGACGGTGAGCGTCACGACGGGCACGTCAGCGGTCCCGTGAGGCGCGACCGGCGCGGAGCCGGGCACGACCGACACGGCCGCGACCAGGGTCACCGCGGCCAGGTGGCGCGGTGACAGCGCCCGCGGGCTCACCGAGGACGGCGCAGGCGGCGAGAGCCGAGACCGAAGCGCACGGCGGCAGCGACACTCGCCCCGGCGACGAGTCCCACCGCCGCCAGCAGGGCCGGCGCCGGCATCGACCGGTGATGCGAGGCGGGCGAGAGGGGCCGAGCGGCCAGGTCGGGCAGGGCCGGGGCCACCGTGGGCGGGGTCGTGGGGGTGGGGGCGGCCGTGGTCGCGGTGGTCGTGGCCACCGGGGGCGGAAGCGACGTACGCAGCGCCGTCGTCGTCAGGTCGGTGCGCAGAGCCCGGCCCGGTCCCTGGACGCGCACGAAGGTGAGCCACATGCTCTCCGGCACCCACTCCATGCCCTTGTCCGACCTCAGGTCGGCCAGCAGCTGGGATGACGCCGGGCTGCTGAGGGCGATCTCGGCCCCGTCCGCAGGCAGGTGCACGGCCATCTCCTTGTCGGTGAGGAGGAACACGTCGGCGGGCACGGGCTCGAGGGGGCCGAGGCCCAGGGTGAGGATGCGCAGCGGGACCCAGGGCCGGCGCAGGGGCATGGTGATGTGCACCGGCGTCCCGTCGCCGACCTGCTGGCCCCGCGACCGCGCCGCGGCCGCGTCGAAGCGGGCGGCCAGGAAGATGGGGCTGCGGCGGGCGTAGAAGTCGAGGATGGCGGGGGCGTCGGGGGTGAGGAGGTAGCCGTGCTGGCGGGCCCAGTCCCCCACGGCCTGGCCGCCTCCCTTGAGCACGGTGATGTCCAGGGCGTCGATGCGGGTGGTGAGCACCACCTGGGCAGGGCTCGCCGCGGCCGCGCCGCCCGCACCCGCCGATGCCGCCTCCCCGATGGGCGGGGCCACCTCCCGTTCCAGGCGCTGCAGCGTCCAGTCCCCGCCCCGCACCACCGCGGTGGGAATGGCGGGCAGCGGGACGATGGAGCCGAACTCCGACCCCTGGCCCGAGAACTGGAAGGAGGTCACGTAGTGCTCCACCCCCGCGTGCCAGGCGGCCAGGGTCGATGTGCGCAGCAGGCGCACGGCTCCGTTGGGCGCGACCAGCCCTCCGCAGGCCCACGCCTGTCCCCCCGAGAGCAGGAGCAGTCCCGCCGCGCCCGCCGCGGCGACAAGGCCCAGGAACCGTCGCATGGCAACACCTCGCTCTCCCGCCGCACCGCTTGGTGCCAAGCCCAGGGAGGAATCAACCGCGCCCGCGGTTGATTCCGGGGCCGACGGCGCACCAACCGACGAGGTGGGTACCGTCGATCACGCGCGCGCACGTGGAGGGCCGATGAGGCCGTCGGGCGAGGGGGAGCCGGGCGAGGTCGGGCTCCTGGCCGCCGCGGCCGCGGGCCGGCCCGCGGCCGTGCGCTCGCTCATCGACACGGCCGGGCCCATCGTGTACGGCTTCGTCCTGGCCCGGGTGGGCGGCCGCCAGGAGCTGGCCCAGGACCTCGTCCAGGAGACCTTCCTGGAAGCGGTGCGCTCGTCGGCCACGTTCCGGGGCGACTCGGCCGTGAGCACGTGGCTGTGCGCCATCGCCCGTCACCGCATCGCCCGCCACTACCGGGCCGAGCGCCGCCGTGAGGTGGTGGACAGCGGCCTGGTGGCGGTGACGGGCGAAGCCTCGGGGGAGCCGCCTGCGGAGGACGCCATCGAGGGCGTGGACCGCCGCGACGAGGTCATGTCGGCCCTGGGCCGCCTCCCCGTGCTGCACCGCCAGGTGCTGGTGCTCAAGTACCTGGACGAACTGTCGGTGGAGGAGGTCGCCGACGAGCTGGGGCGCAGCCGGGTCCAGGTCCAGTCCCTGCTGCAGCGGGCCCGTGACGGGCTCCGTCGCCAGCTGGAGCAGGGCCATGGATGAGCTCGAGCGGGAGCTGGCCCGCCTGGGTCAGCCGCGACCCCTGCCGGTGTCCCTGCGGCAACGGCTGGAGACCGCCCTCACCGGAACCGTGTCGGAGCCAGCCGAGGAGGCGCGAGCGCAGGCGGACGGCAACCCTCTGGCCGGCATCGACAGCCCCCGTCGCCTTCCCGCCGCCCTGGACGACCGCCTCACGGCGTCGCTCACGGTCGAGGCCGCCCCGCTCCCCCGCCGCCTGCGCCGGCGGGTCAAGGCCGCGCTGGCCCCCAACTCGGGCGGGCGCCGGCCCGCCATGACGGCCCTGGCCGCGGCCGCGGCCGTGGTGCTCCTCACCGCCACCGTGGCCACGCTCGTGCGGGCCGGGAGCTCGGGCCGGGAGGCGCGCAAGTCCGCGACCGCCGCCACGGGGGCCCCGACCGCGGGAGCGGGCGGCGCGGCGGTGCCCGGGCCCGGGGCCGCCGCCGGAGGACAGGGCGCGGCGGCGAGCTCGGGGGAGGCTGGGCCCGGCGCCGGCGCCCGCCCGGCGGGCGCATCCTCCGCCGCAGCGGCCCCGAGCGGCGCCGGTGCCGCGACGGGGGGCGCCGTCGCATCGCCTCCGCCGCGCAGCCGGACCGCGCCTCCTCCCTTCGCCTTCGACCCCAACGCCCCCGGGTCCAGCGTCGCCTCCGCTGGACCGCAGGTGCGCGTCGGCGTCGTCGGCGGTGATGCGGCCGAGGAGGCCGGGTTCCGGGCCTACGTCCAGCTGCTCAACCAGGCCGGGGGCGCGGGCGGTCACCCCTTCGCCCTCGTCCCCGTCTCTCCGTCGAGCCCGGCCCGGACGGCGGTGACGGTGAACCTCTCCGGGACCCCCGTCGCCGGCGCCACAGGGCCGCCGGGCTGGGTCAGCGGACCCCTGCTGGAGACCGAGGCCGCGCCCGAGGCCGTGACCAGGGGCGCCGTCTTCGACCTGGCCAGCCCACCGGAGCGCCAGGCCCACCTGCTGGCCGACGCCGTCTTCCCGACCGCCGGGCCCGGCGCCACCGCCGTCGTCTACCAGGCGCCGTCCGGCGTGCTCGGCGACCAGGTCCCGGCCGCCTTCGACGCTGTCCTGCGGGCCAGGAACGTGACCCCCGTCCACGTCGTGTACCGCGCCGGGAACCCGCTGTCGCCCGTGCGCGCCGACGCCGTCTTCCTGAGCCTGGACACGGCCACCTCCCGGGACTGGCTGGACCGGGCCCGGACCGCGGCCGTCGCCCCGGCCCGGGGCGTGGCCGGGCTCTATCCCCTGCTCGACGCAGGGCTGCTGTCGCGGCTCCCGGCGGGGACGCGGGTGGAGTCGCCCTACCTGCTCGCTTCCGGGGCGGAGGCGGCCGCCATGCAGAAGGGGACCGGCCTGCCCCCCAGCGACGCCCTGACCCACGGATGGGTGACGGCCAAGGCCCTGGCCGTGGCCGTGTGGCAGTCGGGCGCCGTGGACCCGGCCTCCATGGGCGGGGCCCTGGCCGGGCTCAGGGGCTACGCGGACGGATTCACCCCGCCCTACGAGACGCGCGCCGGCGGCAACGCCCGCCAGCCCGAGGGTGTCCTGTTCACCGTCCAGCAGGGTGTCTTCTCAACCGCGGGAGGGTTCCGCACCGACCCCTTCTGAGAGCAGTTACCGTCTCGCCGTGCGCCTCCTGGAGGGAAAGGTCGCGGTGGTCACGGGAGGGGGGCGGGGTCTCGGGCGGGCCCACGCCCTGACCCTGGCCGCCCTGGGCGCGGCGGTGGTCGTCAACGACGTGGGTTCCGGGGTGCACGGGGGAGGCTGCGACACCAGCGTCGCCGACGCCGTGGTGGACGACATCGGCTCCGGTGGCGGCCGGGCCGCAGCCGACCACAGCGACGTGTCCACCATGGCGGGCGCGGCCCGAGTCGTCGACAGGGCGCGCGCCGCCTTCGGGGGCGTCGACATCGTCGTCAACAACGCCGGCGTCAGCCGCCAGACGCCCATCCAGGATCTCGACGAGGAGACCCTCGACCTCCATCTGGGCGTGCACCTGAAGGGCACGGTGGGAACGACCAGGGCCGCCTTCCCGGTCATGCGGGCCCGGGGAGGCGGCAGCGTGGTGAACACCGTGTCCGGCGCCGGGCTCTTCCCCGAGCACCCCGGGACGGCCGCCTACGCCTGCGCCAAGGCGGCCGTGTACGCCTTCACCAAGGTGGCCGCGGTGGAGGGGGCACCCCACGGGATCCGGGTGAACGCGGTGTCGCCCCTGGCCCTGACCCGCATGTCCCAGGCCTTCTTCGCCCGCGCCGGGGCCGGGGCCGAGGAGCGCCTGGGGCCCGAACGGGCTTCGGTCGTCGTCGCCTACCTCGCCTCCCATCTGGCCGCCGCGGTCACGGGACGGGTCCTGCGGGTCGAGGGCGGACACGTGTGCGAGGTGTTCATGGACCGCACCCCCGGGGCCGAGTCCGAGCAGTGGGCTCCGGAGGGGCTGGCCGACCGTATGGGCGAGGTGCTGCGTGCCTGAGCGTGGGGAGAAGACGTGCTCGAGCTGGGCCTGACCGGGCGCCGGGCCCTGGTGGCGGGGGCGGGCCAGGGAATCGGGCGGGCCTGCGCCCTGGCCCTGGCCGAGGCCGGGGCCCGGGTGGCCTGCCTGGACGTAGACCCCGAGCGGGCGGGAGAGGTCGCGGTCGAGCTGCGCGGCGCGGGAGCCGAAGCCGTCGCCCTCAGCGGGGACGCCCGCAGGCGCGACGATGTCGAGTCGGCCGTGGCCCGCGCCGCTGAGGAGTTCGGCGGCCTCGACCTGTGCATCGACATCATCGGCGAGGCCCGCTGGGGCCGGGTCCTCGAGCTCACCGACGACGATTGGGACGCCAGCTTCGACCTCGTCCTGCGCCATCTGTTCCTCTTGGCCCAGGCCGTGGGCCGGCGCATGGTCGAGCAGGGGACGGGGGGCGCCATCGTCTCCATCGCCTCGGTGAGCGGCTTGTCCTCCGCGCCCCTGCACGCGGCCTACGGCGCGGCCAAGGCCGGGCTCATCGCCCTCACCCGCACCCTGGCCGTGGAGCTGGCCTCGTCCGGCATCAGGGTGAACGCGGTGGCCCCCGGTGCCGTGCTCACCCCCCGGGTGGCCGAGAGGCAGACGGAGGAGAGGCGGGCCGAGTCGGCCCGGTCCATACCCATGGCCCGCTACGCGGAGCCGGAGGAGATCGCCAAGGCCGTGGTGTTCCTGGCCTCCGAGCTGGCCAGCTACGTCACCGGCCAGACCCTGGTCGTGGACGGAGGGGCCACGGCCCAGTTCCCGCTCTCGCTGCGGGCCTGAGGCCCGGGGCGGCAGCGGTAGCGTCGAGGCCATGGCTCTCGCAGGCAAGAAGGTCGTGATCCTGGCCGCCGATCTCTTCGAGGACATGGAGCTCCTCTATCCGCTCTACCGCCTGCTGGAGGAGGAGGTCGACGTCACCGTGGCCGGCCTGGAGCCGGGGCCGGTGACGGGCAAGAAGGGCCACGGGCCCGTTCCCGTGGACACGACCGTGGACCGGCTGTCGGCCGCCGACTTCGACGCCCTGGTGATCCCCGGCGGCTACGCCCCCGACAAGCTGCGCCGCTCCCCGGACGTGCTGGGCCTGGTCCAGGCCTTCAACGCCAGCGTCAAGCCCGTCGCCTTCATCTGCCACGCCGGTTGGGTGCCCATCTCCGCCCACATCCTCAAGGGCAGGCGGGCCACCAGCGTCGCCGCCATCCGCGACGACATGGTCAACGCCGGGGTGGAATGGGTGGACGAGGCCACCGTGGTCGACGGGAACCTCATCTCGGCGCGCACGCCCGCCGACCTGGGCCCGTGGATGAAGGCGCTGCTGCGGGCCCTGGAAGAGGGCGAGGGCTGAGCGCCGATCGCCAGGGCAGCCCTCAGCGGAAGCGGGGTATGACCTCGGTTCCGAAGAGACGGACCGACTCCATGACATCGTCGTGGGATAGGTTGGCCAGCTGGACGTTGCCGATGAACTGGTCGATGCCCTGCTCCTGGTACTGACCGACGATGCGGGCGCAGGTGTCGGGGTCGCCGGCGCAGATGACGGCCCGATCCACCAGGTTGTTGATGAGCTTGTCCCTGACGTCGAGCCGGGTGAAGTCCTTGGCCTGCTCGGCCCGGCGCCGGTAGTCCCGGTAGCCCTCGTAGGTGGCCACCTCGCCGAAGTACTCGAAGAGCTTGCCGAAGTACCAAACCGCGGCCTCGCCCCCCCGCTGGCGGGCGGTGGCGTCCTCCGGACCGCAGTGGAGGGCGGTGAACCCGGCCACCTGCTCGTTCACGAAGCTGCCCACCGGCTCGGCCTGGGCCACCGCCTTGCGGTAGGTGGAGATGAGGTTGGCCAGCTCCCCGGGCTCGCCGATGGTGAAGCAGAGAACGCCCAGGCCGTAGCGGCCGGCCAGCTCGAAGCTGGGCGGGCTGGTGCAGGCCATCCACATCGGGGGATGGGGCTGCTGCACGGGCTTGGGCACGACGACCCGGGGCGGCATCTTCACGAAGCGGCCGTCGAAGCCGGAGAACTCGTGCTCGGTCCACATGCGGGGGACCATCCGAACCGCCTCCTCCCACATGGGCCGGGAGTCGTCCGGGTCGATGCCGAACCCACCCAGCTCGGCCATGGTGATGGAGCGGCCCGTCCCCACGTCCAGGCGGCCCTTGCAGAGGATGTCGAGGGTGGCCGTGCGCTCCGCCACCCGGGCCGGATGGTTGAAGGGGATGGGGAGGAGCACGACGCCGTGGCCGATGCGGATGCGGCTGGTGTGCTGGGCCACGGCCGTGAGGAAGATCTCCGGGGCCGAGCTGTGGGAGAAGCCCTCCAGGAAGTGGTGCTCGACGCACCACACGTAGTCGAAGCCGACCTCCTCGGCCAGCTTCACCTGCTCGATGGCCTGCCAGTAGACGTCGGACTCGGAGGACCCGAGCTCGGGGTGCATCTCCATCTCGTACAGCAACCCGAACTTCATCGGCGCCCCTGCCCCTCGGTGTGGGGGACCCGAGGGTCCCTGACGTCGGCGTCAGCTTACTCGGCTGGCCCTCGGTGAAATCGGCCAAGATGGGCCCGTGCCCCGGTCCGGCCGACCTCGAGCCCTGGTGACCGCTCCCTTCCGGGGCCCGGGCCTGGAGCACCTGAGGCAGCTGGCCGACGTCGTCCTCGATCCCTGGATCGAGCACACGCCCCTGCGCCTGTACTCGGCCGAGCAGCTGGCCGAGCGCGTCGGCGCGGCCGACGCCACCATCGTGGTCTGCGAGGCCGACCACTGCGCGGGGCCGGTGTTCGACCTGCCCCTCAGGGTCGTGGGATCGACACGGGGCGATCCCACCAACGTCGACCTGGCCGGGGCCACCGCCGCCGGCATCCCCGTGCTCCGGGCCCCGGCCCGCAACGCCGACGCGGTGGCGGAGATGACCCTGGCCCTCCTCCTCGCCGTGACCCGGGGCATCGTGCCCGCCGACGCAGACGTGCGCCAGGGGAAGGTGTACAGGGACGGCACCATCCCCTACCAGCGCTACCGGGCCTGGGAGATCAAGGGCCGCACCGCGGGGCTGGTCGGGCTGGGCGCCGTGGGCCGGGCCGTGCGCTGGCGCCTGGAGGCCCTGGGTATGCGGGTGCTGGCCTACGACCCCTACGCCGACGACGCCAGCAGCACGCTGGAGGAGGTGCTGGAGGCCGGCGACGTCATATCCCTGCACGCCGCGGTCACGTCCGAGACCGACGGCATGATCGGCCCCGCCGAGTTCGCCCGCATGGGCGACGGCGTCGTGTTCCTCAACACGGCCCGGGCCCGGCTGCACCAGATGGACGCCCTGGTGGCGGCTTTGCGATCGGGGAAGGTGGCGGCCGCCGGCCTCGACCACTTCGAGGGAGAGCACCTGCCCACCGACCACCCGCTGACGAGCATGGCCAACGTGGTGCTGACGCCCCACATCGGCGGCGCCACCTTCGACACCGAGGTCAACCACTCGCGGATGATCGCCGAGGACATCGGCCGGATCCTGGCCGGCGAGCGCCCGCTGCACATCGCCAACCCGGAGGTCCTCAGATGAGCGCCACACCCGACGTGCGCCAGGCGGTCCTCGACACCGCCCGGGAGATGTACCGCAAGGGCCTGGTGGAGGGCACCTCGGGCAACGTCTCGGGGCGCATGCCCGACGGGGCGGTGTGGGTCACCCCGTCGTCGGTCCCCTACGAGACCATGGGCCTCGAGGACCTCGTGCTGCTCGACCCCGATGGCAAGGTGCTGGAGGGCTCGCGCGGCCCCACCTCGGAGAAGGACCTCCACCTGGCCTGCTACCGGGCCTTCGAGGAGGTGGGGGGCGTGATCCACTCCCACGCCACCTACGCCTCCATGTTCGCCTGCGCCCGCCAGTCCATCCCGGCCGCCATCGAGGAGTTCGTCGTGTACGTGGGCGGGGAGGTCCCCGTGTGCGACTACGCGCTCACCGGCACCGTGGCCCTGGCCGAGGAGGCCGTGCGCCACCTGCGCGACACCAGCGCCGCCCTGCTGGCCAGCCACGGGATGATCACCGTGGGCGCCACCCCGGCCAAGGCCCTCCACGTGGCCCTGGTCGTCGAGCGCACCGCCCACATCGTCTACGGAGCCCGGGTCCTGGGAGGCGAGGTCCCCCTGCCGGAAAAGACCAACCGCGACTTCAGGGGCGTCTACCAGCTCATGCGGACCAGCCCCTGACGCCGACCGTCCCTCGGTTGACACCCCGACGGGCGCACGTCCACCCTGTTCGGCGCCCATGGCCACCCTCCCCGCCCGGATGCCCGCCGCCGTGTACCGCGGGCCCCGATCGCTGGCCCTCGAGGAGCGCCCCCTCCCCGAGCTCGGTCCCCACGACGTCCTGATCGAGGTGGGCCACTGCGGCGTGTGCGGCAGCGACCTCCACATGGTCATCGAAGGCTGGGGCCACCCCGGCTCCATCGGGGGTCACGAGTGGTCGGGCCGGATCGCCGAGGTGGGGCCCGAGGTGACCGGCTGGGCCGCGGGAGACGAGGTCGTGGGCGGCGCCGTCCACTGCGGCCGTTGCCGCTTCTGCCTGGCCCAGCGTCCCTCGCTCTGCGCCGAGCGGGGGCTGGCCGGCGCGACCGAATGGCAGGGAGCCTTCGCCGGCTACGTCCGGGAGAGCGAGGAGGCCCTCCACCGGGTGCCGGCCGGCCTCCCCCTGCGCGTCGCCGCCCTGGCCGAGCCCCTGGCCGTGGCCCTCCACGGCATCAACCGGGGCGGCGCCCGGACCGGCCGGCGGGTGCTGGTCACGGGGGCCGGCCCCATCGGCGCCCTCGTCGCCGCCGCCCTGAGGGCGACCGGAGTCACCGACGTCACCGTCAGCGAGCCCTTCGAGCGCCGGCGCCAGCTGGCGGCCCGCCTGGGCGCGACCACGACCACGCCCGAGGCCCTGGCCCGGCCCGACCACCCCGGCGCCCTGGTGGAGGAGCCCTTCGACGTGGTCATCGAGTGCTCGGGGAGCCGCGAGGCCATGGAGGCGGGGCTGGCCCAGCTGGACCGGACCGGGACCCTCGTCCTGGTGGGAGCCGGGGTGCGGCCGCCCCGCTTCGACCCCATGCGCATCCTGCTCAACGAGCTGGTCGTGACGGGCGCCTACGAGTACGACGCCGGGGGCTGGGACGACGCCCTGGCCCTGCTGGCCTCGGGCCGGGTGCCGGCCGAGGATCTGCTCGAGCCCGACGACGTGCCCCTGGCCGGGCTGATGGAGGCCCTGGAGGGCCTGGCCTCGGGCGACATCGCCGGCAAGGTCCTGGTGGCGCCGGCGTGACCGACGCGAAGGAGAGGCAGCCGTGACCGACACCGTCCCGTCCACCCCGCGCCGCCAGCCCCGCTTCAACCACGTGGCCATGAGCATGCCCGCCGACGCCCTGGACGAGGCCGGCCGGGCCGCCATCGTGGCCTTCTACCGGGAGGTCTTCGGTTGGGACGAGCTGCCCACCCTGACCGAGGACAGGCGCCGCCTCGTGCTGCAGGCCTACCGCTACGACCAGTTCGTGTTCCTCATCGCCGACGACCCGCCCATGAGCTGTCCCAGGATGGACCACTTCGGCATGTCGGTTACCAGCGAGGACGAGCTCGACGAGCTCCTGGCCCGGTGCAAGGCCTACGCCGAGCGCGACGACCGCGTCGACCTGGTCGACAAGCAGGTGGAGGACCACCAGGTGCTCAAGGTCAAGAGCTTCTACGTGCGCTACCTGCTGCCCATGATGATCGAGGTGCAGTTCTTCGAGATGTCCCCGTCCTGAGCGGGGACGGGGCGCGAGGCCGGCGTCAGGATCCGTCGTCGGAGGCGGGCGTGCCGTACCACGGGGTCACATAGCTCGTGCCCAGGGGCGCCGAGGTCGCGTAGGTGCCGGCCGAGTCCTGCCACTGGGCGACCAGGAAGCTGTCGGCCCGGGGCTTGGAGAAGTCGACTTTCTGGAAGTCCATGGGGACCACCAGGCCGTTGTTGGTGTACAGGTGCAGGCCGTCCAGCCACTTCTCCATGCCCGCCCGGGTCACGTTGGCCCCCATGGAAGCGACGCCGTCGCCGAACATCTGGCCCCCAGCCCAGGAGTCGATGCTCCACTGGTGCAGCGGGCAGCCTCCGCAGTACTTGTTGAACTCGGAGCGGAACTGGGCCACGCGCGGGTTGGCCTGGTCGGCGAAGGAGTCGGCGCCCACGCCGCCGACGTAGACGGTGTTGCGGCAGGGAGCGCTCCAGGTACCGACCCCCTGGCCCCACACCTCGACGGTGGAGATCTTGGCCGTGACCGTGAAGCCCTGGCGGTCCATGGCCTGGCAGAGCTTCTGGTTGGCCGGGGCGTCGATGGCGTCGATCACACCGTTCACGCCCGCCGCCTTCATGTTGACCACGTCGGTGTCGAAGGAGGGGGCAGCCGGGTTCTCACCTGCGTGTGATCCCCCGCCCTCGTAGGCCGTGGATATGCCCTCCAGCTTGGCCCCGTTCTCCTCCGCGTAACCCGCCTGCTGGGACACGGGGATGCTGTAGAAGAACACGGCCGCCTTGTCGATGTGGCGCTGCTGCTTGAACCACCGATAGAGGCCGCTCGGGAGGTACCGGGTGCCGTTGACCCCCACCTGCTTGCCGTCCCTGGGGTTCTGGTTGCCGTAGAGGCTGTACATGTTCGGGTACTTGTCGTAGCCGTTGTTGAGGGGGAAGCCCAGGTCGGGGATGTTGTGGGTGTACTCGTAGTTGGCCGACCGGGCGGTGGCGTCGCTGTTGTTGCCCACGAGCATGAAGACCTTGTCCTGCTCGTTGAGCTTGACCGCGCAGGCGAGGTTCTGGGACCCGTCCTCCCGGTCGTCGCAGGTGGCCAGGGTGAGCTTGCGGCCGTTGATGCCCCCCCGGTCGTTGACCGCCTGTACGTAGATGCGCAGACCCCGCAGCGTCGGACCGAAGGCCTCCGGCCCCAGGGCCCCGTCGATGGCGGTGATGTTGCCCACCTTGATGCTGGTGGGGGTCACGCCCTGGTCGCTGGCGGTGTTGTGGTTGGCGGCCGCCACCCCGGGGACGGTGGTCTGGCCCGGGGCCCCTCCGGCGGCGCGGTTGGACCCACCCGGCACCGAGGGTGTCCCCCCCTGGGCCCCCCCGGCCCCGGGAGCGAGGCCCGCGGGTCCGCCCTGGGCCCCTGGAGTGACGCCCGCGTCGGGGCCCTGGCCCGCGACCTGGGACCCGGTCCCGCTCTGCCCGCCCGTCGCCGCCTTCACGAAGGCGCTGTTGTGCAGGCGTGTTCCGCAGGCGCCGACCGTGAGGCACAGGGCCACGGCGAACGCGAGCGGCGCAGAGGGCCGGCCTGCTCTTGCCCTGGTCCTCGTGCTGACCCTCCTGCTGCCCCGCATGGTGGTCGCTGGAGCGTATCCTGAGCCCAGTGTCGTAAGGGCGCGTCCTAGGATTCGCCCCCCCCGACATCGAATCCTTCACCCATCGAAGGCCGCGGGGCGGCCTCCAGAGCATGGGGAGGTGAGCCGACGATGAGGGCGCGGCGTTGGGGACGCCGCCTGTGCCTGGGCGGCGCGGCCGCCCTGGGAGCTTTCGCGCTCCTCGGTCCGGCGCTGGCCCGGGCCGATGACCTGGCGGGACGGCCGGCCATCTACGCCGCCCTGGCCGGGGCGGCCGGCATCCACCAGGAGGCGAACAGCCGGGGCAACATCGGCCCCACGTCGGAGCCGGTGTACGGCTCCATCCCCGACGGGCTGGCCGTCCTCTCCTCGGGCGAGCTCAAGGCCCGGGCCTCGACCTTCTACCCCGGGGGCACGGTGGCGGGTCTGGGCGGCTTCCTCGCCAGCCAGGCCTGCGGGGCCGGCTTCGTGCCCGCGTGCATGCCGGTGCCCGCCTACCCGCTCTCGGTGCAGACCACGGGCAGCCCGCCCGACGCCCACGCCGACACGGGCCAGAGCCTGGGCGGCGGAGGGGCGCCCGTGAGCCTCGTCGCCCTGCGGGCCGACGCCCACGCCGACCCGAGCAACGTGTCCACCGACGCCGCCGACGCGGGCTACGACTTCGCCGGCGCCACCACAAGCTCCGTCGCGGCCGCCAGCGTGGGCTTCCGGCGCCAGGCCGCCTCCATCCTGGCCGGGCCGGCCGCGGCCGCGGCCGTCCACCAGACGGCGGCGGACGGCAGCGCCACCCACGCCGACTCGATACTGGCGTCCACCCGCCAGGGGTTCAGGGGCGCCTCCACGGTGGTGACGGACAGCAACGCCGTGCTCCAGGGGGTGCGGCTGCTCGGGGACGTGGTCCACATCGACTCCATCGTCGCCGCCTCCCACAGCGAGACGGACGGCAGGGGCGCCGACAAGCACAACGACCAGGTGACCCTCAGCGGCGTGACCGTCGCCGGCCAGCCCGCGACCATCGACCAGAACGGGATCACCATCGGCGGCTCCCAGAGCGGAAGCGCGCCCCTGGACGCCCTCAACACGGCCCTGCACCAGGCCCTGGACGCGGCCGGCGCCCGGGTCCGGCTGATCGGCGTCACCGCCAATCCCCCCCATCCCGTGGCCCCCGGCTGCGGAAAGACGGAAGCCGAAGGCGTGCTCCTCCACCTCCAGGCCGACGTCTCCCCCGTCCCCTTCGGCGACGTCTACTACGCCGACCTGGTGCTCGGCGGCGCCTGCAGCACGGCGTCGGCCGGCGCCGACCGCCTCGGGGGGACCTCGGCCGACCTGGGTGGGGGCGGAGCCGTGGTCGCCCCGGCCCCTCCCGGCGGCGCGGGCACCAGCCCGGCCGGAACCGGCTCGCTCACCGGGGCCGCCCCCGCCCTCGACTCGGGCCCGTCGGCCGCCTCCCCGTCCGGGGCCGGGGCGGCCGGCCCCGCGTCGCTCCTTCCCGGCACGGGCTCGGGCTCGGGCTCGGGTGGGGACCTGGAGAGCGAGCTGCGCAGCAAGCTCGTCGCCCATCGCATCGACCTGCTGTACCTCGCCTTCTGCCTAGCCTTCGTGGGTATGGCGCTGGGGTTGCGCCCGACCCTTCCCGCCCGCCTCCCCCGGGCCCGCTGACCCCAGGAGAGCCCATGGCCACGCAACCGACGCCCGCCCCCCCATCGGGACAGCCCCCCCGGCACCCCCCCGCAGACCGGCCCCCGTCCCCGTTGTGGCGGGCCGTGGCCCGCATCAACCGGGCCGGCGTGGGCTGGGCACTGGTGGGCGCCGGGCTGGTGGCCATCTTCCTGGGCTGGTTCGGGGTCTCGGGCCAGGCCCTGGTGGCCAAGCAGCTGCCCTACCTGGTGTCGGGCGGCATCCTGGGCGTGGCCCTGGTCAGCATGGGGGCCTTCGTCCTCGGCACCGAGGACCTCCGAAAGGACTCCGGCCGGCTCGACCGCCTCGAGCGCATGGTGAACGAGCTGCACGCCGTGCTCCTCGCTCGGGCCGATGCCCCCGATCGCTCGCTGCTCGAGGACCTCGACCTGACCACGGCGGGGAACGGCGCGGCGGGGGCGCGGTCGCCGGCCGGCGGGGACCAGGGCTCGCTCGTCGCCCTCCCGGAGGGCCAGACCTACCACCGGGCCAGCTGCGCCATGGTCACGGGAAAGTCCCAGGCCGCGGCGCTGACCGCGCCCGCGGCCCGGCGCCGCGGGTTGAAGCCGTGCCGGCTGTGCGAGCCGGCGCCGGTAGCGGGCTGAGCGGACGCGGCGGGCCGCGCCGTGCTGGCTGCCGTCCACCACGGGCGTGACCTCTCCTTCTGGCTGCAGCTGATCGTCGCCGGGTTCTCCACCGGCTGCATCTACTCCCTGGCCGGCATGGGCCTGGTGCTGACCTACAAGGCCACCGGAGTCTTCAACTTCTCCCACGGGGCGGTGGCCATGATCGTGGCCTACGTGCTGTGGCAGACCGACAGGCGCTGGCACTGGCCGCTGTGGATCTCGGCCCTGCTGGCCCTGTTCGTCGTGGGGCCCGCCATCGGCCTGTTCCTCGAGCGTGTCGTCTTCCGGCCCCTGGAGCGTCGGGGCGCGACGCAGGCCGAGAAGCTGGTGGCGACCATAGGCACCACCCTGCTGCTCATCGGCGTCGCCTTCGCGGTGTGGACCGGCACCGTCCGGGAGGACGCCCCCCGCATCGTGCCCACGGGCTCGTTCGAGCTTCCCATCGGGCTGCGCATCGGGACGGACCAGCTGGCCATCGTCATCATCGTGGCTCTGGTCAGCGTGGGCCTGTGGATGCTCTTCCAGTTCACCCGCACCGGGCTGGAGATCCGGGCCGTGGTCGACCGGCGCGAGCTGGCCGAGCTGACGTCCATCAACGCCGACCGCGTGGCCGGGCTCTCCTGGGCACTGGGCTGCGGGCTGGCCGGGCTCACGGGCGTGCTCCTGGCCCCCCAGGCCAACCTCGATCCCTTCCACCTAACCCTGCTCGTGTTCGAGACCTTCTCCATCGCGGTGGTCGCCCGGTTGGTGAGCCTGCCGGTCGCCGCCGGCGCCGGGATCCTCCTGCTGGGTGTGGCCTCCAGCCTGCTCACCCAGTTCCACCCCCGGTCTCTGCCCCTGCTCCACACCCACCTGCCCTCGGGCTTCACGACCGCGGTGGACCAGCTCAAGCCCAACCTGTCGGTGGCCATCCTCTTCGTCGCCCTTCTCCTGCTGCGCCACCTGGACGAGGCGGGCGAGGGATCGGGCCGGCCCGGCCTGGTGTCGCGCGCCATCGGCCACCGGGGTTCCCTGAGCCGGTCCGCGGTGGCCGGCACCGGCGTGCTGGCCGCGGTGGCCGTCGCCGCGCCCTGGTTCCTCAGCCGCATCCGTCTCGACAGCGCCCAGCACATGCTGGCCCTGACCGTGGTGTTCATCTCCATCGTGTGCATCACCGGCTTCTGCGGCTACATCACCCTCGGGCAGGCCGCCTTCGCCGGCACCGGCGCCTACGTGTCGGCCCGGGTGGCCAACGCCTTCGGCCTGCCCGTGCTCGTGGCCATGCTCATCGGCGCCCTGGCCGCCGTGGCGGTGGGGCTGATCGCCGGCTACCCCGCCCTGCGCCGCCGGGGCCTGTTCCTGGGCCTCACCACTCTCGCCATCGGTCTGCTCGCCTACCAGTTCGTGTTCTCCAGCAACGTGTTCGCAGGGGGCTCGGGGGGCCTGATCACTCACCGCCCGAGCCTGTTCGGCTTCTCGCTCGACGGCGAACGGACCTTCTACTGGTTCGAGCTGGCCTGCGTCGGGGTGCTCCTGGTTCTCGCCCGCAACCTCCGCAGCGGCCGCCTCGGTCGCATCCTGGCCGCCATGCGCGACTCGGAGACGGCCACGCGCTCGATCGGCATCGACCTGCGTCGCTACAAGCTGTTCATCTTCTCGGTCAGCGCCTTCATCGCCGGCTTGGGCGGCGCCCTTCTCGCCCAACAGTCACGCGTCTTCAGCCCCTTCGCCTTCGACCCCCTCACCAGCCTGCGCTGGTTCCTGGTCGTCGTCGTCGCCGGGGTGGGCTCGCTCAGCGGCGCCGTGGTGGCCGGCATCGCCTTCATCGTGGTCAGTCTCACCGTTCACACCGCCGGGGTCTCCGACCTCCTCTTCGCCCTCCTGGCCCTGTTCATCGGCTGGCTGCCGGGCGGCTCGCTGGTGGGGGTGGCCAGGCAGGTCGCCTCCCGGGTGCAGAGCCCGGCCGACCTGCGCGAGGTGATGGCCCAGGGCTTGGAGGAGCGCCGGCGGGCGGCCGCCTTCGGGCACGCCCCCGCACCGCCGGCGGCCCCGTCGGGTCGGGCCGAGGCCGGGTCGGGCGGCGACCTGGTGCCTTCGCCGTTCGCCCGCCGGGTGCTGGAGGGCGCCACGGGTGACGGTCGGTGAGCCTGCTGGAGGCGGTGGAGATCACCAGGCGCTTCGGTGGGCTGGTGGCGGTGGACGGCGTCTCCCTGGGCGTGCCCGCGGGGGAGATCACCGCCCTCATCGGCCCCAACGGGGCGGGCAAGACGACGCTGTTCAACTGCCTGACCGGGCTGCTCCCGCCCGACCGGGGCCGGGTGCTCCTGGACGGGCGGGACGTCACCGGCCTCGAGACCCACGTGCGGGCCCGACTGGGCGTGGGCCGCACCTTCCAGCGCCTCGAGGTCTTCGCGGGCATGACCGTGTTCGAGAACCTCCAGGTGGCGGCCGAGGCGTCGCAGCCGGCCCGGGTCCTGCGCAGCCTCTTCAGCCTGCGTCACCCCGACCAGCCCGACGTGGTGTCCCGGGTGGAGTCCGTCCTGGGCCAGGTGGGGCTGGAGTGGGCCGCCGGCCTCACGGCCGGAGACCTGCCGACCGGGGCCCTGCGCCTGGTGGAGCTGGGCCGGGCCCTGTGCACCGCGCCCCGCATCCTCCTGCTGGACGAGCCCGGCAGTGGCCTGGACAGCCGGGAGACGGAGGAGCTCCAGGCCGTGCTCCAGGGTGTGGCCGACAGCGGGGTCGCCATCCTCCTCATCGAGCACGACATCGATCTCGTGCTCGCCGTGTGCAGCACCATCCACGTGCTCGACTTCGGTCGCGTCATAGCCAGCGGCCGGCCCGAGTCGGTCATGGCCGACGCCGCCGTGCGGGCCGCCTACCTGGGCCAGGAGACGGAACCGGCCAGGAACGGCGACCGTGGGCGGAGGTGAGCGGTGGCCGGCCTGCTAGCGACTGAGGGGCTCACGACCGGCTACGGACGGATCGAGGTCATCCACGAGCTCAGCCTCGGGGTCCCGGAGGGCTCGGTGGTGGCCCTCCTGGGCGCCAACGGCGCGGGCAAGACAACGACACTGCGGGCCATCGCCGGGACGCTCCCGGTCTGGCGGGGCGGCGTCTACGTCGACGGGGCCCGCATCGACGGCCGGTCCGCCTTCGAGATCGCGGCCATGGGACTCACCCTGATCCCTGAGGGCCGGGGCATCTTCCCCGGCCTCACCGTCGACGAGAACCTCGAGATCGCGGCCAACGCCGCCCGCGCCGGGGATGGCCGCCTGCGGGACGGGCGCCGGCGCCGGGTGCTGCAGATGTTCCCCCGTCTGGAGGAGCGCATCGAGCAGCGGGCGGGAACGCTGTCCGGGGGCGAGCAGCAGATGCTGGCCCTGTCCCGCGCCTTTCTGGCCACGCCCAGGGTCCTCCTGCTCGACGAGATCTCCATGGGCCTCGCCCCCCGGGTGGTGGAGCAGCTCTTCGAGAGCGTGTCCGCCCTGCGGGACGAGGGCCTCACCATCGTCCTGGTCGAGCAGTACCTGACCTACGCCCTGGAGCTGGCCGACATCTGCTACGTCCTGGCCAAGGGCAAGGTCGTGTTCGCGGGCGAGCCCGCCGAGCTCCGCAACAGCAACACCCTGGCCAGCTCCTACCTGGGCAGCGCCTGACGCCACCGGCCCCACCCCGGCGGAGTGGGGATCAGCCGGGCGGGGGCAGGGCCACGCCCACCAGGGCCAGGTAGGGGCGCAGCGTGTCCGCGGCCAGCAGGTAGACCGTCGCCTCCGTTGCCCGGCGGGCGTAGACGAGGTGACCGTCGAAGCTGTCCGCCCCCACCTCCACGTCGAGCTCGCCCCCGGCCCGGCGCCGGTAGACGAGGCGGGCCCGGGGGTGGTCGAGGCCGTAGGCGGCGGGCGCCTCCGGTCGGGACAGTCGGCGGGCCGCGACCAGGGGCGCCACCCTGGCCCACTCCCCGGCGGGGACGGCGGCCTCCCGGCCCGTGGCCGCCACCACCGAGATGCCGGTCAAGGCGGAGGGTCCCTCGGCCACGAGCCTGTCCACGCCTGCGCCCTTCACCGACGACGAAGGTGAAGAGGGCGACGTGCAGGCCGACAGGGCCGAGGGGGCCAGGGCCAGGAGCACGAGCGCCGTGGCCCCGAGCTTCACCGGACGGCCCGACGGCGCAGCGCGGCCACCACCAGGCCCGCGCCCACGATGGCGCCGGGCACGAGCCCGACGGTGACGACCAGGATGCGGGCCCGGCGCTCGGGGGTGAGGGGCAGGGGCCGGCTCAGGTTGGGGCGGGAGGTGGCCGCCACCAGGGGCTCCTCCTGAGCCAGCCAGCCGACGGCGTTGAGGAGCAGGCGGCGGTTGCCCAGGTGATCGATGAAGCCGTTGGTCAGCCAGGTGTCGGCGCCGGTCAGGACCACGCGGGTGCGCACGACGCGGGGCCCCGACACGCCCGGAACCCGCTGCTCGCCCGTCGCCTCCACCCTGCTGTCGTCGGCCGCCGCGGCCACCGCCACGGGCCCGGGGACGCTGTCGGGGCCGAAGGCGATGCTCGTTTCGGGGTGGGGCGCCACGTAGCTGCGATCGCTGGTGCGGGCCAGGACCGAGACGGTCAGGCCGTCGCGCAGGCCCCGGTCGGCGGCCACGCCGCCGCCGGCGGGGAACTCGAGCCTGCCCACGCCCTCGTCGACGGGGTTGACAGAGGGGAGGTCCTCGACCACGACGTCGGACTGGTCCACGCCCTGGCTGCGGGCGGGGTCCAGGACCAGGCCCCCCAGGAAGTGCATCCCCCACGGCGCCACCAGGGGGTTGGGGTCGGCGCTGGACAGGGGTGAGGCGACGACCAGGAGACGACCGGCGGACTTCGCGTAGGCGGCCAGGGCCTCCACCTCCCGGGTCAGGAGGGGCTGGCGGGCCCCGAGCTCGAGCGTTGGGCCCGGTGGTCAGGTCCAGGGGCACGGGCTCGAAGGTGTTGCGGCGCAGGGCGGTGGCCGCTTCGCTCAGACCGTCGGGCGAGGTGTCCGCGAGGTCGGGCTCGCCGTGCCCGGTGAGGGCGCAGACGGTCTTGGTGCCCCCCCGCAACAGGCGCAGGACGGCGGTCGAGACCTCGAGCTCCTCGGCGTCGGGTGCGTCCACCCGCCGGCCCCGGTAGGTCAGGACCACGGTCGCGTAGTGGCCCACGCCCAGGCGCCTGGCCTCCCCGGGGTGGGTGTCCGGGTCGATCACCGAGGCCGTGATGCGGTGGTTGAGCTCGTGATAGCGGGAGAGCAGGAAGCGGGCGTCACGAGCCGCGGGGGCGCCGGTGTTGAGGAACGCGGTTATGTGCAGGGGCGCGGGCACGGCCCGGGCCAGCGCCCGGCTCTCGGGCGAGAGCGTGAAGCGACGGCTGGCCGACAGGTCGATCTGCCTGTCGGAGCGGACCGCGCCGAAGTTGGCGGCCACGACGACCGCGGCGCCGAGAACCATGGAGGCGACGCCCAGGGAGCGGGGGCGGCGGGTCACCGGCGGGCGCTCAGCACGGCGACGGCCCCGGCGCCGCCGGCCAGACCCAGCGACAGGAAGTAGGTGACGTCGACCAGGGCCAGGGTCCCCCTGAGGAAGCCGGTCACGTGGGACGACGGCGACAGGTACTGCAGCACGTCGCGCGCCGGATGGCCCAGCCCCGGCGCCACCACGCCGGCGAACCACAGCCCGGCCAGGAGGGCCATGGAGCCGGCCGCCGCCACCAGGGGGTTGGACGTGGCCGATGACACGGCCAGGCCCACGGCCAGGAACGCCACCCCGGCCAGGAGGAGGCCGACGTAGCCGGTCACGATGGGCCCCCCGTCGGGATCCCCCATGGAGCCGACCAGCAGGGGGCACACCACGGTGGCCACGGTGATGGCGGCCAGGACGCCGGCCGCGCCCAGCAGCTTGCCCACCACGACCTGCCACAGACGCAGAGGTGCGGTGAGGAGGAGCTCGAGGCTGCCCGCCCGCTCCTCCTCGGCGAAGCTGCGCATGGTCAGAAGGGAGGCGAGCACGGCGACCACGACCATGAGGGGCCCGAACCAGCCGTCGAGGCGGGCCTGGTTGGCCCCCAGGGCCAGGGTGAGCAGCACGCCGGACAGGGCCACGAACCCGGCGGTGACGCCGATCCCGAAGGGCGAGACGTAGGTCGAGCGCAGGTCGCGCCAGGCGATGGCCACGGCCTGGCTCACCGCCGCCGTCCGAACCGGCGAGGAGACCGGCGCCTCACCCTTGGACCAGGCGGAGGTAGGCAGCCTCCAGGGTCCCTCCCTGGGTGAGGGCGGCGACCTCCGCCACGGTGACGATCCGGCCCCGGTCGAGCACGGCGACCCGCCGGCACAGCTGGGTCACCTCGGCCAGCAGATGGCTGGAGAGCAGGACGGTGCGCTTGCGTCCCAGTCGGGATATGAGCTGGCGGGCCTCCACCACCTGGCGGGGGTCGAGGCCGGTGGTGGGCTCGTCCAGCACCAGCACCGGGGGGTCGTGGACCAGGGCCTGGGCCAGGGCGACGCGCTGGCGGAACCCCCGCGAGAGCGTGCCGATGCGCTGGGTCAGCACCTCCTCCACCCCGGCCTGGCGGGCGGCGCGGCGGACGGCCTGACGCCGGTGACGCCTGGGCACGCGGCGCAGCCGGGCGCAGTGCACCAGGAAGGCGGAGACCGACATGTCGGAGTACAGGGCCGGAGCCTCGGGCACGTAGCCCACCAGGCGGCGGGCGCCGGCCTCGTCCGCTTCCGTCGCCGTCTGTCCCTGCACCAGGCGCACGGCCCCGGCGTCGGGACGCAGGAAACCCGTGAGCACCCGCATGGTGGTCGTCTTGCCCGCCCCGTTGGGCCCCAGCAGGCCCAGGACCTCGCCGGGACGGACGTCGAAGCTCACGTCCTCGATGGCGGTCGTGCGTCCGAAGCGGCGCGTCACCCCGGCGAGCTCCACGGCCACCCCGGTCATCGCGCCCGAGAGTAGAGGAGGCCCGTGCGGGGGTTTGGGCGCCTCCCTCGCGGTGGTGGCCTTAGCTGCGCAGGGCCCCCGGCTCCTCCAGCCACCGGTTCAGGGCCACGGTGCGGGCGTTGCGCAGACACAGGACGTGCTCCACCGCCCGGCGGATGCGCCGCTGCTGGTCGGCGGTGATGGCGACCTTGCGCAGCAGGTAGTCGGCCTGGGCGCCGTGGTCCTCCTCGGCGTAGGCGTGGACCTTGAAGTTCTCCACGTCCTGGCCGTAGTGGTCGCGCAGGCCCTCGTACATGAGCTTGGCGTATCCGGTCGAGGCGGCGAAGCGCTCGCCGGCCCAGCCGAAGGCGGCCAGGCCCTCCTCGTAGGAGCGGCGCATGTAGTAGAGCGAGGTGAAGACCGAGCCGATGCTCTCGGGCAGGGGCCGGTACGACAGCAGCTCCTCGTCGGATATGCCCATCTGGCGGGCCCACTCCACCTTCATGTCGACGTGGTTGCGATCGCCGGCGAAGCCGGTCTCGTCGGCCAGGTTCTGGAGCCAGTGGAGGAGGTGCTCGCTCGACCCGAGGTCAAGGGCGTCGCTGTCGGGAGCGTTGGCCACCAGGGAGCCGAACTCGCTCGTGTACCACTTGCCGAGGAAGTAGTACTCCTTGCACAGGCGCTTGACGAGCTCCAGCGACAGCGTTCCGTCCGCCACCCGCTGCCACACCTGGTTGCGGGCGGTGGCGATCTCGCCCTGCAGCGCCTCCAGGCCCGCCATGAAGGCCTCCACGGGCTGGCCCTGCACATCAGCGCCCCGCCTGACGTCCTTGAACTCCCGAACCTCGGTCATCGAGCGAGTGTAGATTTGCCTGACGTCGGTGTCAGCTTCGCCCGAGGAGGGGGGATGGCGCGCCCCCCGTTCCTCACGCCCCGAGAGCACGCCGTCGTCGCCGCGGCCTGCGACCGGCTGATCCCGCCCGAGGAGAACAGCCCGGGCGCCGCCGCCGCGGGCGCGGCCGACTACATCGACGGTCTTCTCGGCGCCTTCCTGGTCGACCCCCCGCGCGTGTGGGCCGGAGGCCCCTTCTCGGGTAGAGGCGGGGGCGAGGCCTCCTTCCACCGCTTCCTGCCCCTGTCGCCTCTGGAGGAGCTGGCCTGGCGCACCCGCATAGAGGGCTCGCGGGGCCGGCCCGAGCGGGAGTGGAACGGCCCCGTGGTGGGCCTGCAAGAGCGCTACCGGGAGGGCCTCGCCGCCCTGGGCGACGACTTCGCGGGGATGGCGGCCGAGGAGCAGGACCGCCGCCTGGACGGGGCGGGGGACTTCGCCCGCCTCCTCTACCAGCACGCGTGCGAGGCGACCTACGGCGCGCCCGAGTACGGCGGCAACCGCGACCTGGCCGGCTGGCGGGCCATCGACTTCCCCGGCGACGTGCTTCCCCGGGGCTGGACCGACGCCGAGGTGCGCGACCCATGAGGTGCGACGCGTGAGGTGCCCCCCGTGACGCCCGACGCCGACGCTGACGCCGTCGTCGTCGGCAGCGGTCCCGGAGGCGCGACCGCGGCCGATGTGCTGACCGCGGCCGGCTGGGACGTGGTCGTGCTCGAGAAGGGTCCCAACCGTCTCCTGGAGCTCGAGGCTCCGTACGCCCTCAAGGGTGACCTCTCCAACGACGAGATCAAGCTCTGGTTCCGATGGTTCCTGGGTCCCGACCCCCTGCTCGAGCCCCGCACCTACCGGCGCACCGAGGCCGACGGCGACCATCTGCTGGTGGGCGAGGTCAACAACCTGCCCTCGGGGGTGGGCGGGGGCGCCATCCACGCCGACGCCAAGATGCCCCGCTTCCGCGAGGACGACTTCCGCCCGCTCTCGCGGTGGGGGCCGATGGAGGGTGCGGCGCTGGCCGACTGGCCCGTCGGCTACGACGAGCTCGAGGCCTACTACGCCGAGGCCGAGGTCCTCGTCGGAGTGGAGGGCGAGGTCGGGGCCAATCCCTACGCGTCCTGGCGCTCCTCGCCCTTCCCCATGCCCCCGGGTCCCGACATGTACGGCGCGGTCGTGTCGGCCGCGGCCGCCGAGCGCCTGGGGTACCACCCCTACCGGGCCCCGACCGCCATCAACACCGTCGCCTACGACGGCCGCCCGGCCTGCACCAACTGTGGGTTCTGCGGTGGCTACGGCTGCCCCATCGGGGCCAAGGGCGACCCCCTGGGCCCCCTGCGCCGGGCCCTGGGCACGGGCCGGTGCCACCTTCGCCCCCGCTCCACCGTGACCGAGATCGTGCTCGACGGCACCGGGAGGCGGGCCCGGGGCGTGCGCTACCTGGACGAGGCCGGGGTGCTCCACGAGGTCACCGCCCGTCACGTCGTGCTCGCGGGCGGGGCCTTCGAGACGCCCCGACTTCTGCTGCGCAACGGCCTGGCCAACTCCTCGGGCCTGGTCGGGCGCAACCTCACCTTCCACTTCCAGACCTTCGTGGCCGGCGGCTTCCCCTTCCGTCTCCACCCCCACCGCGGGCGGGTCGTCACCCACCTGCACGACGACCTCCTGGTGCCCACCGAGGCAGACCTGTCAGCAGCCCGGGCCGCCGGGCTCCCCTGGATCAGGGGCGGGGTGGTCGAGCACGGCGCCGGTCCCGGACCGGTGATGGAGGCGCTCGCCTATCCGCCCGGCCCCGTCCACAACCAGCTCATGCGCGAGTCCGTCGCCCGCGACCGCCTGTGGGTGTTCACCATGCAGGGCGAGGACATGCCCCAGCCCACCAACCGCGTCGACCTCGACCCCGTCGTGCGCGACGTGCACGGCCTGCCCGCGGGCCGGGTTACCTACCAGCCCCACGGCCACGAGACCTTCGCCTCCGCCCACTGGGCCCCGGCCCTGGAATCGGTGCTGCGGGAGGCGGGGGCGACGTGGACCGACGTGAGCACGTCGCCCCCGCCCGACCCGGCCCGGGCCGGCCCCCTGGGCGTCGCCCCCGTGAGCCGCCACGTCATGGGCACCTGCCGCATGGGCGTCGACCCGGCCACGAGCGTGGTCGACCCCCTGGGCCGCTTCCACGACGTGGAGAACATGGTGTGCGCCGACTCTTCGGTGTTCGTCACCTCGACGGGCTACAACCCCACCCTCACCATCGTGGCCCTGGCCCTGAGGGCCTGCCGGCACCTCGTCGGCGACCCGCTGCCCCCGACCGGGCCCGCCGGGGGCCTCAGCCCCGGGGCAGGCCCAGGATCCTCTCGGCGATGATCGCGCGCTGGATCTCCGAGGTCCCTCCGGCGATGCTCGCCGCCTTGCTCCACAGCCACTGACGTTGCCACCGGCCCTGGCCCGGGTTGGCCCCGGCGCCGGCCCACAGGGGCGAGGCCTGGCCCACGATCTGCAGGGCCAGCTCGGACAGGTGCTGCGTCATCCCCGTCCAGGCCAGCTTGACCCAGCTCGACTCCGGGCCCGGCTCTTCCCCCTTGCCCAGGCGCGACAGCGTGCGCCAGTTGTGCAGGCGGAGGATGCGCAGCTCGACGAAGGCCTGGGCCAGGCCGTCGGCCACCAGGGGGTCGTCGAGCAGCCCCCGTTCCTCGGCCAGACCCCACAGCTGGGCCAGGTAGGACTCGTGCAGCACCTGCTCCTTGAACGGGAAGCTCGTGCCCCGCTCGTGGGCCAGCGTCGTTCCCGCCACGTTCCAGCCTCCGTGGACGGTTCCGATGAGGTGATGGCCGGGCACGAACACCTCGTCGAGGAAGACCTCGCTGAACTCGGCGTCGCCGGTGATCTGGACCAGGGGGCGCACCTCCACCCCGGGCGCGGTCATGTCCACGGCCAGACAGGAGATCCCCCGGTGGCGAGGCAGATCGGCCTCGGCCGCAGTGCGGGCCAGGCACATCCCGAAGCGGGCGAAGCCGGCGTAGGAGGTCCACACCTTCTGGCCCGACAGCAGCCACCCGTCCTGGGCCGGCTCGGCCCTGGTGGCCAGCGAGGCCAGGTCGGAGCCCGCTCCCGGCTCGCTGTAGAGCTGGCACCAGAGCTCCTCGGCCGAGAGGATGGGCGGGAGCCACCGGCGCCGCTGCTCCGCCGAGCCGTGGGCCAGCAGGGTCGGCCCCACCAGGTTGATGCCCACCCTGTTCACCGGCTGGGGCGCCCCCGCCCTGGCGTACTCCAGGTTGAACAGAGCCACCTGCACGGGCGAGGCGCCCCGACCGCCGTACTCGGGGGGCCAGGCGATGGCCACCCAGCGCGCCGCGGCCAGGCGCGCCTGCCAGGCCCGGCCCCACTCGATCTCCTCCGCCACCGACGCGAAGGCGGGCGTGGGCACGGCGTTGGCCTCCAGCCAGGCCCGGGCCTCGGCGGCGAAGGCCTCGTCCTCGGACCGCAGCGACAGGTCCACCGCCCCTGCCCTTACAGGTCCCAGAAGCGGGCGCGACCGGAGCGGGTGAACTCCGCCTCCAGGCCTTGCTCGTCGGCGGCGGTGAAGAGCCGGAAGGCGTCGTCGTGGCGCTCCCTGACGTAGACGGGGTCGCCTCCGGTTCGGTCGGAGCGGTACTTCTGGTGGACGAGGACTCGCTTGACCACCTTGTTGGTGGCGGTGGCGGGCATGGAGGCGGTCAGCCTCACGTAACGGGGCCTCCACTTGGGCCCGAGGTCGGGCTGGCCGTCGATCCAGCGGGCGAAGGCGACGGGATCGAAGGCGGCACCCTGGCGCCGGACCAGGCACACCATGACCTGATCCCCGGCCTGGGCGTCGGGCACGCCGTAGGCGGCGGCCACGACCACGTCGGGGTGGCGCCCCATGGCCGCCTCCACCGGCCCGGCCGGGAAGTTCTCGCCGTCGACGCGTATCCAGTCGGCCGTCCTGCCCGCGAAGTAGAGGAAGCCCTCACCGTCGACGTAGCCCAGGTCGCCGCTCCAGTACCAGCCGAATCGCGTGGCCCGGGCGTTGGCCTCGGGGTTGTTGTAGTACCCCTCGAACGGCCCGACACCGGCTGTGGCCGGCCCGAGCCGTCCAGGCGCGCCCTCGGTTGCTCGCCGCCCTGCTCGTCGACCACCTTGACGGACTCGCCCACCCGGCCCATGGCTCCCTCGGGCATTCCCTCCTCCCGGTTCACAGCCACGCCCCCCTCCGTGGCCCCGAAGGCGTCGATGACCTCGACTCCGAAACGGCGGGAGAAGGCCTCCACCACCTGGGGCGACCCCTCGTTGCCGAAGGCCACCCGTAGCGGGTTGTCGGAGTCGTCGGGTCGCTCGGGCGTGGCCAGGATGTAGGCCAGGGGCTTGCCCGTGTAGTTGAACCAGGTCGCGCCGTGGCCACGCACGTCGTCCAGCCACCGGGAGGCGCTGAACCGGCGGGCCAGGGCCACCGAGGCCCCGTAGACGATCGATGGGGCCCAGCCCACCATGAGGGCGTTGGAGTGGAACAAGGGCATGCACACGTAGCCCACGTCGTCGGGGCCCAAGTCCAGGATCATCCCCATGCGGTTACCCGTCACCAGGATGCGCCGCTGCGTGCACACCACCGCCTTGGGCGCGTCGGAGGTCCCCGAAGTGAACAGGAGCGCCCAAGTCGTGTCGACGGCGGGGAGCTCGGTCTCCCCGCCAGGCTCGACCTCACCTCGTGCCGCGGCCTCCTCGAGTGCTTCGGCCAGCGGCCTTCCCAACGCCGGGGCGGGGTCGCCGGCCTCGGCGAAGCGGCTGGACACAAGGAGGTGGTCGGCAGGCACGGGCAGGCGGTCCAGTATGGGGGCGAGCAGGTCCTGGTGGCGGGGCTCGGTGACGAGCAGGCCCACGTCGGTGTGGGCGACGTCGCGAAGGAGGTGCTCGTCCCGGCGGGTCGAGTTCAGACCGACCACAGTGGCGCCCACCAGGGCGGCCGCACCCAGCACGAACAGATACTCGGGCGTGTTGTCGAGCAGCACGCCCACGTGGAAGGGGCCGGATTCTGGGCGCAGGCTCTGCAGCAGACGGGCCCAGCGCCGGCACTCCTCGAGGTAGGCGCCGTGGGTCCACACCTGATCGAAGAAGCGAACCGCAGGCCGCAGCGCGATCTCGTGGTCGGTGCCGTTGCGCAGGAGCAGGGCGGCGGCGTTGCCGGCAGGGAGGGGGGCCGCGCCCGGAGGCGGCACCTCGCGTCGCGCTGCACCCCGCCCCGACATCGGGCCCGAGAGTATCGCCCGATGCCCGCCCCTCCTCCGCCCGCGGTTCAGGCCGGGCTGGGCAACACCGCCGTCTCGGCGACGAGATGGGGGGTGCCCCTACGCACCGGGCGGTCCCGGGCCCACGCCACCGAGCGCTCGACGGCAGAGGCGACAGCGGCGCTGGCGTCCATCGCCCCCAGGAGGTGGCGCCGGTCGGCCACCAGGAGCCGGGTTTCGTCGACGGACGTGATCGTGACCCGGGCCTCCTCCCGCCATCCCCCGGCCACACCGCAACCGCGCCCGGGTGCGAGCACGAAGTCAGAGCCGTCGGCCGCGGTGGCCCGCAGGCGGCCGTCGAGCGGCATCCACCACCAGCGCCGGGCGTCGGCGTCGATGGCGACCACGTCGCCCGCGGGGACGTCGACGAGCTCGGCCGAACGGGCCAGGAGATCCACCTCGGCCCGCCTGAGCCCCAGGAACCAGCCGCTGAGGACAATGGCTTCGACCTTCTCGTCCGACCGCCTCCGGCCCAGACCGAAGCGGCGCGGGCGACGAACGCGCTTGGGCCCGCCCACATCCGCACTCGATGTGACGGGCGGCACAGAAGAGAGCGTGACGGCCGGCTTGGAGCGGATGAGGGCGGCGAGCATGCCGTCACGGTACGGATGGGTCGTGTCGGCGTCGTCAGGCCGGGGGAGGGTTCTCGACCTCGTCCTGCAGGAGGATCGCCTACGACTCCGGGCGGACGAGGCCGTGATCGAAGGCGAACACGACGGCCGCGGCCCGGTCCCGCAAGCCGAGCTTGGAGAAGATCCGCCCCACGTGGGTCTTGACCGTGCCTTCGCTGATGTAGAGCTCCTGGCCGATCTCGGTGTTGGTCGCGCCCCGCCCGATGAGGCGCAACCCGTCCAGCTCCCGTTCCGTCAAGGCTTCGGCATCGGACCGGGGGTGTATCCCGCCTGCGACCGGGGTCGGACCCGGGTCACGCCGGTAGCCTGACGTGATGGCCATCGAAGGGCGCTCGCCGGAGGCGGCCGAGGCAGGCCCGGACGGGCCCCGGCTCTCCCCCGTCCCTCTCCGGGCCGTGGGTTCCCGGGGCGGCGCCCCGGCCCAGGAGCGGGCCCTGCGGGCCCGGGGCCGCAGGACCATGCGCCGCCTGCTGGACGCAGGGATGACCGTCTTCGAGAAGCGCGGCTACCAGGCCGCCCGCGTGGACGACATCGTCAAGGCGGCCAACACCTCGCACGGCACCTTCTACCTGTACTTCGCCAACAAGGAGGACCTCTTCCGGGCCCTGGCCGTGGACGTGGCCGACGAGATGACCGCCCTGGCCGAGTCGCTGGGTCCCGTCGGGCCCGATCAGGACGGCTACGCCGAGCTGCGGGCCTGGCTCGACCGCTTCAGCCATCTGTACGAGCACTACCAGGCCGTCATCACGGCATGGACCGAGGCGGCGACCAGCAACACCGACTTCGGGCGCATGGGCCGCGACGTGATGGCCCGCTTCACCTCCGCCCTCATCGCCCGCATCGACGAGACCCACGTCGTGGGCGTCGACCCTCAGATCGCGGCGGTGGCGCTGGTGGCCATGATCGAGCGCTTCAACTACTTCGTGCTCTCCCGCCAGGTGCGGGTCGACCGCAAGGACATGCTCGACACCCTGGCCACCATCACCCACATGGGCCTCTTCGGCGGTCGCCGCCGTGCGGGCCGTCGCCCCTTCACCCGTCGGGGCTGACGGGAGGCGGAACCGGCCGCGTCACCCGTCGAGGCGCTCGAGCAGGTTGACCTCGCCCTCCCCCGCGGCCAGCCGCACCGGCGCGCCGACCAGCTCGTCCTCCTCGGCCCGGTCGAGCAGGGTGGGATCGACGATGCGGGCGTAGGCCCGGCGGCCGTCGGGGAGGTCGCAGACGGCCAGGCCCCAGTCGGGGGCGCCGTCGCGCCGGTGGGCGACGGTGTATGTGGCGACGGTGGCCCGGCCCTGGGCCCGCGCCGCGATCTCGCGCCTGGGTAGGGCGTCCAGCCGGGCCTGGAGGGCGGCCTCCTCGACTGGGTCCAGCGGCCCCGGCCTGGTCGAGTAGGCGGCGAAGACGTGCTTGGTGTTGTGCATGCCCACACCGCTGACCAACCCGGCCGAGCCCGGGTCGCGCCTGAGCACCTCGGCCATGGCCGCGATGGCGTGGGTCATGTAGTTGCTCCCGGCCCCGCCTGCGAAGGGCAGGCCGCCGGTGACCGTTACGCCCCTGGTGTCGCCCGGCGCCAGCCCCAGGGCGTCGAGGGCCAGGTTGAGCGAGCTGGAGAAGCAGCTGTAGAGGTCGAGGTGGGACACGTCGTCGACCCCGAGCCCGGCCGAGCCGAGACAGGCCGCCGATGCGGCCCGCATGGCCGGGGACGCCCACATGGGTTCGTGCTCGGCCACGTAGGTGGGATCGGTCCCGTAGCACCAACCCCGCAGGTACACGCGGCGCTCCTGGGGAACGCCGAGGTCCTCGGCCCGCTCGTGGGTGGCCAGGACCAGGGCGGCGGCCATGTCCACGTCCATCACCGAGACCATGTACTTGGTGTAGGGGTAGGCGACCATGCGGTTGGCCGCGGTGGGAGCGAGCAGCTCCTCGGCGCTGCGGGCCACCGGGAACCAGGCGTGGGGGTTGGCCGCGGCCACCTCGGTCATGGGGGCCAGGAGGCGGCCCAGCTCGGCGCGGTAGGCGCGGGGACCGGTGCCCAGCCGCGCCCGGCGGGCCACGTCCCAGAGGGGGAAGGTGAGCCAGGCCTGGAACACCTCGTGCGCCACCTCGGCCGGGTGGAACGGAGCCTCGAACGGGAAGGGCTTGCGCTCGGGGTCGCGGAAGCTCCAGCGGGGCCGCTCCCCCTGCTTCTTCAGGCGCCGCACCGTGTCGAGGCACTCCGCTCCCACCACCAGGGCCAGGTCCAGCTCGCCCCGGAGCATGGCCAGGGCCGCCTCGTCCACCAGCACCTGGGGGGTCGTGCCGCCGATGCCCGAGTAGCGGGCCCGCCCCGGCCTGCACCCCAGCGCCGCGGCCAGCCGTCCCGGGGGGTCGTCGTAGGGCCAGCTCTGGCAGTAGACGACGTCGACACTCTCGACGAGCTCGACGACGTCGGCCCGGCCCGAGTCGCGGGCGGCGGCCCGGGAGACCTCCTCCCACATGGACAGGGGCTCGGGCCCGAGGTCCCCGGCCCCCTCGGGGCGCCAGGTGCGCTGGGCCACCCCGATGAGACACGGCGTTCGGGGATCGGGCCCGCTCACTCTTGGGGCCCCCGCTCTAGCGCCCGGTCCAACGCGGCGGCCGCTTCTCGGCGAAGGCCCGGGGCCCCTCCTTGGCGTCCTCGGACTGGAACACCATGGCCGAGAGCTCGCCCTCGATCCGGTAGGCCTCCTCCATGGACACGCCCAGGCCCCGCAGCACGCTCTCCTTGGTCGCCTGCACGGCCATGGGGCCGTTGACCGTGATGCGAGCGGCCCATTCGAAGGCCCGGTCGAGCAGGGCCTCCCGGGGGACTATCTCGTTGAGCAGCCCGAGCTGCAGCGCCCGCTGGGCCGGGAAGGCCTCCGCCGTCAGCAGCAGCTCCATGGCCGCGGGGAAGGCCAGTTGGCGGGGCAGCCGCACGGTGGTGCCACCGCCGGCGAACAGCCCCCGCTTGGGCTCCATCACCCCGAAGGTGGCGTCCGGGCTGGCCAGGCGGATGTCGACGCCCCCGAGCATCTCCATGCCCCCGGCCACGCACGGCCCGTTCACGGCGGCGATGATCGGCTTGTAGAGCTTGACGTTGCGCAGCACCGCGTAGACCCCGTCGCTCAGCCGGCAGCCGTCGATCTCGGTGACCTCACCGGAGGCGATGCCCTTCTGCAGCTCGGTGATCTGGGGGATGTAGGTCTTGAGATCGGCGCCCACGCAGAAGGCGTCCTGCACGCCGGTGACGATGGCCACCCAGGCCTCGGCGTCGTTCTTGAACCGTCGCCAGGCGCCGGCCAGGTCGCGGAAGTGGTACATGTCCAGCGCGTTGCGGGTCTCGGGCCGGTCGATGGTGATGAGGGTCACGTGACCCTCGCGCTCGTCGTAGTGGATGGCCATGGTGTGGACGTCCTCAGGACCGGGGCAGGCCCAGGATCCGCTCGGCGATGATGTTGCGCTGGATCTCGCTGGTCCCCCCGGCGATGGTCCCGGCGAAGGAACGGAGGTACTGGAAGGCCCAGGAGCCCTCCTTCCACAGCGGAGGGCCGGGCAGGGTCGTGTCCAGGGCGTCCGGTCCCAGCGCCTCCACCCCCTCCAGGTAGAGGCGGCGCTCGACCTCGCTGCTGAAGAGCTTCAGCATCAGGTGCTCGGGGGAGGCCTGCCCCCTGGCGAACTTGGCGAAGCCCCGGTAGCCGAGCAGGACCATGGCCTGGGCGTCGACGGCCAGGCGGGCGGCCCGGTCGCGGAAGACGGGGTCAGACGAGGGGCTGGAGCCGTCGGGCCCCGGCCGCCGCGCCATCTCGAAGAGGGCGTCCAGCCCCCGTCGCACCTTCTGGGCGTTGTCGATCCACAGCATGCCCCGCTCGTGGGCCAGTGAGCCCTGGGTGATGCGCCAGCCGTCCCCCGGTGCGCCCAGGAGGTTCTCGGCGGGCACGGCCACATCGGAGAAGAAGACCTCGTTGAAGTCGGCGGCCTGGGGGTCGGTCAGCTCGGGCAGGGGCCGGCACGTGATCCCCGCCGACCTCATGTCCACGATCAGGGCGCTTATCCCCCGGTGCTTGGGAACCTCGGTGTCGGTCCTCACGAAGCACAGGCACCAGTCGGCGTGGTGGGCCCCCGAGGTCCACACCTTCTGTCCGTTGACGACGAAGTGGTCGCCGTCGAGCACGGCCCTGGTGCTCAGCCCGGCCAGGTCGCTGCCGGCGCCGGGCTCGCTCATCCCCAGGCACCAGGTCAGCTCGGCCCGCAGCGTGGGCAGCGCCCATCTCTCCTTCTGGTCCTCGGTCCCGAACTCCACGATCGAGGGGGTGACGATGGACAGCCCCTGGGGGTTCAGCGACCGGGGGATCTCACCGGCGGCCATCTCCTCGAAATAGATCATCTGCTGCACCGGCGTCGCCATGCGCCCGCCCAGCTCCGGCGGCCACCCCGGCACCAGCCAGCCCTCGTCGAACAGTCTGCGCTGCCACTGGCGGGCCCAGTCGGGCAGGTGGGCGCTGGATCGTTTCGGCTCCCGCAGCTTCTCGGGGGGCGGGAGGTTGGCCGCCAGCCACCGGCGCAGCTCGGTGCGGAAGGCCTCGTCCTCTTCGCGGTAGCCGAGGTGCACGGGGCGAAGATACCGACCGGGCCGTCAGCGCCGATGGGTGAGGAGAAGACAGCCGGCCAGGGGCCCTCCCCCCGAGGCGGCCACGGCCACCTCGGGCCCGGCCACCTGGCGGTCGCCACCCTCACCCCACAGCTGCAGGCAGGCCTCGTGCAGGAGGCCGTACCCGTGGAGACGGCCTGCGGAGAGCTGGCCCCCGTTGGTGTTGAGGGGGACCTGGCCGTCGAGGGCGATGCGGGACCCGTCCTCCACGAACGGCCCCGACTGGCCCTTGCCGCAGAACCCCAGGGCTTCCAGCCAGGCCATGGTGATGAAGCTGAAGCCGTCGTACAGCTGCGCCACGTCCACGTCGGAGGGCCGCAGGTCGGTGCGCGACCACATCATGGCTGCCGCGTCGCGCAGGGCCATGGTGGTCAGGTCGTCCCACTGGTCCCACGAGGGGCGCCCGTGGATGGCCGTCCCCACCGCCTCCACCGCGATCGGGCTCCGGCGCAGGCCCGAGGTGGAGTCGGCCCGGGACACGATCACGGCCGTCGAGCCGTCGGCGGGGACGTCACAGTCGTAGAGGCATAGGGGCGAGGAGATCATCCGCACCGCGAGGTATTCCTCGAGCGTCATGGGCTGGCGGTAGATGGCCTTGGGGTTCCGGGCCGCGTTCTTCCTGGCGTTGAGGGCGATCTGCGCCAGCTGCCGGCGGGTCGTGCCGTACTCGTGAAAGTGGCGTTGGGCGTAGCACGCGATCCAGTTGGCCGCCGAAGGCGCGCCGAAGGGCAGCGTCCACTGCATGAACCCTCCGGCCCGATACGAGCCCCCGCCCATCCCCGACATCACCGAGGCCCGGCCCTTGTCGCCCTGGGCCGTGGCCTCCCAGACCGTCCGGAAGCACAGGACGTGCCTGGCCAGCCCGCAGGCCACGGCCAGGCAGGCATCCACCACCGACCCGAGCTGGGCGGGCAGCTCGAGCCCCCCCGTGTACCAGTTGAGCTCCAGCCTGAGGGCGTCCTGCACCTCGGTCACGCCCGCGCCCGAGAACCCCGGCGGGGTGTCCATGTTCCCGGGATAGGTGGCCACCCCGTCGATGTCGGCGCGGGTCAGGCCCGCGTCCTTGATGGCGGCCAGGCAGGCGTCGACGGTCAGCGCCAGGGGGGAGCGGTGCAGGCGCCTGCCCACGTCGGACTGGCCGATGCCGGTTATGGCGGCCCGGCGCTCCAGGACCTCGGTCTCCACGGCCTCGGTCACGAGGCCGGCTCGAACAGGGGGATCCAGACGTCCTCGTGCTCCTCGAAGGTCACGCTGACCCTCATGCCGATCTCGACCCGGTCGACCTCACAGTTGACGATGTTGGTCATGAGCCGGACGTCGGGCTGCTCTTCGATCTCGACTATGGCGATCACGTAGGGCGGATCCAGCCCCGGATACCAGGGCTGGTGGTTGACGGTGTAGGTGGCCAGGCGCGCCCGGCCGCTCACCGCCTCCGGGGCCACGTCCCGGGAGAGGCACCGGGGGCAGAGGGGCGCGGGGGGATGGATGTAGCAGGCGCAGGCCCGGCAGCGGAGGAAGCGGAGCTCTCCCTGCCTTCCCCCCCTCCAGAAGTGCTCGTTCTCGGGCGTGACCCGTGGGAGGACGCGGAAGGGCTTGTCGGCCATGCTCAGGCGCCCGCCTCCGGCGCCGCCTCGAAGCCCTCGCGGGCGTGGGGCAGGGCGGAGACGGCGGGAAGCAGCCCGAAGCCGGGAAGCGTGAGCATGATCGAGCCCACGACCTCCTCCCACGTGGCCCCCACCTCCCGGGCCAGCATGGCGTGGCGCCGGACGCCCTCCGGGTTGCGCAGAATGACGGTGCACACCATGCGGATCAGCTCGTGCGTCTTGCGGTCGGGGGCGCGCAGCGAGTCGATCTGGGCCAGCCAGGCGTTCTGGGCCTCGTGGAGGGCAGGAAAGACCTGGTGCAGCGGTCCCTCGAAGGGGAAGGTCCAGTCGGTGTCCTTCGACGGCGGCATCTCACCAGGCAGGTACGGGGCGGAAGAGCGGAAGGCTGATCTCTTCCGTCTCGGCCCTGAACGTCACCTCCAGGGCCATCCCCACCCGCAGGTCCTCGAACGGGCAGTCCACCACGTTGGTCATCATCCTGGGCCCCTCCTCGAGGTCCACGACCGCGGCCACATAGGGGACGCGCTCGGCGAACGGGGGGAGGTCGTTCTGGTGCACCACCGACCACGTGTAGAGCGTGGCCCGCCCGCTCGCCTCCTCCCAATCCACCTGGTCGCTCCAGCAGGTCGGGCAGAAGGGCCGGGGATAGAAATGCGCTCGCCCGCAGGCCCGGCAGCGACGCACAAGGAGGCGCCCGGCGCGCGACGCCTCCCAGAAGGGCTCGGTGCTTGGGTCGGGGGTGGGGAGGTCGAAGCGGGGCGCTCCGCCCGCCATGGGCCGGCTTACCCCCGTGAGGGCAAAGCCGCGGTCGCCTGGCCGCTGACCTTCACCTCGCCGTCCTGGTTGGACAGGGCGCACTCCAGGTCGACCAGCTGCTCGCCGTCTTCCTTCCTCTTGGCCCTGACCACCACGCTGGTGGTGAAGGTCTCCCCGGGCCAGGTCTGCTTCACGAAGCGCACCTTGTAGCTGCGCAGGTTGCCCACGCCGACGTAGTCGGTTACGGCCCTGGCCAGGAAGCCGGCGGAGAACATCCCGTGGCCGAAGACGCTGGGGAGGCCGCTCTCCTTGGCCTTGACCTCGTCGTGGTGCATGGGGTTGAAGTCACCCGAGGCCCCTGCGTACATCACCAGGTCGGTCCGGGTCAGCTCATGGCGCAGCTCGGGCGCGCTGTCGCCTTCGTTGACGTCCTCGAAGAACAGCTTGCGCTCACCCACGGGCCCTTCCTACAGAAACCCTGACGCGGCTGTCAACGCCGGGGGCCGCCCTCGGCCGGGCCCGCAGCCCGGCCCGGGCTCACTCGGTCGAGATGGCGGTACGGGTCCCGCCCCAGTGGGCGTCCCGCAGCAGCCGCTTCAGCACCTTGCCGTTGGGGTCCCGGGGCAGGGTGTCGACCAGCTCCACGATCTCCGGGCACTTGAAGCCGGCCAGCCTGTCCCGGCAGTGGGCCAGGAGGTCTTCGGCCGTAACACCCGTGTCCCGCAGCTCGACCATGGCCTTGAGGCGCTCGCCCAGGACGGGGTCGGGCACGCCGAACACGGCGCAGTCGACCACCCCCGGGTGGGCGTAGAGGGCGTCCTCGGCCTCCCGGGGATAGACGTTCACCCCGCCCCGGATGACCATGTCCGAGGCCCGGTCGGTGATGAACAGGTAGCCGTCCTCGTCCAGGTGGCCCACGTCTCCCACGGTGAAGGCGTCTCCCCGCCAGGCCGAAGCCGTCTTGTCCGTGTCGTTGTGGTAGTGGAACCCCGCTCCCCCCGGAGGCACCACGTACACCAGGCCGGTGCGATCCGGCGGCAGCTCCCGGCCCTCTTCGTCGAGGATCTTCACGCCCACGCCGGGCCAGGGCAGGCCCACGCTTCCGGGCCGGGCCAGCCACTCCTGCGGAGAGATGCGGGTGGCGCCGCCCTCGCTGGCCCCGTAGAGCTCCCAGATCTCGGCCGTTGGGAGCTCTTCGATGATGCGGCGCTTGACGCCCGTGGGGCAGGGGGCGGCGGCGTGGACGATGAGCCTGAGGCTGGAAAGGTCGCGCTGGCGCCGCTCTCGCTCGGGCAGCTCCAGAATGCGGACGAAGTGGGACGGCACCATGAACGAGCGGGTCACCCGGTGACGCTCCACCAGCTCCAACCACCTGCGGGCGTCCCAGGCGGGGAGGATGACCGTCGTCGCTCCCGCGTACAGGGCGGTGAGGGTCCAGCCGCAGGGGCCGGCGTGGTAGCCCGGTCCCGACAGGAGGTGGACGTCCTCGTCCGTCCACCTCCAGAGCGCCACCTGCCCGTCCTGGGCGGCCGCCAGTCGGGCCCGGCCCGCCCCGGCGGCCGAGCCGGTCCGGGGTGGGCCGGCGGCTGCCGCCCCTCGGGCGCCGTGGACCACGCCCTTGGGCCGGCCCGTGGTCCCCGACGTGTAGAAGACCAGGGAGGGGCCGGCGCCGGCGTCGAGAACCTCGCCGTCGGCACCGCCGACCGGCCCGGCCACCAGGCCCTCGTAGTCGACGGTGGAAGCGGGGGCCGGGGGCCCGCCCACCACGACGACCCGGCAGCCCGGGACCCGCGCCCCGGCGGCGGAGACCGAGTCCCAGATGGCGGCGTCGGTCACCAGCACGGCCGCGGCCGAGTCCGTCAGTATCCAGGTCAGCTCGTCCGCCTTCAGGTGCCAGTTCACCGGAACCAGGGCCGCGTCCAGCTTGGCCAGGGCCAGGGCGCACTCGAAGAGCTCCAAGCCGTTGGGCAGCATGACCGCGACGCGGTCGCCCCCGTCCACACCCAGGCCCCGCAGAGCCAGGGCCACCGAGCCCGAGCGCCGGTCGAGCTCGCCGTAGGTGAGGGTGCGGTCGCCGAGGACGAGCGCCGCCCGCCCGGGCGTGGCCGCGGCGTGGGCCGAAAAGCCGCGCCGCGCCTGGCCCGACGCCCCCCGCTCCCCCTCGCTCACGGGTCCTTGGGCAGCCCGAGCAGGCGCTCGGCGATCACGTTGCGCTGGATCTCGCTCGTCCCCCCGGCGATGGTGAGGCAGCGGTTGGCCAGGAACCCGTAGGTCCAGGTGGCCGCCTCCCCCACGGTCGTGGACCCCTCCGGCCCCAGCAGGCTGAGCCCCAGCTCCTGCACGCGCTGGTCGTGCTCGGCGCCGGCCAGCTTGCGCACGCTCGACTCGGGACCGGGCTCGGCCCCGCCCAAGGCCCTCAGGGTCGTGCGCAGGCCCAGGACGGCCAGGGTGGACGACTCGGCCAGCAGCTGGCCCACCTCGGCCAGGATCCCCTCGGCCGCCTCGGGGCGCTGCAGCCTGGCCACCAGCTGCAGGAGCGTCTCCACCCCCAGCCCGAAGGAAGAGCCCGTGCCCATGGAGACGCGCTCGTTGGCCAGGGTCGTGCGGGCCAGGCGCCAGCCGTCGTCCACCGCCCCGATGACGCAGTCGTCGGGGACGAAGACGTCGGAGAGGAAGACCTCGTTGAACATGGCCTGGCCGGTCAGCTCCCGCAGGGGCCGCACATCGATCCCCTCGCCCGCCATGTCGACGATGAAGTAGGTGATCCCCCGGTGCTTTGGTGCGTCCGAGCTGGTGCGAGCCAGGCATATGGCCCAGTCCGCCTCGGCGGCCATCGACGTCCACACCTTCTGCCCGCTCAGCATCCAGCCCCCGGACGATCGCGTGGCTTTGGTGCTGAGGGAGGCCAGGTCGGACCCGGCCCCGGGCTCGCTGAACATCTGGCACCAGGCCAGCCCGCCGTAGAGCGTGGGCCGGACCCAGCGCTCCTGCTGCTCGGGGGTGCCGTGGGCGATGATCGTCGGCAGGGCCCAGGCGCCCACGGCCAGGTGGGGACGGCGGACCCGGGCCCGGCGCAGCTCCTGGTCGATGACCAGCTGCTCGACCGGTCCGGCGTCCCGGCCCCACGGCCGGGGCCAGTGAGGGGCGAGATAGCCGTGGTCGGCCAGGCGCCGGCGCGCCTCGGCTCCATCGAGCCCTTCGAGCGAGGCGGCGAAGGCCCGCACCTCGTCCCGCACGGGCACGCTGTCCTCGGGCAGGGTCACGTCCAGGGTGCGGCGGGCGCCGGCCAGCGCCAGGCGGGCGACCCGCGCCTGCCAGGCGCTCGAGCGCCCCAGGAGCTGGCGCAGGGCCACCGCCCGCCTCAGGTAGAGGTGGGCGTCGTGCTCCCAGGTGAAGCCCATCCCCCCGAGGACCTGGATGCAGTCCTTGGCGCAGCCCAGAAAGGCGTCGGGCGCGACCACGGCCGCCACCGCCGCGGCCAGGGAGCCCGAGGGCTCGGTCAGGGGGGCCCGGGCCGCGTCCCAAGCCGCGGCCCGGGCCCCCTCGGCGGCCACGAGCATGTCGGCACAGCGGTGCTTCACGGCCTGGAACTGCCCGATGGGCCGACCGAACTGCTCCCGGACCTTGGCGTGGGACGCCGCGGTGTCGACGCACCAGCCCGCGCCCCCGGCGCACTCTGCCGCGATGAGGACGGCGGCGAGCCCCGCCACCTGCTCGGTTGCGGCCGGGGTCAGTCGCTCGTCGGGACCGACCTCCGCCCCACGGGCCCGGACCTCGGCGAGCCCCCGGGTGCCGTCGAGAGCGTCGAGCGCCTCGACCTCGAGGTCGGCGACCCGCACGACGCACCACACCTCGCCCTCGGCGCTGGAGGCGGGTACCACCGCCACGTCGGCCAGCGTGCCCCCGAGAACCGGGCGCACCGAGCCGTCGAGCCGGAGGGTGACGCCGCCGTCGAGTCCGGCATCGACGGGCTCGGCGCTCATGGACCCGGCGCCGAAGGCCAGCGTCCCCAAGATCGAGCCCGCGGCCAGTCCCGGGAGGAGCTGGGCCCGCAGCCTCTCGCCCCCCCAAGTGGCGATGGCCGCCCCGGCCAGGACCGTGGGTAGGAAGGGCCCGGGAACGCAGGCCCGGCCCAGCTCCTCGAGAACCACGGCCAGCTCGGGCAACCCGTAGCCCTCGCCTCCGTGCTGCTCGGGAAGGTGCAGCCCCAGCCAGCCCTGACGGGCCAGTTCGGACCAGAAGGGCGGAAGCTCCTCCCGGCCCAGCTCCAGCCCGGCCCGCACCACCTCAGGAGGGGTGTGGGCCTCCACCCAGCGACGGACCGAGCGGCCCAGGGCCTCGTGCTCCTCGCTGACGCCGATGGGCATGGTGGCTGGGGCGGTGTCCTAGCGGGCGGGATCGGGGCCGAGGACGATCGACTGGGTCGGGCACCCCTCGGCCGCCAGCCGGATGCGCGCCTCCTCCGCCCCGCCCGGGTCGACGACGATGGCCAGGCCCTCGTCGTCGAGGTCGAACACGCCCGGGGCCCAGTAGGCGCAGTTCCCCGAGCCCATGCACGTCTCCCGGTTGATGGAGATCTCCACGTCGCCCGCCCTTACCGGGAGAGGAAGGGCAGCAGCCGCGACAGCCAGCTGCGGCGCCGTTCCCCCTTGAGCCGGTCGAGCTCGGCCTGGATGTGGCCGCGCTCCTCGTCGGTCGACGCCTTGTCCAGCTCCGCCTCCAGGTGGCGAGTCCTGGCCTTGACCCAGCCCCTCCCGTCGACCACTCCCACGCCGGCGAGCATAGGCCCGGAGGGGCCCGCCCTACCGTGACACGCGTGTCATGTCTCGGTCATCATGACGCCCATGCCCCTCTCCGGACCCGAAGTCCTGGGCCCCGCGCCCCGCGACCCCGACCAGAAGTTCTGGGATGTCGAGGCCCAGACCATGGACCCCGAACGGCGCCGGGCGATGCAGGAGGAGCGCCTCCGCACCATGCTCAGGCGCATCCTGGAGGCGCCCGCGCCCCTGTTCAAGGGCAAGCTCGCCGCCGCGGGGATCAGCTCGGCCGACGACCTCGAGAGCCTGGACGACCTGTGGCAGATACCCCCCACGGTCAAGCAGGACCTGCGCGAGTCGGAGACGGCCCACCCGCCCTGGGGCGACTACCGCTTCACCTCGCCCAACCAGTGCGTGCGCATGGGAACCTCCACGGGCACCACGGGCACGCCCACGGTGATGCTGTGGACCAGGCACGACATCTGGGTGGAGTACGAATCGGGGGCGCGCATCTGGTGGCGCAACGGGTGGCGTCCAGGGATGATCGCCACCCACGCCCACCCCGCCTACCTGTACGGGGGGGGCGTGATGCTCTCGGGGAGCTACGAGTACTTCGGCCTGGTCAACTGCTGGGTCCCCCCTCCCGACACCGACGAGCTGGCCGAGCAGGGCATCCGCACGTGGATGCGCATCAAGCCCGACATCCCCTTCGTCGGCTTCTCCCTGGGCCGCTACTTCGAGGTCTCGGCCAAGCTCGGGCTCGACCCCTTCGAGGAAGTCGGCCTCCGCATCCCGGAGATGGGCGGAGCCGGAAAGGGCTCGCCCCTCATGACGGCCGGCCTCGAGTGCTACGCCTACCTCGGGGGCCCGTGCGGCCAGCAGCCCGGCGCCCACCTGCACGAGGACTGGGCCATCGTGCAGGCCGTGGACCCCGACACGGGTCGCGAGGTGCCCGACGGCGAGTGGGGCAACCTGGTCGTCACGACCCTGGACCGCGACAACGGCCTGCTCCGCTACGACCTGGAGGAGGCGTGCGGTGCACGTGCGGGGAGACCACCATCCGGGGGTTCTGGGGCGGACGCTTCAAGGACCTCCTCAGGGTGCAGGGTAGCCGCTTCAACGTGCACGAGGTGGAGCGTGCCCTACGCAAGGTCGACGGCGTGTCCAAGCCCTCCCTGGAGTACGTCGTGGTGCGACCGAGCGACGACAACGACCCCCTGCGGGTCCGCGTCGAGGTGGGCGAGGCCTCCGCGGACCGCGACTCGCTGGCCTCTGCGTGCGCATCGGCCATCGCCGAGGGCATCGGCATCAAGGCGACGGTCGAGGTCCTCGATCGCGAGGCACTGCCCAGGGCCGGCTTCAAGGCAACACGCGTCGTCGAGGCCTGAACGCCTCGGCACCCATGGCCGATCCCGCCCTCGTCTGCCGAGACCTGACCAAGCGCTTCGGTGACCGGGTTGCCGTCGACGGTCTGAGCCTGGAGATCGCGGCCGGAGAGTCCTACGGCCTGCTCGGGCCCAACGGGGCGGGCAAGACGACCACCATCTCGCTCGTGTGCGGGCTGCTGCGGCCGGACGGGGGCGAAGTGGTCGTGGCCGGGCACCGCCTCGACGGCGACGAGCTCGCGGCCAAGGCGGCGATCGGCTACGTCCCCCAGGAGGTAGCCCTCTACCCGGACATGACGGCGCGGGAGAACCTGAGATTCTTCGGCCGCCTCTACGGCCTCTCGGGCGCGGCCCTGACCAGTCGCATCGCCGCCGTGCTCGAGATCGTGGGGCTCAAGGAGCGGGCCGACGACCGCATCAGTGAGTACTCGGGTGGCATGAAGCGGCGGGCCAACATCTCCGCCGGGCTCCTGCACGAGCCCCAGCTGCTCGTGCTCGACGAGCCGACCGTGGGTGTCGACCCCCAGAGCCGCAACGCCATCCTCGAGAGCGTCGAGCATCTTGCCGCCGGGGGCATCGCCGTCCTCTACGCCTCCCACTACATGGAGGAGGTGGAGCGACTGTGCGGACGCGTCGGCATCCTCGACGAGGGCCACCTCGTCGCCGAGGGGTCGCGCCGCGACCTCGTGGCCACCGTGGGTCGGAGCGGGCGGGTCGAGCTGGCGGCGAGCGGGCCTCTCGAGGCGCTGGCCGAGGCCTGCCGGGCCCTGCCCACGGTGGAACGAGCGACGGTGGTCGACGAGCGGGTCGAGGTGGTCGGGAGCGACCCGCGGTCCCTCCTCCCGCGCCTTCTCGAGGTGGCCGGCTGCGTGGGCGTGTCGGTGACGTCGGTGGAGGTGGTGGAGCCGGACCTGGAGGCCGTGTTCCTCCACCTCACCGGCAAGGCCCTGCGGGACTGACCTCTCGTGGGCATGGTGGGAGTCGTGCTCGCGGTGGCGGCCAAGGACCTGCGCCAGCGGCTGCGCGACCGCTCGGCCCTGGTGCTGGCCTTCGTGGCGCCCTTCGGGCTGGCCGCCATCATCAGCCTGGCCTTCTCCCAGTTCGCCGGTCAGGCGCACGTCACCCTGGCGGTGACCGACCTCGACGGCGGTCCACGAGCGGCGGCGCTCCTCACCTATCTGCGGGCGCCCGAGCTGGCCCGGGTTGTCACGATCCGCCCCCTCGCCGAGAACACGGCCCGGGCCCTGGCCGCCCACGACCACGTCGACGCCGCCGTGGTCATCCCCGCCGGCTACTCGGCCGGGGAAGCCCCGCTGGCGGTGCTGTCGTCGCCCGCCAATCCCGTGGCCGGGGCCGTGGCCCAGGCGCTGGCCGACGGCTTCTCCAGCCGATCGGGCCAGTCCAACGGCGACGTGCACGCCCCCGCCATCACCGTCGAGAGCCGCACCGGGCACCTGGGCGGCGTGAGCGCGGCCAGCTACTACGGGCCCTCCATGGCGATCATCTTCGTGTTCTTCACCGTCGCCTTCGGCTCCCGCAGCCTTCTCGGTGAGCGCGAGCTCGGCACCTTCCGGCGCCTGGTGGCCGCCCCCGTCCGCGTCCAGGCCGTGGTCGCGGGGAAGGTGCTGGCGACCTTCGTCCTGGGCCTGACGAGCATGCTCGTCATGTGGATCGCCGTGTCCCGGGTGTTCGGCGCCACATGGGGCGGTGCCCTGCCCGTGGTGTCGCTGTGCGTGGGGGTGGTGCTGGCCGCCATGGGCATCACCAGCCTGGCCGCGGCCCTGGCCACGACCGAGGAGGAGGCGGACGGGATCGGCGCCGGCCTCACCTTCGTGCTGGCCCTGCTGGGCGGGAACTTCATCCAGCTCTACCTCCTGCCCAGCGCCATGCAGCGGGTGGCCCGGTTCACGCCCAACGGCTGGGCCCTGCGCGCCTTCGTCGACCTCACCGCAGGGGGTCGGGCCCGTTCCGTGGCTCCCGCCGTCGCCGTCCTCGCCGCCTTCGGGCTGGTGACCGGCGGCCTGGCGCTGCGCCGGGCCAGGTGGGCGGAGTCGACGTGAGCTCCGCCTTCGACCGCGCCCTGGTCATCGCCGGCACCGACGTCCGCCTGACGCTGGCCGACCGCCGAGCCCGGTTCGCCTTGTTCGTCCTCCCGCTCATGATCGTGTTCGTCGTGGGCCTGGCCGTACACGGCGCCACCAGGCTGTCGCTCGGGGTCATCGACCACAGCCCCGGGCCCCGGGGCGTCGAGCTGCGTTCCCGCCTGGCCGCGTCCCGGGCCGTGCGGCTGCACGGCTACGCCAGCCTGGGATCGCTCGAGCGCGCCGTCCGCCTGGGCGTGGAGGCCGGGGGCCTGGTCATCCCGGATGACTACGACGACCGCCTCCGCTCCGGGCAGCACGCCACGGTTCAACTCCTGGTCGACCCGACGCGACGCCAGTCCATCGCCCTGGGCGCGACCGTCTCCGCCCTGGTGAGCCGCGAGGTCCGAGCGCGGCGGTCACGCCCGCGGGACGGTCGGGGAGGTCAGAGCCGCGTGGGTTCGACTACACCGCCCCTTCCAACCTCGTGCTGTTCATGTTCATCACGTCGATGGCAGCGGCCGCGGGGATCGTGGAGACCCGCCGCGGGGGCGTCACCCGCCGGGTCCTGAGCACTCCGTTGCGCACCTCGACGATCCTCCTCGGCGTCGCCCTGGGGCGCCTCGCCATCGCCCTCGTCCAGGGGGCGGTGATCGTGCTGGCCGGGGTCGTTCTTTTCCGAATCGACTGGGGCGACCCCGTGGCCGTGGCGGCCCTGCTCGTCGCCTTCGCCCTGGTGAGCACGGGGGCGGCCCTGCTCGTCGCCACGCTGGCTCGAACACCCGAGCAGACCCTCGCGGTCACGCCCCCGCTCGGCATCGCCATGGGGATGCTGGGCGGGTGCATGTGGCCGCTGTCCATCGTGGGGGCGCCCATGCGCGTGCTCGGGCACGTGTTCCCCCACGCCTGGGCCATGGACGCCTTCGTCGCCATAGTCGGCCGCCACGCCGGTGTCGGCGCCATCTCGCGCCAGCTCCTCGTGCTGGCGGGCTTCGCCGCCGTCCTGCTCGTGCTGGCCACGGCCCGGCTCAGGCGGGTCCTGCTCTCGGGCGCGGCCGCCTAATGGCTAGGAGCCGCTGATGACGGCGACCCTGTCCTTCAGTCGCATCGTCCGCTCCTGTCCTAGAGTGGCGGAAGCGTCACGTTAGTGATCGTCCCGCTGGCCCAGCACGGCCCTCCAGCGCAGCGGATACCGGCATGGACTTCTCCCTCAGCGACGATCAGGACCTGCTGCGCACCACGGCCGGCAGCATGCTGGCGCGCGAGTGCCCCACCAGCGTGGTGCGCGCCCACATGGAGGACCGGAGCGTCGTGGACGCGCTGTGGGAACACCTGCGCCAGTGGTGCGGGCTGGCCCGGGGGCCCGTGACCGACCTGTGCCTGTTCCTGGAGGAGACCGGTGCCGTGCTGGCTCCGGGGCCCTTCCTGCCGACCACCGTCTTGCTGCTGCCCCTCGTCGAGGCGACCGGCCATGAGCTCCTCGCCCCCGTCCTGGCCGGCGAGGTCTCGGGCACGGTGGCCATGGCCGGGTCGGACGGGGCGTGGACCCCGAACGCCCAGGAGGTGAAGACCTTCGTCCCCGAGGCGGACAAGGTCGAGGTGGTGGCGATCGTGGGCGGCGATGAGCGCCGGCCCACGGTCGGCTTCGCCCGGGATCTCCCCACCCGGCCCCAAGCGACCATCGACACGTCGCGGCGGCTGGCCCGGGTGGACACCGGAGCCTGGCGAGGTCCGCTCGCGGTTCTCGACCCCGACGTGGTCACCGCCCTGCTGGAGCGGGCCTATGTGGCGGCGGCGGCCGAGCTCCTGGGCACCATCCGCTGGCTCTTCGACGCCACCCTGGCCTACGCCAAGGTCCGCCACCAGTTCGGGCGGCCCATCGGCTCGTTCCAGGCCGTGCAGCACAAGCTGGCCAACATGGCCCTGGCCCGGGAGCGGGCCTGGAGCGCCGTGTACTACGCGGCCATGACGATCGACGCGGTCGACTCCGACCGCCACCGTGCCGCCCACGTGGCCAAGGCCGCCGCAGGTGAGGCGGCCAGGCTCAACGCCAAGCAAGCCATGCAGATCCACGGCAGCATCGGCTACACGTGGGAGCACGACCTCCACCTGTTCATCCGCCGGGCCTACGCGTCCGAGCACTTCCTAGGCACGAGCAGCTGGCACCACGACCGCCTGGGCGAGCTCCTCACCCGGCCCTAGCTGCCGCCCGGCCTTCAGCGGCCCCGCACCCTGCGCAGCACCCGGCCCACGTCCAGGAGATGGTGGCTGCCCTCGTGCACGGCCCGCCTGGCCATGTCGAGCACCGACCGGGGCTCTCCGGCCCGCCGACCGCTGCGCTTCCAGTCCTCGGGCGCCAGCGCCTCCAGGGCCGGGGCCAGGCGATCGGCCGCCGCGGCCAGCTCGTCGGCCACCGTCACCGCGTCGAGCTCCCGGTACCCGCCCCCCTCGACGGCGGCCTCGAGGTCGACCGGCTCCAGCTCCGGGTCGTGCTCGGCCAGCACCTGGGCGACGCGCCGGTCGACCAGGACGAGGACGTCGCGGACGTGGCCCGCGTACTCGATCGCCGACCACACCTGGGGAGCGGGACGCTGCGAGAGGACCGCGGCGCCGTCCTCGCCGGGCAGGAAGCGGGTCAGCGGTGCCCGGTAGCGCCGGCCCAGCTCCCGCACGGCCCCCGCCGCGGTGGCGGGCGTGACCGATTCGGGGTCGAAGCCGCACTCCTCGCATCGCTCCACCGCCCCAGCCTGGCCCACCGCCGCCGGCGCCGGCCATCCCGGGCCGCGCCCCAGGACCGGCGTTGACGGAGGGGCGGGGCCGATCCATGCTGCTGTGCTCCCATGGCCGAGCTCCTGACCGACCAGCTGCGGACGATGGCGCGCCTGCACGGCCGCGAGGTCGCCTACCGCAACCTGGACGCAGGGACAGAGATCACCTTCGCCCGGTGGGAGCAGGAGTCCAACCGGCTGGCCCGGGGTCTGCTGGCCCGGGGCGTGGCCAAGGGCGATCGGGTCTCGATATATCTGGGCAGCGACGAGGTCCTTCGCTGGGTGGTGGCCTACGCCGCCGTGCACAAGGCGGGTGCCGTCGCCGTGCCCACCAACACCCGCCTGACCGTCCCCGAGCTGGTCACCATCCTGGACCACGCCGGGGCTCGCGCCGCCGTGACCGACCGGGCCCTTCTGCCCACCCTGGCCGCCGCCGTACCCCAGGTCCCGACCCTGGCCCTGGTCGTGGTGACGGACGGAGCCGGCGGGCCCGGACCCGGACCCGGCACCGCATCGGAGACGGCGGGTGACCTGGCCGCCGTCGCCGCTCGGTGGGACGACGTACTCGACCCCGACGGCGACGAGATCCAGGTCCCGCTCGACGGCGCCGACCTGGCCGACATCATGTACACCTCGGGCACAACCGGCTCACCCAAGGGCGTGGTCGTCCGGCACCGGAACGTGTCGCTCCTGCCCAACGGGGAGCCGCCGTGGACCGGGTCCAGCTGGATTCACGCCTCGCCCCTGTTCACCTTCGCCGGCATCGCCTTCGTGTACAACCCCATGAAGCTGGGCATGGGTGCCCTCTTCATGGCCCGTTTCGACGCGGGGCGCTGGCTCCAGGCGGTGGCCAGCGAGCGGCCCACGGCCGCCTTCATCGTCCCGGCCATGGCCCAGCTCATCCTCAACCATCAGGAATTCGAGTCGGCCGACCTCTCCAGCCTGGGGCTGTGCGCACTGGGGAGCGCTCCGGTGGCGCCGGAGACGCTGCGCCGCCTGCAGACGCGCATGCCTCACGCCACCGTGTCCAACGGCTACGGGATGACCGAGGCCGGGCCCGCCTACTGCGCCATGCCCAGAGAGGAGGCGGAGCGGAGGGTGGGCTCGGTGGGCAAGCCCATGGCGCCCATGGAGGTGCGCATCGCCGGCGAGGGCGGTGCCCCGCTGGAAGCAGGTGGTGTCGGCGAGGTCCTCATCCGCATGCCCGGCAGGCAGCGGGAGTACTACCGGGACGCGGAGGCGACGGAGCACACCTGGTCGGGGGGCTGGCTCCACACCGGCGACCTGGGGCGGCTCGACCAGGACGGCTACCTCTACATCGTGGGACGGAAGAAGGAGGTGATCATCAGGGGCGGCAACAACATCTACGCCACCGACGTCGAGGCCGTGCTCCTGGAGCACCCTTCCGTGGTGGAGGCAGCGGTGATCGGCGTGCCTCACGCCGTGCTGGGGGAGGACGTGGCCGCCTTCGTCGTCGTCCGCGACGGGGACGAGGCCACCCCCGAGATCCTGAGGGCCTTCTGCGCCCAGCGCCTGGCCGACTACAAGGTGCCCCGCCACATCCGCTTCCTGGACGAGCTACCCCGCAACGCCACGGGGAAGATCCTCAAGCACCACCTGGGCGTCGGCTAAGGCCGCCCAAGGGATCGGGCCGCGCCATCCATCGCTCACCAACCCAACTCGGCCAGGAAGGAGACCACCAGCCCGACGGTGGACTCCGGGTTGTCCCCGGCGGCCAGGTGGCCGGCGTTGACAACGGTCGCCAGGCGGGCGTCGGGGATGAGGGCGGCCACCTCCTCCGCCCCCTCGTCGGACAGCACGTCGCTGGCCGAGCCCCGCAGGACCAGCACGGGGCAGCGCAGGCCGGCCGCATCCTCGCCCAGCCCGGCCAGGACCCCGCGCCAGTCGCCCGCCGTCTCGTCGCCCTGCTCCCGCAGGCGCCTTCCATAGGAGTGCTTCCACTGCCAGCGCCCGTCGGGGCGCTGGCGGAGGTTGCGGGTCAGGCTCGAGGCCCGTATCTCCTTGCGATGGGGCAGGTAGGCGGCGATGGCAGCCGCGGCCTCGTCCAGGGAGGCGAAGGAGTCCTGCCTGCTCATGAAGTCGATGATGCGCAGCACCCCCTCCTCCTCGAGGCGGTGGCCCACGTCGATGAGCACGATCCCGGCAACCAGCCCGGGTTGGGCGGCCGCCAGAGTGATGGCCACGATGCCCCCCAGGGAGGCGCCCACGACGGCGACGCGCTCCAGCCCGAAGTGCCCGAGCAGCGGGGGGAGGGTGGCGGCGATGTCGGTCCGGGCCATGCCGGCCAGGGAATCGGAGTCGCCGTGGCTGGGAAGGTCGGGCGCCAGCACGTGGTGGCTGGGAGCCAGGGCTCCTCCCAGCTCCTCGTACATGTAGGCCGTCTGGCCCCCACCGTGCAGGCACAGCACCGGTGGCGCCGAGCTGCGGCCCCACTGCAGGTAGTGCACCTGGCGTCCCTGCACCAGGGTGAAGCCGCTCCTCCCCCCGGCGGGCACGTCGTGGCGGGGCACCCCCGAGGCGTCCAGGTCGTCACCGCTCGCGCCCGCGCCCGCCGCTTCGGGCGCGCCGGCGACCGCGTCGGGGTTCACCGCACCGTCGTGCCGCACCGGGTCACGGGTGTCATGGACGTGCTCCACACGCTGACCCTGGGCGACGTGCTGCGCGAGCACCGCCGCAGCTACCCCCGCCAGACCGCGCTGGTGTGCCAGGACTCCCGGCTCACGTACCCGGAGATGGACGACCGCGTCAATCGTCTGGCCAACGCCCTGGTGGGCAGCGGCTTCGGGTCAGGCGAGCGCATCCTGTGGCTGGGACAGAACTGCCACCGCGTGCTCGAGGGGGTCCTGGCCGCGGCCAAGACAGGCGCCGTGTTCTGTCCCGTCAACTGGCGTCAGTCGGCCCAGGAGCTGGCCTTCGTCCTGGAGGACGTCAAGCCCGCGGTGGTCATCTGGCAGGAGGACGAGATCGGCGACGCCGTCCGCCAGGCCCGGAAGGAGACCGGTAGGGACGCCCTCTGGCTGCGCCACGACGACCAGGGACCTGGGAGCTACGAGGCCTTCCTGGCATCGGGATCGCCCGAGGACCCCGGCATCCAGGTCGATCCCGGCGCCCCGGTCCTGCAGCTCTACACCGCAGCCTTCACGGGCCGGCCCAACGGTGCCCTCCTGAGCCACACGGCCGTCATCTTCCAGGACCTGATCATGGCCAACCTGCAGGAGATCGGCTCTGACTACGTGTACCTCAACTCGGGCCCGCTCTTTCACGTGGCCACGCTCATGACCACGCTGGCCACCTTCCATCTCGCGGGCACCAACGTCTTCACCCGCCGGGTCGACGCCGAGGAGATCTGCAGGCTGGTCGAAGGCGAGGGGTGCACGGGCGCCTTCATCATGGGCCCGACCATGGACCAGATCATCGACGCCAATCAGGAGGGCCGCTACAACCTCAAGACCCTGAGGGCCTTCCGGGGCAAGCCGGAGTGGAACGACATGGTGACGGTGGACACCAGCCCCTGGGCCCGCAAGCCGGCCGGCTACGGGCAGACCGAGGTCATGGGGATGCTGACCTTCAACGCTGTCGGGGGCGCGGCCCAGGGCAACTCCGGTCGCCCCTCGCCGGTGGTGCAGGTGCGCATCGTCGACCCCGATGGCAGCGAGGTGGCCCCGGGCGAGGTGGGCGAGATCGTGGCCCGAGGCCCGACGGTGATGTCGGGATACCACGCACGCCCCGACCTCAGTGCCATCCGCCAGGCCGGCGGGTGGCACCACACCAACGACCTGGGCCGCCGGGAGGAGGACGGCTCGATCACCTTCATCGGTCCCAAGACCCGGCTCATCAAGTCGGCGGCCGAGAACATCTACCCGGCTGAGGTGGAGGGGTGCATAGCCCGGCATCCGGCCGTGGCCGAGTGCGCCGTGATCGGCGTTCCCGACCCGACCTGGACGCAGAGCGTCAAGGCCATCGTGGTGCCCAGGCAGGGAGAGACGGTCACGGCCGAGGAGATCATCGAGCACTGCCGGGCCAACATCGCCTCCTACAAGAAGCCCCGCAGCGTCGAGTTCGTCGACAAGCTCCCCCGGGACGGGTGGGTGGTCGACTACGACGCCCTGGACTCGCGCTTCGGGGGCGGGGGCTACCCGGGCGGCGGTGGGCGGAGGTAGCACCCGCCTACCCTGCGGCGTGGCCGCGGACCAGCCCCTGGAGGAGGTCCGCCGCCGGTGTCGCGAGGAGATCGGCCGGCTCGACCGGGCCCTGGCCTCCGGCCGGCTCGAGGAGGGCGACTGGTACCGGCTGGTCAACGCCAGCCTCGTCGATGCCTACCTGGCCTCGGACGACGCCTACTGGCGGTCCGGCTTCAGCGGCGACGCCCGGCGCTGGGAGCTGCACCGGCGCCCGGTGGCCGACGCCATCCCCGGCGACGGCGACTTCCTCGACGT
>VAXP01000127.1:0-6144 GCA_005884125.1 Actinomycetota bacterium | reverse complement strand
CTGTCCGAACGCATGGCCGCCCTGGCCCGGCGCCGGTGTCCGCAGTGGGCCGATCGGATCTGGGTGGGCAACGTCATGAGCTGGGAGCCGCCCCGGCGCTTCCACTTCGTGCGCACCGGCCTCGAGTACGTCCCTCCCCCGCGCCGGGGCGAGCTGGTGTCCCGGTTGGTCGAGCGGTACGTGGTCCCGGGAGGGCGGCTCCTGGTGGGCACCGACATCGCCGACGGCATCGGCGTGGCCGAGGCGGTGGCCCAGGCCGGTCACGACGTCGGGGGCGAGATCCTGGGCGAGGTGGACGACAAGGGCGGGCGGGTGCGCCTCGTCTGGGTCGACGTACCCGGGTGAGGGCCGGGGCGGCTCAGCCCCCGGCCACCAGCCACTCGGGCGGGGCGCCGAACCGGGCCCGGCTGAAGTCGGCCAGGGCCTGCCAGCGGGCCCGGGCCGAGAAGATGGGCGTGCGCCGGGCGGGACGGGCGAGCTGGATGGCCGTGCCCGCCACCGCGAACAGCATGCGGATGGTGGCCCGGTAGCGCCCGAAGTGCTCCCGGACGAGGAGCAGGGTGTTGCGCATCTGCAGGTACTCGGTCAGCTGCGAGGACACGCTCAGGCTGGGGTTGCGCACCACCGCACCCCAGACGATGCCGACCTCCCAGCCCGCGGCCCGGGCCCGCAGGGCCAGGTCGGCCTCCTCGCAGTAGGCGAAGTAGCGCTCGTCGAACAGGCCGACCTGGTCCAGGCAGGCCCGCCGGGCCAGCATCAGGGTGCCGTGGGGATGGTCGGCCGCCTCCCAGCCCGGCCTGGCCTCCGACCGGAGCTGGATGCCGCCGAAGTAGGGGTCGATGACGGGGCGCAGGGGCTCGCCGAACTCGGCGCTGGCCAGCCCGGCCCGGGGCCGGCGCCCGGCGGCCTCGATCATGCGCTGGAGGCACCCCGGCTCGGGGAGGGCGTCGTGGGGGGCGACGACGGCCCAGTCCCCCCGCCCCGAAGCCAGCCAGTCGGCCAGGCCCACGTTGGCCGCGGGGCCGAAGCCCCGGTTGTGGCCCAGGCGGACGACCTCGGCGTCGGGGGGAAGGCCGGAGACCAGGGCCTCGATGGCCTGGGCGCGGGACCCGTTGTCGACCACGGTCAGGCGGAGGGGGACGCCCTGGTCCAGGAAGGCCTGAGCCGTCCGCACGCAGCGGGCGGGCTGGTTCCAGTGGACCAGGACGACGGCGAGCTCGTGCATCCCCCGTGGCGTGGTCGCCGACGCCGGCGCGGGCCGGATCAGTACCGGGGCCCGGTGCGGGGCATGCCGTCGATCATGCCCAGCGACAGGTAGTGGTCGTAGCCCAGGAGGCGGCGCAGCTCGGGCGTGGCCCTCCCCAGCACCCCGGGGTCGAGGGACAGGAACCAGTTCTCCTGCTGGCGCATGAAGGGACGGCAGTAGTAGGCGAGGATCCCGTGCCGGCGCTCGCCCGCGGTGGTGTTTCGACCGGTCTGGTGCCAGAGCCTTCCCTCGAAGACCATGGCCGTCCCCGCCGGCCCGCACACCGCGGTGGTGAGGTCGTCCGAGACCGTGAACGGGGGCTGCTTGGCCTCCAGGTGGCTGCCGGGGACGACGCGGGTGGCGCCGTTCTCGGGCGTGAAGTCGTCCAGCATCCACATGGCGTTGGCCACCAGGGGGTAGGGCGGCCAGGGCTCGGGCATGAAGCTCTGGTCGGCGTGGAGGAACATGGGGTTGCCCCCGGGCCCGGCGACGTTGGCGTCGATGTTGGACAGCAGGTGGTCGTAGCCCAGGAGATGGCTCATGAGCTCACTCACGGTGGGATCCAGAGCCAGCTCGATGAAGCAGTCCCCTTTGTTGAGGAGGGTCCAGATCCGCTGGTTGGCGCCGTTCTCGTACACGTAGTCGGTGCCCTGGGCCACCTCGGCGGCGGCCAGCTCGACCAGCCGCTGCCGGACGGCGGCCACCCGCTCGGGCGGGAGGATCCCCTCCAGCAGGCAGTACCCGTGGTCGGCCAGGTCCGCCCTGGCCTGGCCCAGGTCGGTGGTCAGGGTGGCGGACATGGGCCAGGAGCATAGGCTGGGGTGGGCCGCCCGCCCCGGGCTCCGGGCCGGGCGGGAAGCTGCTCCGGGCCCGGCTGGCACGGACCGCCCCGCCCTTGTAGAGTGGGAACCCGCGTTCGGTAGAGAGAGGAAGCGAGCTGGCCCCTGATCACCGGCGTCGCCAGTGAATGGTTGGACGCCTGGGGGGGTTTACGTCGTACCCTTGAGGTAGGGACAAGAGCGCGCCGTCCCCCGTGGCCGCACGCCCATCCCTTTGAGGAGGTGCTGAACCAGAACCGTGCCGATCCAGGAGCAGCACGAAGCACACCAGGACCCGGTGCGGCTTTACCTGAACGAGATCGGCCGCCATGACCTGCTCACCAAGGCCGACGAGCAGGAGCTCGGGGCCCTCATCGAGGTGGGCCGGGAAGCGGCGGACGAGCTGGTGGCGAGCCGGGGAGCACTGGCGGCCCGGCGCCGCCGGGAGCTGCGTGCCCGCGTCGACCAGGGACAGCAGGCGAGCCAGCGGTTCGTCGAGGCGAACCTCCGCCTGGTGGTCTCGGTCGCCAAGCGGTACCAGTCGTCGGGCCTGCCGCTGCTGGACCTCGTCCAGGAAGGGAACCTGGGCCTGATCCACGCGGTCGAGAAGTTCGACTATCGCAAGGGGTTCAAGTTCTCCACCTACGCGACCTGGTGGATCCGCCAGGCCATCACCAGGGGCATCGCCAACAGCGGGCGCACCATCCGCCTCCCCGTCCACGCCGGCGATCTGATGGCCCAGGTCCAGAAGACCGCGGCCCGCCTGGAGATGGAGCACCACCGGGCCCCGACCCTGGACGAGCTGGCCACTGAGCTGGATCTCCCCCGAGAGCGCGTGGAGGAGGCGCTGAGCTGGATCAGCGAGCCCCGCTCGATCTTCGAGCCCCTCGGGGAGGACGGGGACGCCGAGCTGGGCGACGTGCTCGAGGACCGCCACGCCGAGGCCCCGGCCGAGGCCGCGGTGGTGGCCGCCCTGCCGGCCGAGATCGCCCGCCTCCTGGGCGTGCTCGACCTGCGGGAGCGGGAGGTCCTGAGGCTGCGCTACGGCCTCGACAGGGGCGAGCCCCGCTCCCTCGACGAGGTGGGCGAGCACTTCCAGCTGACCCGGGAGCGCATCCGCCAGATCGAGGCCCGGGCCATGTCCAAGCTGCGCCACCCCGCGGTGGGGATGGCCGGCCGCGAGCTCCTCACCGTCTGAACCGCGCCGGGCGCCTCGGGCCTTCCTCGGGCGCGCCCTTCCTCGCCGCCCTCCTGCCCGCCCCGTGCGATCCCGGGGCCACCGCCAGATCGACTGGAGGATTCTTCGCGCCTGGCGCGAAGAATCCTCCACTCGACGCCCTCTGCCGTTCGACGCGCCACCGGCCACGACCCCCGGCGCCTGGGTCGACTCCGCGATCGCTCTCGCCCTACGAGTAGGTCCGGCGCAGGAGGAACGAGACGTTGCCGCCGAAGAGGCCGGGGGCCGAGTCCGGTGTCAGCCCTACCCGGGCGTAGTCCTCAACCGGGGTGGCCGTGCCCTCGCCGTGGGGGTAGTCGCTGCAGGCCATGAACAGGTCGCCGGAGCGTGCCGTCAGGCGGTCGGGTCGCTCGTAGGAGAAGGCGGCCACCCTCACCTGACGCCTCAGGTAGTCGCTGGGCCGCCCGGCCAGGGGCCGGAGCGGAGCGCCGTTGAACCGGTTGGTGAAGTCGTAGCCGCCGTCCAGCATCATGAGGAAGAGCGGAACCCACACGGCCGAGAGCTCCATCACGCCGAGGCGAAGGTCGGGGTGGCGCTCGAGAACGCCGTTCAGGGCGAGGTCGGCCAGGGCCAGCGCCACCGGGGTCCAGATGAAGATGGAGCTGAAAAGCGAGATGACGGCGTCATCATCCGCCCCGTACCAGGCGTCGTCGAACACCCGGCGCTGGTTGGCCACGTGGAAGACGGGGGTGATCCCGTGATCGACGAAGGCGGCCCACGCCCGGTCCAGCTCGGGGGCGGACAAGGGGAGTCCGTCCACCAGCGCGGGAGCGATCATCGCCAGGCGGATCCCTGCCCCCGACAGCTCAGCCAGCTGCGCCTCCACCCAGCCCAGGTCCCGCAGGGTCAGATGGGCGACGGGATGGAGCCGGCCCGGGCCCTCCGCGGCGACCTCGGCGGCCCACCTGTTCCACGCCGCGAGGTTGGCCAGGGTGGCGGGCAGGTCGGCTTCCAGCGGTCGCTCCCAGAGCAGGCCGTAGTTGGGGAACAGGACGGCGCCTTCCAAGCCCAGCGCGTCGAGGAGGCGGAGCCGATCCGCGGGCGCGGAGTAGGGCCGGGCCAGTTCGTTGTAGTCGACGTCGGAGGGCAGCCCTTCACGTAGGCGCCTGCGGTGAGCGCCGATGGCATCCACGTTCCCGGGGATGTTGACGTCGGCCAAGGCCACGCGGCGGTCCCGCCAGGCGAGCCAGGTGTACCCCTGGTCATCGTCCTCGAGCCTCAGCGCCAGATCCCGCCGGGTGGCGTCCAGGTGGCTGGCCCACATGTCACGGGGCTCGAACAGGTGCATGTCGCAGTCGACGAACACTCCCCACCTCTCACACGGACCGCAGCCCGATGCTACGCGGGCGGGCGAGACCCGCGACAGCGGTGGGTCAGGCCGTGCTCTGCGAGCGCCGGTAGCCAGCCATCCAGTCGAGGAGGACGGCCCCGGCCAAGGGACGGCTGAAGTAGTAGCCCTGGGCCAGGTCACAGCCCCAGTCCCGCAGGTGCGACAGTGACATCTGGTCCTCGACCCCCTCGGCGACGACCCGGAGGCCCAGGGTGTGGCTGAGCTCAACCGTCGAACGAACGATGGCGGCGTCCACCGTGTCGGCGCTCATCCCCATCACGAAGGACCGGTCGATCTTGATCTCGCGCACTGGCAGCCGCTTCAGGTAGGCGAGCGAGGAGTAGCCGGTGCCGAAGTCGTCGACCGAGATGGTGACCCCCAGCCTTGCCAGGTCGTCGAGGATCCCGATGGTGCGAGCAGGGTCGGCCATGATGCTGCTCTCCGTCAGCTCCAGCGTGAGCTGGCCGGGGGCTACTCCGCTCTTCTCGAGCTCCCGCTCGACCGTGTTCACCAGGTCGGCGTTGAGGGCCCAGGGCGAGACGTTGATGGCCAGCCCGAGGTCGATGCCGTCCTTGCGCCAGGCGGCGCACTGACTGAGCGACTGGCGGATCATCTCCGCCGTCAGCAGCTTGATGGTCCCGCTCTGCTCGGCGATCGAGATGAAGTCGTCGGGCGGCACGATGCCGTGCGTCGGGTGGATCCACCGGGCCAGCGCCTCCACCCCGACCACCACGCCGGTGTCGAGGTCGACCTCGGGCTGGAAGTGGGGAACCACAGCACCCATGGCGATGGCGCCCCGCAGCTCGGCCGCCAGGGCCAGGCGCCGGGGGCTGGACTCGTCGGTCGTGGCGTCGTACAGCTCGCAGCTCGTCCGCTGGCGCTTGGCTCGGTACATGGCCACGTCAGCTCGCTGGAGCAGACTCACCGCGTCGGCGCCGTGCTCGGGGGCGAGGACGATCCCGGCGCTGGCCTCGACCTCGAAGCTGAACTCCCGGACCGCCGCGAGCAGGCTCTGGGCGGCCACGTTGGCCTCTTGAGCGTCCTTCACGCTGGGCAGGACGATCCCGAACTCGTCACCGCCCAACCGGGCCACTGTGGCCTCGCTCCCCAGGGCCCCGGAGAGACGGCGTCCCACCTGGCGGAGGAGCTGATCGCCGAGGCTGTGGCCCAGCGTCTCGTTCACGTCCTTGAACCGGTCCAGGTCGAGCAGGACTACCGCGCCCGAGCCCCTCGAGCTGGCTTTGCCGTGCACGAGCTCGTCGACGACCCTGCCGAAGAAGGTCCGGTTGGGGAGTCCGGTGAGGAGATCATGGGTCGAGTCGTGGCGGAGACGGTCGACCATGCGCCCGTTGGCCAGCGAGACCGAGGCCTGGTTCGTCAGCGCCTCGAACAGGGTGCGGTCGTCCTCGCCGAACGTCGTCTCGCGTCCGAGACGGCGGCTGACCATCACAGCTCCTCGTACCCCTGCCTCGAGGTGGATGGGGGCTGAGATCGACTCGCCACCGGCGGTGCA
>VAXP01000126.1:2051-25468 GCA_005884125.1 Actinomycetota bacterium | reverse complement strand
CGGGGCATGGTCCGGGCCGTGGACGGCGTGTCCTTCTCCATCGACCGGGGCCAGACCCTGGGGATTGTGGGCGAGTCGGGATCGGGCAAGACCGTGCTCTCCCGTTCGATCATGGGCCTCCTCCCCGCCCACAACGTGGAGCGGGGCGGCCAGGTGCGCTTCGAGGGACAGGAGCTGACCGGGCTGCCTTCCTCGGAGATGCGCCACATCTGGGGCGTGGAGATCGCCATGGTGTTCCAGGACCCCATGACGTCGCTCAACCCGGTGATGAGGATCGGCCGCCAGATCACCGAGGGCCTGCGCTACCACCTGGGACAGTCCGCCGGCGAGGCCAGGGAGAACGCCGTCGCCCTCCTGCAGTCGGTGGGCATCCCCGAGCCCGAGCGGCGCATGCGCCAGTACGCCCACGAGCTGTCCGGAGGCATGCGTCAGCGGGTGACGATCGCCATCGCCCTGGCCTGCGGGCCCAAGCTGCTCCTGGCCGACGAGCCCACCACCCCAGATCCTCAACCTGCTCCAGGAGAAGCAGCGGGAGCGCTTCATGGCCATGATCCTGGTCACCCACGACCTGGGTGTGGTCGCGGGGCGGACCGACGAGATCGCGGTGATGTACGCGGGCAAGATCGTGGAGAAGGCCTCCACGGCCGTGCTCTTCACCCAGATGCGCATGCCCTACACCGAGGCCCTCATGCGCTCCATCCCCCGGGTGGAGGACCACAGCCATACCCGGCTGCTGGCCATCACCGGGCGGCCGCCCGACCTGGTCAACCCCCCGCCCGGGTGCCGGTTCGCGCCCCGCTGCCCCTACGCCCAGGAGCGCTGCACCGTCGAGGAGCCGCCCCTGCTCCTGGGCGACACCGAGGACCACGCCTTCGCCTGCTGGTACCCGGTGGGGACCAAGGAGGGCCAGGCCGCCCTGGAGCGCAACCTCTCGGCCGAGCGGCCCCAGACCCTGGCCGCGGTGGCCTCGACCCAGGTCGCGTCCTGATGGCCGGCATCGGCAACGCCCACCTTCGCGACGGCAAGGCCATGCTCGTTTCCGGCGCGTCCATGCCGTGTCCGACGTCAGCCTCGACGTGCTCGAGGGCGAGACCCTGGGACTGGTGGGTGAGTCGGGATGCGGGAAGTCGACCACGGGCCGGGCCATCATGCAGTTCCCCCGCCCGACCAGCGGCTCGGTCATCTTCGAGGGCACCGACATGAGCCGCCTCGGCGGTGAGGAGCTGCGCCGGGTCCGGCCCCGGATGCAGATGATCTTCCAGGACCCCATCTCCTCCCTGAACCCCCGCCGCCGGCTGCGCGACATCGTGGCCGAGCCCCTGGCCATCTGGGGCGTGGGCGACAAGTCCTCCCGCCAGCAGACGGTGCGCTCCGTGCTCGAGACCGTCGGCCTCGACTACGACGCCGCCGGTGGCCGCCGCCCCCATGAGTTCTCCGGCGGCCAGTGCCAGCGCATAAGCATCGCCCGGGCCCTGGTGCTCGACCCCAAGCTCCTGATCTGCGACGAGCCCGTGTCGGCCCTGGACGTCTCGGTCCAGGCCCAGATCCTCAACCTGCTGGAGGACATGAAGGCCCGCTACCACCTCACCATGATCTTCATCGCCCACGACCTGGCCGTGGTGAAGAACGTGAGCGACCGGGTGGCGGTGATGTACCTGGGACGGCTGTGCGAGGTGGCGCCCCCCGACGACCTCTACGACCGCCCCACCCATCCCTACACGGCCGCCCTCATCGCTTCCATCCCGGTTCCCAATCCCGAGATCCGCCCGGGCATGGTGGGCCGCGCCCTCACCGCGGAGCTACCGTCTCCGCTCGACCCGCCCAGCGGGTGCCGTTTCCGGACACGGTGCCCCAGGGCCCAGGAGCGCTGCACCGATGAGGAGCCGGTGATGAGGGAGATCGCCCCCAACCATTTCGTCGCCTGCCACTTTCCCCTGGGGGCGCCCGCCGCCCCCGAGCGCGAGCCCGCGGCCGCCTCGGCCGGCGGGGCCACGTGAGGGGCGGCCGGGCCACCATCCCCGTTCCCCCCAGGCTCCTCGCCCTGGTCGCCGTCGTGGCCCTGGTGGCCACGGCCTGCTCGAGCGGCAAGGGGGCCTCGGGTACGGCCGCCACCGCCGGGGCCAAGCGGGCGGCCGGCGCCCCCGTGGTCGTGGGGTTCGTCAATCAGGAGAACGCTCCCCCGGGCTCCTTCCCCGAGCTGCGCCTGGGCGTGCAGGCCGCGGTGCGCTACGTCAACGAGGAGCTGGGCGGCGTCGGTGGTCGACCGGTGCAGCTGGCGTCGTGCGCCACGGCCGGGACCCCCGAGTCCTCGCAGGCCTGCGCCAACCAGCTGCTCCCCCGCTCCCCGGTGGCCGTCATCGGCGGGGTGGACTTCGGCGCCGACACCTCCCTGCCCATCTACGAGAGATCGGCCCTGCCCTACGTCGGGGCATCGCCCACCGTCGACGCCGAGCTCACCTCGAGCGATGCCTTCATGCTCACCGGGGGCGCGCCGGCCGAGCTCCTGGGCGAGGCCAGCTACCTGACCGACACCGTGCACGCCCACCGGGTCAGCGTCCTGTACGTCGACCTGCCCGGCCTGCTGTCCAGCGCGGCCCAGATCGCGGGCCAGATCCTCAAGAAGAAGGGCGTGGCCGACACCAAGCTGGTTCCCGAGAAGGCCGACGCCCCCGACCTCACCCCCGCGGTCACCACCGCCAACGGCGGCAATCCCGACGCCATCGCCACCGTGTTCCCGGCCCAAGGGTGCTCGCGGGTGATGCACGCCAAGGCCGCCCTCGGGGTCAAGGCCCGCATGGTCTACCTGGGGGCCTGTCTGGAGCGGCCCGTGCTGGCCGCGGGCGGGGCGGGAGCCGAGGACGCCGTGTTCGCCACCAGCCTCCTCCCCTACGACGGGGCCGACCCCGACGTGGCGACCTACCGGACCAAGATGCGCCAGTACGGCCGGGCCGCGGCCGACGCCAGCCTGTCCGAGCTGGCCCAGACGGGGTTCGCCGTGCTCGTCGACCTGGTCCGGGTCCTGACCGAGGCCGGGGCCCGGGGGCCGCTCACCCCGGCGACCGTGACCGCCCAGTTGAAGGCGACGCGGGACCATCCCGGCTTCATGAGCCACCCCTTCACCTGCGACGGCAAGCAGGTCTCGCTCGTGCCCGCGGTGTGCAACCCCTGGGTCCGCCTACTGCAGTACCACCGGGGTCGGTTCCAGGACCTCACCGGCACCTGGATCAGCGGGGGGGACCTGGTGAAGCTGGTGGGCTGACGGGCGATCCGTCAGGCGGAGGGTCGCCGGAGTCATACTCGACGCATGGCCGTGAGCGACCGGGACCGTCGACGCATGGACCGCCTGGCGCGCGACCTGGCCGAGCTCGAGACCGACGAACCCGCCTCGGAGGAAGCCCTGTCCGCAGCCGTGGCCGATGCCAACCGGGACCGGGCGGCCAAGGGTCGGCGGCCCCTTGTCCCAGACGAATGTCCGCCCGAGGAGGAGTTCTATCGACGTGCGCGAGCCCTGGGACTCCGCCGCCTCGGCCGCTGAGATACTCAATGGTCTGGGCGGACGCTGGGCTCTGATCGGGGCACTCGCGGCCCTCCGTTACCGAGTCACGCCCCGCCTGACGACCGACGCGGACATCCTGGCCGATCCGGTGGACGGCCTAGCCCAGGCATTCGAAGCCGCCGGATACACCGTGACCACCATCGCGTCGCCAGGGGAGGAACCACACCTGCTCGTCATCCGAGGTCATGGCGACCAGATCGATGTCTTGCTCACCGCCGTCGAGTACCAGGACGTCGCCCTGTCGCGGGCGGTCGATCATGTCATCTCGGCCGAGGACGTGATCATCCACAAGCTGATCGCCTGGCGTCCCCGCGACCGCAACGACATCGCGTCCATCCTCGAGTCGGCTCGTCCGCTCGACGAGGACTACATCGAGCAGTGGGCCAGAGCGTGGGATGTTCTGGACCGCTGGAGGGAGGCCCGCTCGGCGCGCTGAGGCGTTGGGGCGCGGCAGAACCGCCCTCAGGCCACGCCGGCGACGGCGTGGGGCAGCCAGGCGGGATGGACGAGCACGAGCGCGGCCCACGCCAGCAGGGCCATCCCCACGTAGGGCGTGACCGCGCGCCCCCTCTGGCCCGCCTTCTCGTAGAACATGACCCCGGTGAGCACCGCCATCCAGGGCAGGTTGGCCACCCCGGCGGCGAACATCATGAGCATGAGGGCCCAGCAGCAGCCCAGGCAGAACAGGCCGTGGCCCCGGCCGATGCGGAAGGCGGTGTCCACCCCCCGCCCGTAGTGGCGCATCAGGTAGACGCCGGGATGGCGGCACTTGTCCAGGCAGCGGTCCTTGAGATCGGTGAACTGGAAACCGCCGGCGACGGCGAGGATGGCCCCGGAGACGAGCCAGGGCCGGGACTGCAGCCAGGGCAGGGCGTCCACCGTGCGGTGCAGACCGAGGTCGCCCACGAAGGCGGCCGCGCCGAAGGCCGTCCAGACCACCACGTAGCCGCCCACGAAGGCGGCCAGCACCGCGCCGGGCCTGTCCTGCTTGGCCGAGGCCACCCTGAACATGCGCACCATGGGCAGGGTCGACGGCAGCATCATGGCCGCCACCATCACCTGCCAGGCGACCAGGAAGAGGAGAAGGGCGACCAGGAAGGGCAGGTTCCCCTGGATGAGGGCGTCGTGGTGCAGGAGCTGGGCCTTGCCCGTGGACTCGGCCACGACCGCCAGAGCCCATGCACCCAGGATGGCGGCGGGGACGGTGAGCGGCAGGCGGCGCCGGACAGCCGGCGCCGCGCCGCCCACCTCAGCTGCGAGGGTCACCCCTCGCTGTAGGTCATGTGGTAGTCCGACTGGATGGCGTTGCGCCCCTCGAACGACCACACCATGCCGTACTGCGGCAGGTTCACCCGGTTGTAGGACGCCTTGGCCACATAGGCGGGTGAGCCGGGAACCGTCGAGAACACCGAGTCCCGAAGGGTCGTCTTGGTCGACCCATCGGCCCCGATGAAGGGCTCCATCTCGGCCGACACCGCGTCGTCCCCCACCTGCAGGGTCCCGTGGCCGCCCTTGACCTCGTGACGGATGGGCGCCCGCTGGACGTCCACCACCTCACCGATGAGGCCGGCCAGGTCGGCGAGCGGCCCGCCCAGCTTGCCCGTGTAGGCCTCCAGGATGGCTGCCATCTGGTCCTCGGTGGCCCGTTCGTCGACGAACACGGCCACCCGCCAGTTGCCCTGCAGCACGTTGCCGGGGATGTGGGCCACGTTGGTGATCGACAGCCCGGAGACGTCGACCCCGCGAATCACGCCCTTGTCGAAGTGGTAGGCGACGAAGGCGTCGCAGGTGGCGCCGTCGGGATCCTCACCGATCCAACAAGGGCAGAGCACCCCGCAGGAGCAGGCCTCGAGCAGGGTCCCCTCCAGGTCATATACGACGCCCGTCGTCGCCGGGCTCTCTTGAGTCATTGCCATGCAGTCCCCCTCGGGTCTCGGTCGTCGCGCCCAAGGGCCCGCACACCCCCCGGCGCTATGCCAAGTGTGGGACCCGATCGGTCCTCCGGCCAGACCCCTCCCCTCGTGCTACACCGCGCGTGGCCCAGGCAACGCAACGGAGCCCGAAGGGAGCCGTTCGTTCCTGCCCGTGCCCGGCTCGTGAGCGGCTCGTGAGCGAGCTGCGGGCCGGGACCCGCGTGCCTCTCTAGGCGGGCGGGGTGGCCTCGTCCGCCGGGGGTCCGGCCGGGGGGGCCTGGGCCGGCGGTGCCGGGGCCTGATCCGTGGAAGCCTCGGCTGCAGCCGGCTCGGATCCGGCGCCGGTCTCGGCGGCGGGACCGGCCTCGGGGGTGGAGCCGGGCTCGCCGGTGGAGGCGCCCTGGGCCCCGAAGTCGGCCCAGGCGGCCTGGGCCTCGGTCTCGGGCTCGAACACCCCTATGTAGTTGCCATGCTCGTCGTAGGCGTGCTCGCCGAAGTGCTCGCGGTACTCCTCGGCCACCTCGCCGCCCTCGGCCGCCTGCTTGATGGACAGGCTGATGCGCCGGCGCTGCAGGTCGATGTCGATGATCTTGACCCACAGCTCCTCGCCCGGCTGCACCACCTGCTCGGGCAGGTCGACGTGGTGTACGGCCATCTCCGAGATGTGGACCAGACCCTCTATGCCCTCGCCCACCTGGACGAAGGCCCCGAAGGGCACGAGCTTCGTCACCCGGCCGTAGACCAGCTCGCCCACGCGATGGGCGCCGGCGAACTCCTGCCAAGGATCCTGCTGGGTGGCCTTGAGCGAGAGACTGATGCGCTCCTTGTCCATGTCGACGTCGAGCACCTGGACCTCGATCTCGTCGCCGACCTGCACGACCGATGAGGGGTGGTCCACGTGCTTCCACGACAGCTCCGACACGTGCACAAGCCCGTCCATACCGCCCAGGTCCACGAAGGCCCCGAAGTTGACGACGGAGGAGACCACACCCCGGCGGACCTCGCCGGGCTTGAGATTGACGAGGAACTCCTCCCGCTGCTCCTTCTGGGTCTCCTCCAGCCAGGCCCGGCGCGAGAGCACGACGTTGTTGCGGTTCTTGTCCAGCTCGATGATCTTGGCCTCGACCACGCGGCCGACGTAGGGCTGGAGGTCCCGCACCCGCCGCAGCTCGACCAGGGAGGCGGGCAGGAAGCCGCGCAGACCGATGTCGAGGATCAGCCCGCCCTTCACGACCTCGATGACGGGGCCCTTGACGACGCCGTCGGACTCCTTGATCTTCTCGATGGTCCCCCAGGCCCGCTCGTACTGGGCCCGCTTCTTGGACAGGACGAGGCGGCCCTCCTTGTCCTCCTTCTGGAGGACCAGGGCCTCGATCTCCTCACCCAGGCTCACGATCTCGTGGGGGTCGACGTCGTGGCGGATGGAGAGCTCCCGGGCCGGGATGACGCCCTCCGACTTGTAGCCGATGTCCAGGAGGACCTCGTCCTTGTCGACCTTCACCACCGTGCCCTTGACGATGTCGCCGTCGTCGAACTCGACGATCGTGCCCGCGATCGCGTCCTCGAAGGACATCCCGTCGAGGTCGTCCGACACCACCTCCCGCGGGGTGTAGTCGTCTGCGTCGCTCAGCGACCCGGCGCCCGGGTCACTGGGGGATGTGGTGCTGGATTGGTCGGACATTCCTCGGTCGCTCTCTTCTTTCCGGACAGGCTCCCGCCCCGGATCGGACAGCGGGGATCGGCGCGGCGAACCACCTCGGCCGCGGTTACAGGGTACCACCGGCCTTCAGCGACGCCTGGCGACGACCAGCAGCTCGGGGTGGTCGAGGTCGGGCGCCCTGGCGCCGTAGCGACCGGGGCGCACCGACCACAGATGCAGCACCTCCAGACCCGACGCCACGCACACGAGCCCCAGCTCCCGAGGCGTGAAGCAGGTCGTCCACAGGTCGGCCTCCAACTCCTCACCCCGCTCGTCCCGCACGACCGTCCGCTCCCGGACCACGCCGGTGAGGGCGTCGAAGGACTCTCCGGGCTCGAGGTGGGAGACGGCGAAGTAGGCAGAGAAGGCGGTGAAGGCGGCCAGCCCGCCGGGGCGGAGGGCGCGGGCCATCTCGGCGACCACGTCGGCGTCGTCCCGGCCCCCACCGAGGAGACCGAAGCCCCCCTGGCACAAGCTCAGGGCCACGTCCACCGAGGCGGTGGGGACGGGCAGGCGGCGGGCGTCGGCCTGGGCGAAGCGGGGCGGGCCCGCGCCGCGGGCCAGCTCGAGGAAGCGCCAGGCGATGTCGATCCCCACCACGTCGACCCCGCGCCGGGCCAGGGCCAGGGCGTGACGGCCCGGTCCGCAGCCCACGTCGAGCACGCGCTGGCCCGACGCCAGGCCCAGCGTCTCCACCAGGAACCCCACCTCCTGCTCCGTGCCCTGGGTGAACGAGTAGCGCAGGTAGGCCGGCCCCATGAAGTCGGCCAGGGCCTCGAACCAGTGGGGGCGGCGAGCTCCCCCGGTCACCCCTTGGCTTCGGCCCAGTTCGAGCCCCAGGACAGGTTGACGTCGAGGTCGACGCACAGCTCGCACGCGCCCCGCATGGCCTCCAGGGTGAGCTCCGAGGCCGCCGTCTCCTCCTCCGGGGGGACCTCCAGGATGACCTCGTCGTGGACCTGGAGGACGAGCCTGCTGGCGAGCTTGGCCTCCTCCAGGCCACGGTCCAGGCGCACCAGGGCCACCTTGAAGATGTCGGCGGCCAGGCCCTGGATGCCGGCGTTCATGGCCTGGCGCTCGCCGGCCTGGCGCACGCGGTAGTTGGAGGACGACAGCTCGGGGATGTTGCGCCGCCGGCCGAACAGCGTCTCGGTGTACCCCCGGGTCCGGGCCTCCTTCACCGTGCGGTCCATGTAGTCGCGCACGTTGGGGAAGGCCGCGAAGTAGGCGTCGAGGATCTCGGACGCTTCCTCCACGGCGATGTTGAGGCGCTGCGACAGACCGTAGGCCTCCATGCCGTAGGCCAGGCCGTAGGAGACCATCTTGGCCTTGGCCCGCTGTCCCAGGGTGACCTGCCCGGCCTCGACGGAGAAGATGCGGGCGGCCGTCGTGCGGTGCACGTCGTGGCCGGACTGGAAGGCCTCGATGAGCCCCGGGTCCTGGGCCAGATGGGCGATGACCCGCAGCTCGATCTGGTTGTAGTCGGCGATGAGGAAGCGGCAGCCCTCGGCCGGGATGAAGGCTCGGCGGAACTGACGGCCCTCGTCGCTGCGGATCGGGATGTTGTGGAGGTTGGGCTGGTCGGAGGACAAGCGGCCCGTGCGGGCCACGGTCTGGTTGAAGGAGGCGTGGATGCGGCCGTCGGCGGCCACCTCGGCCAGCAGGCTGTCGCCGTAGGTCGAGCGCAGCTTCTCCGCCTCCCGGTAGCGCAGCAGCTTCTCCACGATGGGGTGCTGGCCCCGCAGCTTCTCCAGCGAGGCGGCGTCGGTGGAGAACCCGGTCTTGGTCTTCTTCTGGGGCTGAAGGCCGAGCTCGTCGAAGAGGACGCCGCGGAGCTGCTTGGTCGAGTTCACCACGAAGGGATGGCCGGCCAGCTCCTGGATCTCGGCATCCAGCTGGCGCGTGTCCTCCGTCAGGGTGGCCACCACGCCCCGCAGGTACTCGGCGTCGACCCTGACCCCGGCTTCCTCCATTCGGGCCAGGACCCGCACCAGCGGGCGCTCGACGTCGTCGTACAGCGGCCGCAGGGCCCGGGCGTCGAGGGCGGCGGAGAGAGGCACGACGAGTCGGGCCACGGCCGCGGCACGGCGCCCCGCGTCCTCGGCCGCGTCGGACCCGCCCCCGCCCAGGTCGAGCTGCCCCGGAGGAGGTGCGTCGGGAGAGCGCAGCTCGGTCCCCGCGTAGCGCGCCGCCAGGTCCTCCAGCAGGTACTGGCTCTCGGCCGGGTCGACGAGGTAGGCGGCCACGGCGGTGTCGAGGTCCAGGGTGCTCACCTCGACCCCGAGCACGGACAGGCCCCGCATGAGCTCCTTGGCCCGGTGGGCGTGGAGGGGGGGACCGCCCGGGCCCACCAGGGCGGCCAGGGCGGCGCCGACGCCCGGATCGGTGAGCAGCTCGAGGTCCAGCCATTGGGCCCGCACGGGCTCGACCTCGGTCGCGAGACCTGTCTCGGCCTCGGCCTCGGCCACCGCGACGGGCGCGGCGGCGACCAGCGCCAGTCCGGTCAGGGGGGAGCGGCCGGCCGTGCCCGTCCACGCCGCCTCCACGGCCACGGCCGCGCCCGACCGGCGGAGCTCCTCCAGGAGGGCCGCGGCCAACCCGGCGCTGCTCACGCGTTGCACCTCGACGTCGAGGACGGCAGAGGCCTCGCTCGCCTCACCGCCGAACCCGCCGCCCGACTCCCCCACGGCCTCGACCAGGCGGTCCCACAGGGTGCGGAACTCGAGGAAGGCGAAGAGCTGACGGACCTCGTCGGTGTCCCAACCCCCCATGCGCAGGTCCTCGACCTCGCAGGAGATGGGCACGCTGCGCACGAGGGGCGTGGCCTTGGCGTTGCTCCGCACCTGGTCCTCGTGGACGGACAGCGACTCTCTCAGCTTGGGCGTCAGCTCGTCGAGGTGGGCGAACACCCCGTCGATGTCCCCGTAGGTCGTGATGAGCCGGGCCGCCGTCTTCTCCCCCACCCCGGGCACCCCGGGGAGGTTGTCGGAGGGGTCACCCCGCAGCGCCGCGTACTGGGGGTACTTCTCGGGCTTCACCCCCGTCCTCTCCTCGATCCCGGCCTCGTCGTAGAGGACGTAGTCGCTCACGCCCCGGCGGTTGTAGAGCACCCGGACGTGGGGATCCTCGACCAGCTGGTAGGTGTCCCGGTCGCCGGTGACGATGATGACGTCGTCGCCCCGGTCCCGGGCCTGGGTGGCGAGGGTGGCGATGACGTCGTCGGCCTCGAAGCCCACCACCTCCACCACCGGTATGCGCAGGGTCTCCACCACCTGGCGGACGAGGCCCATCTGCTGGCGGAGGATGTCGGGAGCCTCGGCCCGCCCCGCCTTGTAGTCCGACACCAGCTCGTGGCGGAAGGTGGGCTCGGGACGGTCGAAGGCGACGGCTATGCCTTCGGGGCGGTGGTCCTTGAGCAGGTTCACGAGCATGGAGGTGAAGCCGAAGACGGCGTTGGTCACCTGGCCGGACATGGTCGCCATGTCCGTGGGAAGGGCGAAGAAGGCCCGGTAGGCCAGGGAGTTGCCGTCGAGGAGGAGCAGCTTCGCCACTGCAGGCATCGTAAGTCCGGAGGCTGACAGGAACGCGTGGTTAGCCGACCTTGACAACGAAAGTTAGGAGTGCCTAAATCGGCGTGTGTCGACGGGCGAGCTGCTGGCCCTGGGGGCCATCGCCGGAGCCACCATCTTCCTGGGCCTCCCCATGGGTCGGATGCGCCGGCCCCGGCCCGCGCTGCAGGCCTTCCTCAACGCCGCCGCCATCGGGATCCTGACCTTCCTGCTCTACGACGTGCTGGCCCACGCCGTGGAGCCCGTGAACGAGGCGCTGACCAGGGCCCACTCCGGTCACGGCAGCTGGTGGAGGTTCACCGGCCTGGTCTCCACCTTCACCGTGGCGCTGGGAGTGGGGCTGCTCAGCCTCGTGTACTTCGACCGCTGGAGGAGCAGGAGGGTCGCCGTCCCCGGGTCGGCGTCCAGGGTGGAAGCGGACATCGACCGGGTCGAAAAGCCTGAGGAGGCCGGGGAGGCCACAGTCGCGTCCCGCCGCTTCGGCCCCGGGGCGGCCGCGGTGGAAGAGCTCGCCCCCGACCGGCCCGGCCACCACCTGTCCCCAGCCGCCAGGCTGGCCGTGCTCATCGCCACGGGCATCGGCCTGCACAACTTCTCCGAGGGCCTCGCCATCGGCCAGTCGGCAGCCAAGGGAGAGATCAGCCTGGCCGTGCTCCTGGTCATCGGCTTCGGACTGCACAACTCGACCGAGGGCTTCGGCATCGTCGCTCCTCTGGCCACCGAAGCCGTCCGCCCCAGCTGGCGCTTCCTCTTGACTCTCGGCCTCATCGGCGGGGGCCCCACCTTCCTGGGCACGGTGGTCGGGCAGGCCTGGGTGAACACGGGCGTGTCGATCGCCTTCCTGGCCCTGGCCGCGGGTTCGATTCTCTATGTCGTGGTCCAGCTCCTGTGGGTCGCCCAGAAGCTGGGCTTCCGCGAGCTGCTCATGTGGGGCCTGCTGTTGGGGGTGCTGGCCGGTTTCGCCACAGACTTCGTCATCACCGCCGCGGGGTTGTGACGGTGTCCGACGGCTTCCATCCCCCGGTCGAGCAGTACCTCGAGGCCATGCACGAGCTCGAGGAGGAGGGGACGCCCATCATCCAGGCCCGTCTGGCCGATCGGCTCGGCTATCGCGCCCCCTCCGTCTCCGAGATGATCCGCCGCCTCCGCAAGGAGGGGTACGTCGAGGCGTCGGGCCGGGCCCTCACCCTCACGGCCAAGGGCCGGACCCAGGCCGAGAGCGTGGTCCGCAAGCACCGGCTGGCCGAGCGTCTCCTCACCGACCTCATCGGCCTGCCCTGGGACCGGGCTCACCTCGAAGCCGGTCGCTGGGAGCACGTGATCTCCGACGAGGTGGAGGAGCGCCTGGTCGAGGTGCTGGGGCATCCCACCACCTGCCCGCACGGGAACCCCATCCCCGGGACTGCGGGCGTCGAGCGGTCGCTGGCCGCCCTGGCCGACGCCCTCCCCGGCCAGCGGGTGCGTCTGGAACGGGTCACCGAGCAGGTGGAGCTGGACATGCCTTCGTTGAAGTATCTCAACGAACAAGGCTTCGTCCCCGGGGTGGAGGGGACGGTGCGGTCCAAGGCGCCCGACGGCACCCTGACCATCGACCTCGACGGCTCCGGCAGCATCGCCGTGGGCCCGGCGCTGGCCCAGCAGCTGTTCGTGGGGCCGGACGGACTGGAGCTGTCCCGCCCCTGACAGAGCCCGACAGCGGGGAAGGCCTGCTCAGGCCTTTTCAGGCCAGAGCTGGCCGTCGATGACCTGGAGGGCGACCTCCTTCATGGTCAGCCTCAGGCGCATGGCGTTGGTCTGGATGAAGCGGAAGGCGTCGTACTCGGAGAGCTTGCACTCGTCCATGAGCTTGCCCTTGGCCCTGTCGACGAGCTTGCGCACCTCGAGCTGCTCCTCCAGGCTGCGGTTCTCCTCCTCCAGGGCCTTCATCTCCTGGAAGCGCCCCAGCGCCACCTCGATGGCGGGGATGAGCTCGGCCTTCTGGAAGGGCTTGACCAGGTAGGCCAGGGCTCCGGCGTCCCTGGCCTCCTCGATCAGGTTGCGCTGGCTGAAGGCGGTGAGGATGAGCACGGCCGCCTTCCGGTCGGCTGCGATCTCCCGGGCCGCGGCCAGGCCGTCCAGGCCGGGCATCTTGATGTCGAGGATGGCCAGGTCGGGCTCGTGCTCCCGGACCAGGACCACGGCCTCGTCGCCCCGGCCCGTCTCGCCCACGACCTCGTAGCCCTCCTCTTCCAGGATCTCCTTGAGGTCGAGGCGGACGATGGCCTCGTCCTCGGCGATGACGACGCGGACGACCCTCTGGCCGGCGACCTCGCCAATCGTCTTTCGCTCCCCGGGATGGGCCACGGCGCTCGCTTCCCTGCTGCGGTCAGCTGGACTCGGTCACGAGCCGCTCGAGGAGCTCGTCCTGAGCCCGCTCCAGCTGCTCGATGGAGGAGACGACCGCGGCCCGGCTCCGGGCCATGGCGTCGGCGTGGCGCTGGGCCTCGTGGTGCTCCCTGTCGGCCAGGGGCGTCTCGGAGACGAGGGCGCGGATGCGCGAGTCCTCGGCCGTGTCGACCAGGGCGCGCAGCTGCTCGTCCACCACGGCCAGCTCCTCCCGGGCGCGCCGGAGACGCCGGTTCGCCTCCACCAGCCGCCGCTCGATGAGTGACCTCGACATGGTCGGGCCAGTGTAAGGCCTGGAACCGTCGGACGAGCCAGACAAAGGCGCAGGCCGGACGGCCGGAGAGAGCGGGCGGGGATCCCCATCACGCCTCCCGCCGGCGTGCGTAGTCGGATGCGTCGTCGGGTGCGGCGTCGGGCCGAGGTCCATCTCCTATCCTCACCCAGCGTGGGGGCTGGGGGTGAGGGAGGGCGGTGAGCCGGCGGCGTTCACGCGCCACCTCCGTCGCCCGCGCCGCCGCCCCGGTGATCGTGCTGATGCTCGTCACCGGATCGCTCGTCGCCGTCGCGTCGAGACACACCTCGCCCCATGGCAGCAGGAGCGCGCACCTGGCTCTGACTTCCCCGTCGACGTCGGCTCCGGACGGGCCGCCCCCCTCCGCCCCGGGCACGACGTCCACGGCCCCGCCGCCTGCGCCCCGCGCTGCGGCTGCCCCGGCGCCGTCCAGCCCACCGCCGGGGGTGCTCCTCGACCAGCAGGCCGGCGCGGTGCTGGCGGGGCTGCCCTCGTGCCTGGTGGTGCAGGACGGACAGACCCAGGTGGTGGCCCGCGCCCCTGACGCTCCCCTCGCCCCGGCGTCGACCCAGAAGCTGCTGGTGGGCGCGGCCGCCCTGGCCCTTCTCGGCCCGGGATTCCGGTTCGACACCGTGGTGAAGGCCCCGGCCCGGCCCCACGACGGCGCGGTCGAGACCCTCTGGCTGGTCGGCTCGGGCGATCCCCTTCTGGCCACCTCCGAGTACGGGGCCTGGCTGGGGGGCCAGCCCCGCACCCGCGACATGCCCACCACGCCGCTGGGCCTGCTCGCCGACCAGCTGGCCGCCCAGGGCGTGCGCACGGTGAGGGCGGGGGTGCACGGGGACGACAGCCGCTACGACCGGCTGCGCTACCTGCCCTCCTGGGATCCCAGGTTCGGAGCCGAGAACGACGTGACCCCGCTGGCGGCGCTCACCGTCAACGGCGGCCTCACCCGGTGGGACGGCGCGGCCGTGGCGGCACCCGATCCGGCCGCCTACGCGGCCTCGGAGCTGGCCCGGCTCCTTCACGACCGCGGGGTGGACGCGGGAGGCGGCGCAGACGAGGCCGCGCCCCCGACCGCGGTCACCATCGCCCATCTGGCTTCGCCGCCCCTGGGCGACGTCGTCGCCGCCATGCTGCAGACCAGCGACAACCTGGCCGCCGAGCTCCTCACCCGGGAGCTCGACCGTCACGCAGGAGGGACCGGTACGACGGCCGGGGGCACGGCCGTCGTCATGGCCACAGCCGCCCGCCTCGGCCTGCCCGCGGCCGGGCTGCAGCTGATCGACGGGTCGGGCCTGGACGGAGGCAACCGGGCCACCTGCCGGCTGCTGCTGGGCGCCCTGGACCTCAGCGCCAAGCCCGGGTTCGAGGCCCTGTCCCGGGGCCTGGCCGTGGCCGGCCGTCCGGGCACGCTCGTGCACCGTTGGGTCGGCACCCCCCTGGCGGGCAGGCTGGCGGCCAAGACGGGTTGGACCTCGACGGCCGCAGGGATGGTCGGCGTGCTCCCGGGCCCACACCGCCTGCGCTTCGCCTTCCTGGCCAACGGCCCCCTGCCCTGGCCGGCCGCGGCGGGACTCGAGGACCGCCTCATCGGGGCCCTGGCCGCCTACGCCGGGGCGGGCTGAGCGGGGCGGAGCCGGGGCGGAGCCGGCGGCCTCCGGCGTGGGGTCAGGTCGGCGGGCCTACGCGGAGACGCGGCTGCCCTGGAAGCTGGCGTCGCCGAAGGTGAAGATGCCGCCGTCGGCCGCGACCATCCAGTAGCCCAGGCCCGTGGGTGTGGCCGCCATACCCGCGATGGGCTGGTTCAGAGCCACGTCACCGAGGGACCCGAGGAAGCGGGCGTCGCCGAAGTTGAAGACCCCGCCGTCCGAGGCGACCATCCAGTAGCCGCGGCCCGTCGGGGTGGCCGCCATGGCCACGATGGGCCGGTTCAGGGCGATGTCGCCCAGCGACCCGAAGAACTGCGCGTCGCCGAAGTTGAAGACCCCGCCGTCCGAGGCCACCAGCCAGTAGCCCAGGCCGGTGGGGGTGGGCGCCATGGCCACGATGGGCCGGTTCAGACGGATCCCTCCCGTCGAGCCCACGAAGGCCACGTTGAAGGCGAAGACACCGCCGTCGGAGGCCACCAGCCAGTAGCCGCCTCCGGAGGCCGGGGCGGCCATCCCCACGATGGGCTTGTTCAGCCTCGTCCCTCCCTCCGATCCGTCGAAGGGAGCGTTGAAGGCGAAGACACCGCCGTCGGAGGCCACCAGCCAGTAGCCCCCGGTGACCCGATCGGCGGCCATCCCCACGATGGGATGGTTCAGCCTCAGCCCGCCCGCGGACCCGTTGAACGCGGCGTGGCCGAAAGCGAACACCCCGCCGTCGGAGGCCACCATCCAGTAGCCCTTGCCGTCGGTGGCCCCGGCCATGCCCACCACGGGGGCGACGGCACCCTGGGTGCAGTTGGCGTTGTGGTTGGCCGTGTTGTTGTCGGTCGCGCTGGTCGTGCTGCACGTGCTGTCCAGCACCCAGGGGGGCGTGCAGGACACGACCCGGCAGGCGATGCGCCCCGAGCAGGCGATCTCCTGGTGGCACTGGCCGTAGCGGAAGGTGACGCAGCCGACCCGGCGGTTCCCGCAGTCGCCCAGGGCGCAACCGCAGGTGAGGCCGTCACAGCCGGGCGAGCAGAAGTGGCTCCCCGGACCGCAGCCCGCCGTGCACTTGGTGCACTCGCCCATGCAGTCGATGTAGTAGCGGGGCCCGCTGCAGTACACGGAGCCGTCCGCCTTCCACCACCCGCCCGCGAAAGACCCTGGAGGGCAGGTGTTGGAGCCGTTGTTGATCGTGCAGCAGAACTGCGTGTACCCGTCGCAGCACAGCGAACCGCAGGTGCACCCCTGTCCGCCGCAGCTGCAGATGGCCGCGTAGGCGGTTCCCGGGCGGAGCAGGAAGCGCAGGGGCGTGAAGGAGAGGGCCGAGCCCACCCAGGCCGTGCGCACCAGGAACCCCCGCCTGCTCGTACGCGAGGACAGGACCGACGACGCCCTCCGGGCAAGCCACTGGCTCACGGTCGTCGCCCTCCGAGCGCTGTCACGGCGCGGGCGCCGGCCCGGGGCAGGGCGGTGAGCGCCAGCCAGGCCAGGTAGCACGCCACCACCAAGAGCAGGACCAGCGGGATCCCGGCCAGGGGTTGGCGGGCCAGGACGCCGGGAAGCCCGCCTCCGGGACCCATGGCCACCGCCACCGCGGTCAGGGCTGCGCCCACGTCCACCACCACGTGGGCCACGGTGGGCGGGGTGTCGGTGGCGCCGAAGCACCCGCACGAGCTCACCGCCGTTCCCTTGGCCAGGGCGAAGGCGACCACGGCCGCGAACCCGACGTAGGAGGCAGCCACCGTGATGGCCAGGAGCCGCAAGGCCGAGGCGCCGGCCAAGAGCGCGGCTCCACCCACGACCGCCTCGGCGGCCCCGCCCACCCGCACCAGCCCGGCGACCAGGGACAGCCGGCCGGGCAGGCCCATGTCCTTCAGGGCCCGCGCCGTGGCGTGGGGGCGGGCCGCCTTCAGGGCCCCGGCGCCCGCGAGCAGGCCCGCGGCGGCGGCGAAGGGCCCGATCCACACCGACGCGCCGGCCGATGCGGTCGCCATCACGGCGTCACCGGCGGCGGGTCCACGGCGAGGGTCGAGAGGACGTCGTTGACCCTGCGGACGAGCCGGGCCCGCAGGAAGTGGCTCCCCAGCACGACGTAGAGGCAGAGGGCCCGGCCCCTCCAGGTGAAGAAGGCCTGCATGCCGGACTGACCCGGGAGCATGCGCTGCAGGCTCGTGGGGCTGAAGCTGTCGGGCCGGAGCGGGAACGGTGGGCCCGACGCCGAGAACAGCGGGGTGCCGGTGGCGTCGGGATGGTGCTCGAGCAGGGTGACGAGGATGTCCTCGGGCTGCATGGTCTCGACCGCGCCGCTACCGAAGTCGCCGCGGGTGGGAGGGAGAGCGAAGGTCGCGGCGTGGAGGACCGGGTGCGTGGTCTCCCCCCGCCCGGGCGACCGCCGGGAGATCTGGCCCTCCCATCCGGGGCCGAGATCGAGGGCCAGTCCGTGCCCCCTCAGCCGGGCCACGCCGCCCCCGCACTCACCGCGACGGCCACAGCCGCTACCACCGCCATCGTTGCCGCCGAGATCCGAGCCGCCACCCCCGCCCATCGCTGCAGGCCGCGGTGCAGGCGGCGCAGCTGGTCGGGACGCTGCACCCTGCCCATGGCCAGGATGGGCGCGGCGCGGGCGGCACCGAAGGCGACCCCGACGGCCGCGCCCCGACCGACGGAACCGGACAGGAGGGCGAGGGCCCAGGCCAGGTAGACGCCGGCCGTGGTCACGATCGTCACCGCGCCCAGGCCGAGCTGGAACCCGAAGCCGGCGCCGTAGACCCAGCCCCGGTAGCGGGTCAGCCAGTCCTCGTCGACCTGGCGGCGGACGGTCGGGAGCCGGAGCCCACCGGCGCGCACCTCCACCGCGGCGGCCAGCACGCAAGCCAGCGCCACCGACCAGGCCCGGACGGCGCCGGCCCCGGGCAGGAGCGCGAACAGGACGGAGCCGACCGCGCCCAGCGCCGCGCCCGCGCCCGCTCCCCCGGCCACCGATCCCAGCAGGTAGGCGGTCACGGTCAGTCCCCATCGGCTTCGTCGAGCCCGCTCCCCGAGCGGGTGGATGCTGGCCAGCATCGACTCTCCTCAGGGAGACCAGCTCGACCGCAGGCCGGCCAGGCAGGCGACGCCGATGCCGACGATGACCACGGTCCCCGGCGCCACCTCTGGGCTCAGCGCTCCGCGGGCTCCTCGACGGCCGACGGGTACAGCCGGTGGTCGCCGGGCACGATGCCCGCGGCCATCAGCTCGCCATCAGCCCTGGCCTCCCGCTCGGCGTCGGTGCTCCACCGGGCGGGCAACGAACGACGCTTCATGGGACCTTGGCCGTGGGCGGTGGCGTCCTCCAGGGCGTTGCGCAGCAAGGACACGACCTGGGGCCAAGCCGCGGCGGAGCCCTCTCCCGTCACCCGGCCAGAAGGCCCGTCAACGAGGACGAAGTAGGGCGAGCCCGGGACCCGGTAGTCGTCCCACGCCGCGCTGGAGAGGACGACGGGAACCTCGGTGGGGGCCAGGCGCCGGAGCTGGGAGACGCTCTCCTCATCCGCCCCGCGGGTGACGGCGACGAGGCGGACGCCGTCGGGCAGGCCCAGGCCGCCAGGATCGCGGAAGGCCTCCCAGAACCCCGCGCACGTGAGGCAGCCGCTCGAGAGGAATGCCAGCAGGGTGCTGTGGCGCGTGTTGGTGACGGCGACAGCCAGGGGATCTTCCGCCGGTGTCGTTCCCACCAGGTCGACCGCGTCCGTGGCGGCCTCACGTTGAGGCTGCGCCATGGCCGGGGTGGGGCCGTGGTCGTGGGCCTCGCCCAATCCCGCGCCGAGGTCGTGCAGGGCGCGCAGCACCTCCGCGTGGCTGCGCAGGAGACCGGCCACCAACAGACCGAGCAAGCCGATGGCGACGGCCTCGACCGTCACGAGGATGGCGAGGGCGCCGCCATGCATGGCGGGCGAACGTAGCACCGCGCCCTTGGAGTGCTTGACCACCAAACGTACGTTCGTGTATCATCACAGACGCGTATCGAGCGCCTGTCGCGAGGCCTCCTCTGTTTCACTCGTACGATGGAGGTGTTACGCGGCCGTGGCGCAACAGGCGAGACGCGATGGATTCAAAATCCATTGCCCGAGAGGGTATGTGGGTTCGACTCCCACCGGCCGCACCTCGCAGCAGTGAGGTCGCGAGCAGAGTTCGACCGAGTATTGCGGCTTCTGCAGACCGGTCTCAACTATTCCCAGATCTCCCGAGAGACCGGGATCTCGCGTACGACCATTCGAGACTGGGATCATAGGCAGTCCCCGCCTGGAGCGTGGCGAAGGAACGGCTCCACCGGATGCTCGCGTTGTGAGCCCGACGCGGCGGCACCGATCCCGGAGTCGGACTACGTCTACTTTCTCGGGCTGTATCTCGGCGACGGGTGCATATCCCGCCACCACAACGGCGTGTTCATCATGCGGGTTGCGCTCGACAACCGCTATCCCGGGATCATCCGCGACTGCATCGAGACAATGGCCTCAGTGTCAGGGCGTCGGGTCGGGTTGGTGTCCAAGATCGGGTGTACGGAGGTCCATGCGTCCTGGAAGCACTGGCCTTGCCTGTTTCCGCAACATGGGGCTGGCCGCAAGCACGAGCGACCGATCGTTCTCGCGCCGTGGCAGCAGCAGCTCGTCGACCGGCGGCCTGCCATGCTGCTTCGGGGCTTGATCCAGTCCGACGGCTGCCGGGTTCTGAACAGGGTCAAGGGCAAGGACTATCCCAGGTACCAGTTCACGACGCCTCGGACGACATACGGCGCATCTTCTGCGACACCTGTGACGCCTACGGCGTCCGCTGGCGCCGGTCGGCCTACCGGACCATCTCGGTGTCCCGCCGGCCCGACGTGGCCAAGCTCGACGCGGTGATCGGCCCCAAGGCCTGAGCCGGCCAGGGCCAAAAAACCCCCTGAAACCCGATGGCGCACGCAGCCCTGGCCTGCGCACCATGGGCCATGGGCACCGAGTTCGAGACCGAGGCCGTCTTCGACGACGACTACCTCTACTTCTACGAGGAGATGCTGCCCGACGAGCGCAGCGACCGGGAGACCGAGGTCATCTGGAGCCTCGGCGGCCTCACCGAAGGGACCCGGGTGCTCGACCTGGCCTGCGGTCACGGACGTCTGTCCAACCGCCTGGCCGCCCGGGGGGCCAAGGTGACTGGGCTGGACGTGACCGAGCGCTTCCTGGAGGTCGCCCGGGCCGATGCCCAACAACGGGGTCTGTCCGTCGAGTACGTCCACGGCGACCTGCGCCAGATCCCCTGGACCGACACCTTCGAGGTCGTCGTCAACTTCTTCACCGCCTTCGGCTACTTCGACGACGACGAGAACCGGGGAGTGCTGGCCGGGATACGGAGGGCCCTCAAGCCTGGCGGCCGACTGGTCCTGGAGCTCAATCACGCCCCCGCCCTGCTGGCCGGCTATCTCCCCTCGACCGTGACCCGCCGGGGCCAGGACGCCATGGTCGACGAGCATCAGTACGACGCCATCACGGGAAGGGTGCACAGCGTCCGCACCCTCATCAGAGACGGTCGCGTCCGCACGGCCCGGTTCTCCACCCGCCTCTTCGCCTTTCCCGAGCTTCGCGACTGGTTGGTCCAGGCCGGCTTTTCGCGAGCTGAGGGGTTCTCCGGCGACGGCTCCCCCCTCACCAAGGAGTCTCGCCGGCTCCTGGTGGTGGCCACCCGGTGACCGGGCCCGACCTCGTTACTCACCGGTAGCGTCGCGGATCGTGGCCCGAGGCACGCGGCGACTGACCCGACTAGCCTTACTCGCGATCTCCGCTGCCATCTTGTTTGCGTTCCGTGAGCAGCGGTTACGGAAGAACGAACGGCGGTTTGGCCAGATTCACCGCCACGACCCACCCCGTTAACGCGATCGACTGAAACCTCTGCGACGCTCGCGGGGTCGGACACCGTACGGCGGTCTTGGGCGTGGCGCGTAACAGGGAGGAACTCGGGTGGTGGCTTTCACGTTCCCTGGCCAGGGCACACAGCGTGCTGGCATGGGTCGGTCCTGGGCGGAGCATCCGTCCTGGGAGCTTGTGGAGGAGGTGTCGGACGCAGCCGGGCGCGACGTCGCCCATCTACTGCTCGAGGCCGACGCTGACGAGCTCAGGGCGACCAGGAACTCTCAGCTGGCCACCTTCAGCCTCAGCCTGGTGGTGCTCGACGCCGTCGAGCGCCTCGGCCTCGCACCTGAGGCCTGCGCCGGCCACAGCCTGGGCGAGTACACGGCGCTCGTCGCCGGGGCCGCGCTGAGCCTGGAGGACGGCGTCCACCTAGTCGTGGAGCGCGGCGAGGCCATGCAGGTGGCCGCCGAGGAGCACCCGGGCACCATGGCCGCCGTCATGGGCCTGGACGACGACGCCGTCGACGCCTCCTGCCGGCGGGCCGACGGCGAGGCCTGGGTCGCCAACTACAACGCTCCCGAGCAGGTCGTGGTGGCCGGCGCCACCGCGGCCGTGTCCACCGCCGGATCCGTGGCCAAGGAGCTGGGGGCCCGCAAGGTCATGCCCCTGCAGGTGGGAGGCGCCTTCCACACCCCGCTGATGCACCCGGCCCGGGACCGGCTGCGCAAGGCCCTGGCCGAGGCGTCCTTCCGCCCGCCCGAGGTTCCCGTCACCGCCAACGTCGACGCCCGCCCCCACCCTTCGCCCGACGAGTGGCCCAGCCTCCTCTCGGCCCAGCTGTGCAGCCCCGTCCGCTGGCGCCAGACGCTGGCCCAGCTGGTGGAGTCCGGAGTCGACCAGGTGGTCGAGCTCGGTCCCGGCGGCGTCCTCACCGGACTGGCGCGCCGGGCCGAGCCCAGCCTCCAGGCCCTGGCCGTCGCCACCCCCGACGACCTCGACGGGCTGCTCGAGACGCTGGCCGGTGGGGGCCACGCCACCGACGGCCGCCTCCCCCAGGGCGAGCGCCTGCACCTGTCCGAGCGCCTGGTCCTCAGCCCCGCGACCGGAGTCTTCGCTCCCGCACCGGCCGGCGATGCCGCGGGGACCGAGGGGGAGGTCGTCGGCGTTGGTGACCTCATCGGCAACGTCACCTCCGGGCCCGCGGGCGTGGTCGAGGTCCGCTCCGCCTTCACCGGCTGGCTCATGGGCATCATGGTGATGCCGGGAGAGCGCGTCACCACCGGACAACCCGTCGCCTGGCTCCAGACCACCGGCGCGGCCTGAGGTGCGGGGCGCAGCCGTCACCGGCTGGGGCGCGGCTCTCCCCGAGACCGTAGTCACCAACGCCGACCTGGAAGCGCGCCTGGACACCACCGACGAGTGGATCGTGGAGCGCACGGGCATCCGCGAACGGAGGGTGGGGGGCACCACCTCCTCGCTGGCGACCGAGGCCGCGGCCCAAGCCCTGGATCGGGCCGCGCTGCGCCCGTCCGACATCGACCTCCTCCTGCTCGCCACCACCACACCCGACCAGGCCGTGCCCGCCACCTCGCCCGAAGTGGCCCACCGCCTGGGCCTGACCTGCGGGGCCATGGACCTCAACGCGGCCTGCTCCGGCTTCGTGTACGCGCTCGTCGCCGCCGCCGGCATGGTCGGGCTCGGAGTCGACCGCGTCCTGGTTATCGGCGCCGAGACGCTGTCGCGGATCGTCGACCAGGACGACCGCACCACCGCGGTGATCTTCGCCGACGCCGCCGGCGCCGTCGTGCTCGAGGCCGTCCCCGGCGAGACGAAGCTGCTGGGCTACGACCTCGGCGCCGACGGGAGCCTGCGCTCGCTCCTCTACTGCGACCACGGCGGCTTCATCGTCATGGAGGGCCAAGAGCTGTTCCGCCGAGCGGTGAGGGCCACGGTCGAGTCGGCCCGGGCCGCCCTCGAACGGGCCAAGGTGACGGCCGAGGAGATCACCCTCTTCGTGCCCCACCAGGCCAACCTGCGCATCATCGACGCCGCCGGCCAGCGCCTGGGCCTGCCCCGCGAGCGCACCGCCCTGGTCCTCGACCGCACCGGCAACACGTCGGCGGCCTCTGTCCCCGTCGCGCTGGCCGACGCGGTGGACGATGGCCGTCTGTCCCCTGGTGACCTGGTGCTGCTCTCGGGCTTCGGCGCCGGGATGACGTGGGCCAGCGCCGTGCTGAGGTGGGGACGGTGAGCGAGCGGGTGGTGCTCGTCACCGGCGGCTCCCGAGGGATCGGGCTGGCCACGGCTCGCCGCTTCCAGGAGCTGGGCGACCGGGTGGCGGTGACCTATCGCTCCAAGCCGCCCGATGGCGAGGACGACCCCCTCCTCTGCCTCCGCTGCGACGTGACGTCCCAGAGCGACGTGGACGAGGCCTTCGCCACCGTCGAGGAGCGGTGGGGCCCGGTCGAGGTTCTGGTCGCCAACGCCGGCGTCACCCGCGAC
>VAXP01000126.1:871-2008 GCA_005884125.1 Actinomycetota bacterium | reverse complement strand
ACCGCGTGGCCCGGAGGGCGGCGGGGTCCATGGTCCGCGCCCGTCGCGGCCGCATCGTCTTCGTGTCCTCAGTCGTCGCCCTCCTGGGCGGAGCCGGGCAGGCCAACTACGCCGCGGCCAAGGCCGGGCTGGTCGGGCTGGGCCGCTCGCTGGCCCGGGAGCTGGCCAGCCGGGGAGTCACGGTCAACGTGGTGGCACCGGGCCCGGTGGCCACAGACATGCTGGCGTCGGTGAGCGGGGACAGAATGGAGGAGATCCGCGCCGCGGTCCCCCTTGGGCGCATCGCGGCACCTGAGGAGGTGGCGGCGGCCATCACCTACCTGGCATCGCCCGAGGCCGCCTTCGTCACCGGGGCCGTCCTGCCCGTCGACGGCGGGCTGGGCATGGGGCACTAGGCCGTACCAACTCTGAGCCAAACCGATTCTGAAAGGAGCAAGGAGAGCAATGGACAACGAAGCTGCCTTCGACAAGTTCAAGACCTGCACGGTGGAGGTGCTGCAGGTCGAACCGGAGAAGGTCACCCTCGATGCCCGGTTCGGTGACGACCTCGACGCCGACAGCCTCGACCTGGTCGAGCTGGTGATGGCCCTGGAGGAAGCCTTCAACATCACCGTCGACGAGTCCGAGCTGGAGGGCGTCGAGACCGTCGAGCAGGCGTTCAAGCTCGTGAGCTCCAAGGCCTGATGCGGACGGTAAGCGGGCCCACGGGCCAGGAGGCGGGCGGGCGCCGGGTCGCGGTCACGGGGATCGGGGTGCTGGCGTGCTGCGGCATCGGACGCGACGCCTTCTGGGACGGCCTGTGCGGGTCCCCTCCGGAGGGCGAGCGTCGAGTCCCGGGCTTCGACCCGACCGCCTGGTTCGGACCCAAGGAGGCCAGGCGCGTCGACCGCTTCGCCCAGTTCGCCGTGGCCGCGGCAGCCATGGCCATCGAGCAGGCCGGGGGCCGTGACTCGCTCGACGCCGATCCCCAGCGGGCCGGTGTGATCCTGGGCACCGGGGTCGGGGGGCTGGAGACGCTGGAGGAGCAGGTGCTGCTGTGCCGGGACAAGGGAGCCAAGCGGGTCTCGCCCTTCCTCGTCCCCATGATGATGCCCAACGCCGGCGCCGCCGCCGTGTCCATGCGGTACGGGCTCCAAG
>VAXP01000126.1:0-862 GCA_005884125.1 Actinomycetota bacterium | reverse complement strand
CATCGGCAACGGCGCCCGCCTCATCGCCAGCGGGCGCTGCGACGTAGTGCTGGCCGGGGGCAGCGAGGCGGCCATGACCGAGACGGCGGTGGCCGGCTTCGGGAACATGACGGCCCTGTCCCCCACCGGCGTGTCCCGGCCCTTCGACGTGAAGCGGGACGGGTTCGTGCTGTCGGAGGGTGGCGCCGTCCTCGTGCTCGAAGAGCTCGGTAGCGCCCGCAGCCGGGGAGCCACGGTCCTGGCCGAGGTCCTGGGGGCAGCCAGCACCGCTGACGCCCACCACCTGACCGCGCCGGCACCGGCGGGGGCGGGGGCGGCGGCCTGCATGGAGCTGGCTCTGGCCGACGCCGCCATGGGACCGGCGGACATAGTCCAGATCAACGCCCACGGGACCTCGACTCCCCTCAACGACGCGGCCGAGGCCGAGGCCATCCTCAAGGTGTTCGGCTCGCCCGGTCCCCCGGTCACCTCGACCAAGGGGGTGACGGGCCATGCCCTGGGCGCGGCCGGCGCCCTGGAGGCGGCCGCGGTCGTGCCCAGCCTCCAGCGGTCCCTGATACCGCCGACCTTCGGCGTCACCACGCCCGACCCGGCCGCGGGCCTGGACCTCGTGCTGGGCGCAGCCCGGCCCTGGCAACCGGGCCCGGTGATCTCCAACTCGTTCGGCTTCGGCGGCCACAACGGCTGCCTGGTCCTCGCCCCTCCGGGGGACTGAGGCCAACCGGCAGGGTCAGAGGTCAGCGGTCAGCGGTCGGCGAGCACGAAGAGCAGCTCCCCTTCGCACGCCGTCTCGCCGTCCACCGAGGCGCGGCCCCGACCCGAGCCGGCGCGGGCCGAGAGACGGCCGATCTCGATGCTCAGA
>VAXP01000032.1 GCA_005884125.1 Actinomycetota bacterium | reverse complement strand
CTGGGCTACCCATCCTCGCCTTCCTCATCCGCCGCGCTCGCCCGTCCGTGGCGGAGGCGACGCAGCATCGACTCCACCCTCTCACCACTGGCTACCGCAGGATCGGCCTGGAAGGAAAGTCGGGGCGTGCGCTTGAGGCGCACCTGGCGGGCGATGGCCGCCTGCAGGTGCACGCGCCGGTCGTCCAGGGCCGCCCTGCGCTCCTCCGAGAGGGAGTCCACGAACACCACGGCGTGGCGCAGGTCGGGCTCGGTGGCCACCGCCGTCACCGTGGTCAGGCGCAGGCGGTCGTCGGCGTCGACCAGGCGCTCGAGCTCCTCGGCGATGACCTCCTGCAGCACCTGGTTCACCCGGGCCGTACGGGGGTAGCGCTCGGCCCCGCCCCGGGTCCCGGCCGGGCCCGGCCCGTCCCCCGCCTGTCCGTCCCCCGCCGCCGCCTCACGGCGCCGCCTCCAGCCACCGGCGCTCGGCGCTCACCACCTCGACCTCGGGGAAGGACCACACGAAGCGCTCGACCCGGTCGAGCACCTCGGTCACGTGCGACGGGGTGGAGGCGACCGCGGCCACACCCAGGCCGGCCCGCTGCCACTGGTCCTGGTGGGACACCTCGGCCGCGGCCACCGAGAAGCGGTGCCTGGCCCCCTCCAGGATGGGGCGCACGATGGCCCGCTTGGCCTTGAGCGATCGGCTTTGGGGGAGGTGCAGGTCCAGGGTGAGAGCGGCCACGTGCACGGGCCCTCCGTGAGTCAGCCGCGCGGGATCTCGCGCTCCTCGTAGGTCTCGATCAGGTCGCCTTCCTTGAGGTCCTGGAAGTCCGACAGTCCGATGCCGCACTCGAAGCCGGTCTGCACCTCGCGGACGTCGTCCTTGAAGCGCTTGAGGGTGTTGATGCTGCCCTTCCAGATGACGACCCCCTCGCGCAGGAAGCGGACCTTGGAGCCCCGGGTGATGACCCCGTTGCGCACGTAGCAGCCGGCGATGGCGCCGACCCGGGGAACCCGGAAGATGGCCCGCACCTCTGCGTCCCCGGTGACGACCTCCTCGTACTCGGGGGCGAGCATGCCGACCATGGCCGCCTCGATGTCCTCCAGGACCTTGTAGATGATCTCGTAGGTCCGGATCTCCACGTCGTGGGCGTCGGCCAGCTCCCTGGCGTTGCGGTCGGGGCGCACGTTGAAGCCGATGATGGTGGCGTTGGAGGCGGCGGCCAGCTGCACGTCGTTCTCGGTGATGCCACCCACGGCCCGGTGCACGAACCCCAGCTTCACCTCGTCCCGCTCCAGCTTGCGCAGGCTCTCGGTCAGGGCCTCCAGCGATCCCTGCACGTCGGCCTTGAGGATGAGGCTGAGGGTGGCCGTCTCACCCCGCTGGATCTGCTCGAAGATGTCCTCGAGCTTGGCGCCCGTCGCGCCTACGGCCGACGGGAGCGGGGCGTAGCCGGCGAAGCGGTAGCGCTGCTCGCGGGTCTCGCCGATGGTGCGGGCCGTGCCCAGGTCGCCCGTGACCCGCAGATCGTCGCCCGCGTTGGGAACCTCGCTGAAGCCCAGGACCTGCACGGGCATGGAGGGCGTGGCCTCCTTGATGTTGTCCCCCCGGTCGTCGACCACAGCCCGCACCTTGCCCCATGCGGCCCCGGCCACGACGGGGTCACCCACCCGCAGCGTGCCCTGCTCCACGATGACGGTGGCCACCGGGCCCCGGCCCACGTCGAGGTTGGCCTCCAGCACCACGCCTCGGGCCCTGCCCTCGGGGTTGGCCGTGAGCTCCTCCACCTCGGCCACGACCAGCAGCTGCTCCAACAGGTCGTCGACGCCCAGGCCCTGGAGGGCGGAGAGCTCCACCATGATCGTGTCGCCGCCCCACTGCTCGGGCACCAGCCCGTGCTCGGAGAGCTGCTGCATGACCCGGTTGGGGTCGGCGTCGTCCCGGTCGATCTTGTTGATGGCCACGACGATGGGGACGTCGGCCGCCTTGGCGTGGTTGATGGCCTCCACCGTCTGGGGCATCACGCCGTCGTCGGCCGCCACCACCAGCACGACGATGTCGGTGACCTCGGCCCCCCGGGCCCGCATGGCCGTGAAGGCCTCGTGGCCGGGGGTGTCGATGAAGGTGATCTGCCTGCCGTCGCGCTCCACCTGGTAGGCGCCGATGTGCTGGGTGATGCCGCCGGCCTCACCCGCCACCACGTTGGTCTGCCGGATGCGGTCGAGCAGCAGGGTCTTGCCGTGGTCGACGTGCCCCATCACGGTGATGACCGGAGGTCGAGGCCGCTGCATGGACTCGTCGGTGTCGCCGTCGGTGTCGAAGTAGCGGGCCTGGAGGGCGGCCTCCTTCTCCTCACCGGGGTCGACGAGCTTGATCGTGGCGCCCAGCTCGGCCGCGAACAGCTCGATCATCTCGTCGGAGAGGGACTGGGTGGCGGTCACCATCTCGCCCTGGAGGAGCAGGAAGCGGACCACGTCGCCCGCGGACCGGTTGAGCTTGGGGCCGACGTCCTGGGCCGTGGAGCCGCGCTCGATGATGACCTCCCCTTCCGGCACGGGGGCGTTGGAAGGGACGTAGGTCGTCATCTGCGTGGGCTCGAGCTCCTCCAGCACCCGCCGGCGCCGGCGCCGGCGCTGGGGGGGCCGGCCCCGGCCACCGGGACCGCCGCCGCCGCGAAGACCCGGGGGGGGACCCCCGGGCGCGCCGCGGCCGCCGAAGCCGCCACCGGGGCCGCTCCTGGGTCCGCCGTAACCCCCGGCACCCCCGCCCGTGCTGGGCCGGCCCGTGCCGTAGCCGCCTCCGGGCCGCCCGGTGGTGAAGCCGCCGGGGCGGCCGCTGGGCCCGCCCGGACCGCCGGGACCGCCGGGACCGCGGCCGAAGCCCCCGCCGGGGGGCCTGCCCCCGCTGGGGCTGGCCGGGCCACCCGGTCCCCGGCCGCCCGTTCCGGGCGGGGGCGGGATGGGTCGGCCCGACGACGACCGGGGCGGGCCACTGGGAGGCGGCGGGATGGGTTTGCCGGTCGAGGACACCGGCCCGGCCTTCCCTCCACCGGGGCCGGGAGGGGGCGTCGGCCCCCGAGGCCGGGCCCGAACCGCGCGCGGCGACGCCGCCGGACGGGCCGGGGGCGGCGCGACCGGGGCCACCGCCCTCGGGCCCGGTGGGCCGGGCCGGGGTTGGGCGCAGCGGCGGTCGGGGGGCCAGGTCGGGCTGGTCGCTGGCGGGACGGCTGGTGACGAGCCGGGGGTCACGACCGGACGCGGGCGCGCCCCCCTGGGCCCCACCGGCGCGGCGCTCGGGCGCGGCGGCGGGCTGGCGCTGGGCGGGCTCGGCGGCGGCGGCGGGACGCTCGGCGGGCGCGGCCGCAGCCGCGGGCTCCGACGCCGCCGGCTCGAGGGGCGGGGCCGTCTCGGCCACCTCCCGCCTGGCCGCGGGCCGGGGCGCGACCTCGGGCTCGGGCGGGGTCAGCTCGACGGGGGCAACCGGGGCCGGTTCGGCCGGGGGCGGAGCGGCGGCCGCGGGCTCTTCGGCCGGGCCCTTGCGGGCGCCGCGCTTGGCCGGCTCGGGCTCGGGCGGGGCCACCTCACGACGAAGGCCCTCACGGTCGGCCTTGCGCCGGACGCGAACGGCCTGGGCATCCTCGATGCTCGACGAATGGCTCTTGACGCCGATGCCGAGCGACTCGCACAGGTCGAGTGCCTCTTTGTTCGTGAGCCCGAGCTCTCGTGCCAGCTCGTAGACCCGGATCTTCTTGGCCAACTGCTCTCTTTGCCTCTCTGTTCTCTCTCTAGCTCTATGGGTCGCATCGGTCCGCGAGGCAGCCCGGCGCCTACCCTCGCCGTACCGATCCCGCCGCCCCCGAGCCCACGGTGGTCGCTACTGAGGGTACCTATCCTCCCACACGCCCACGGCGCGAACGCCATTCCTTACCGTCACCTCGCATCCCACCGGGGGCGCTAGGCCCCCAGGCGCTCCCGGAGAGTGGCGACGGCCTCGGCCGACACCGACGCTCTCAGGGCCCGGGCAAAGCCTCCCCGTCTCTCGGCGGCGGCGAGGCACACCGGCGACCCGGGACACAACCACGCTCCGCGGCCTGGCTGACGCCGGCTGAGGACGAGCTCGCCCTGGGCCGTCCTCGCCACCCGCACCAGCTCGTCCTGGGGCCGCACCCGCCGGCAGCCGATGCAGGTGCGCCGTGGCGTTATGCGGGGGTCTCCGTTCCCGCGGCGGCCGCCTCGGCCTGGGCCGGGTTCCCCTGGGAAGCGGCCTCAGAGCCTTCGGGGGGCTCGGCCTCCCCGGCCGGCGCGGACTCCTCGGGCGGCTCGGTAGACGCGGCCGGCTCGGGTACCTCCGCCGTCTCGGTCGACCCGGCTCCCGCTCCCCCTTCGGCGGCGCCTTCAGCGGCCCCTTCAGCGGCCCCTTCGGCGGACGGGGCGGGCTCGGCTGCGGGCTGGGAGGGCTCGGCTCCGCCCGAGGCCCACTGCTCGGCCGACACGGCCTCGCCCCCCTCGGCCGGCTGCCACACCATCTCGCCGGCCGCGTTCTCGACCCACTCGCCCTCGGCCCACTCCTCGCCGGAGTAGCCCGCGGCCTCCTCGGCCATCTGGGTCTCGCTCTTGATGTCGATGCGCCAGCCCGTGAGGCGGGCGGCCAGGCGGGCGTTCTGGCCCTCCTTCCCGATGGCCAGCGACAGCTGGTAGTCGTGGACGACGACGGTGGCCGTGCCCGTCTCGTCGTCGAGGCGGACCTCCTTGACCTTGGCCGGCTGCAGGGCGCGCTGGACGAACTCGGTGGGGTCCTCCGAGAAGGGGACGATGTCCACCTTCTCGCCCCGCAGCTCGTTGGTGACCATGCGCACCCGTGCGCCCCGTGCGCCCACACAGGCGCCGACGGGGTCGACGTTGGGGTCGTTGGACCAGACCGCGATCTTGGTCCGGTGCCCGGGCTCGCGGGCGCAGGCCTTGATCTCGACCACGCCGCTGCTGATCTCGGGCACCTCCAGCTCGAAGAGGCGCTTGATCAACCCGGGGTGGGTGCGGCTCACCACGATCTGCGGGCCCTTGGTCGTCTTGCGGACCTCGACGATGTAGGCCTTGAGCCTGGCCCCGTGCTCGTAGCGCTCGTAGGGGACCTGCTCGGCCTGGGGCAGCAGGGCCTCCACCTTGCCCAGGTCGAGCAGGGTGTAGCGGTTGTCGCTCTGCTGGATGATCCCGGTGACGATGTCACCCTCCCGGCCCGCGTACTCCTCGTACTTGAGATCGCGCTCGGCCTCCCGGATGCGCTGGAGGATGACCTGCTTGGCCGTCTGGGCCGCGATGCGGCCGAAGTCGGCGGGCGTGTCGTCCCACTCCCGCACGACGTTGCCGTCCTCGTCCAGCTCCTGGCCGTAGACGCGAATCTCCCCCGAGTCGGGGTCGATGGTCACGACCGCCTCCTCGGCCGCCTCGGGCATGCGCTTGTAGGCGGCCACCAGGGCGTTGGCGAGCGCGTCGAGGAGGGTGTCCACGCCGATCCCCTTGTCGCGGGCGATCAGCTGGAGGGCCTCCAGGAATTCGAAGTTGGTCTTGCTCATGATGTGGCGACTTTCTTGGATTTCTTGGCTCTGGGGCCGCCGCCCGCCTGCCCGGGCCGGCCGGGCCGGGGCGGGGGGCCCCACTCGAAAACGGTCCGCGCCGCCTCGATGTCGGCGTATTCGACGCGGAGGGGCGCGTCCTGGCCGGGGACCTCGAGCACGACGCCGTCCTCGTCGGCGCCGGCCAGCCGGCCCTGGACCCGGCGCTGGTCGGCGGCTGCCTCCGCTCCGGCCAGGAGCTTCACGGCCACGGTGGCGCCGACGAAGCGCCGGAAATGCTCGGGCGTGCGCAGCGGGCGCTCCAGACCCGGGCTGGATACCTCCAGCACGTAGCGTCCGCCCGGTAGGGGGTCCTCCCGGTCCAGGGCGGCGGAGATGGCCTGGCTCACGTGGCCGATGGCGTCCAGGTCGACGCCGCCGGGGCGGTCCACGGCGATGCGGAGGAGCCCGCCCCGGACCTCGACGTCCACCAGCTCTAGGTCAGAGGCGTCCAGCAAGGGAAGGATGAGGTCGCGGACTCGCTCTGCCGGGCCCATCGCACCTCCTCCTCGCTCGCCCCTTCGGGCCAATGACCATCAAACAAAAGCGTGGGCCGTAGCCCACGCGCCACACCCGCCTCTCTCGAACCGAAGGGCCCTATAAGTATAGTCATCCGACCTCGCCCCCGCCCGCGTCCGGGACGGGCTCTCGACCCCCCTCGCCGCCCTCCGCCGCCCCCTCGCGGCGCCCCTGTGCGGCTATGTCACCGGTCGGGCGGGCCATCGACGGCGGAGGGCGCCGGGCGTACGGTCGCAGTTGGGTACCGGGCCAGGGGGCCGCGGCGCCCGGGGGGAGCGAACATGGCAATCATCGAACGAGGCGCCCTGACGGTCTCCTGGGACAGGGTGATCCCGGGACGTGAGGGCAGGGCCCTGGCGTCCTTCGCCAAGGCGCTGCAGTTCAACGAGACCCTGGAGAAGCAGGGTCGCATCGACGGCACCCGGGTCTTCTTCAGCGTCACCGGCAAGGCACGGGGCCAGATGGTGACTGTGGGCAGGCTGGAGGAGCTGCAGACCCTGCTGACCGACGACGAGTTCGGGGCCAGGCTCCGGGAGGGCCAGCTCGTGGTGGAGAACCTGGAGGTCACGCTGTGGGCCGGCGGGGCACCCGACACCATCTCGGGGGCCATGACCGTGCTGACCCAGGAGCTCCAGGAGCACGGCCTGCTCTGAGCTGTCGCAGGCGTCAGTAGGCGCGTCCGACCACGGCGGCCAGGTTCTCGTCGCGCCCATCGGGATCGGGCAGCCCGTCCTCGGGCCCCAGGAGACAGCGCACCGTGACCCCGGCCTGGTTCAGCGCGGTCTCCCCCTCGTCGCCCACGACGCTCATGGGCAGGCGGGCGAACCCGGACTGGGCTGCCTCCCGCGCCTCGTCGACCGAGCCCACCTCGACCGTTCGGGAGGCCAGCAGCTCCTGGGCCTGGGCGAACAGGGCGGCCTGAGCCGCGCCCAGCGCCGCGGCCACCTGGGTCTTGAGCTCGTCGCGGGGCACGGGCGACTTGGACCCGTCGTCCCGCCGCACCAGGGTCACCTTGCCCTCGGCCAGGTCCCGGGGGCCGATCTCCACGCGCACGGGAACGCCCTTGAGCTCCCAGTCCACGGCCCGGCGCCCGAAGGACACGTCGGTGCGGGCGTCCAGCTCCACCCTGAGCCCGAGGTCGGCCAGCTCGCGGGCCACGGCTGAGGCCGCCTCCCCGGCTCCGTCCTCGTCGCGGACGAGGAGAACCACGACCTGGGTGGGGGCCAGGCGGGGGGGCAGGCGCAGGCCCCCGTCGTCGCCGTGGGCCATGATGAGCGCCCCCATGAGCCTGGTTGACACCCCCCAGGAGGTCTGCCAGCCGAACTGGGTCTCGCCCGCCTCGTCCAGATAGGTGATGTCGAAGACCCGGGCGAAGTTCTGACCGAGCTCGTGGCTGGTGCCCATCTGGAGGGCCTTGCCGTCGCGCATCATGCCCTCGCACGTCCAGCTCGTGTTGGCCCCGGCGAAGCGCTCGCGGGCCGTCTTGCGCCCGGCCAGCACGGGCACGGCCATCACCTCGACCATGAAGTCCCGGTACACGTCGGTGAGGATGCGCAGGGCGTAGGAGCGGGCGTCCTGCTCGCTGACGTGCACGGTGTGGCCCTCCTGCCAGAGGAACTCGGTGGTGCGCAGGAACACCCGGGGCCGCATCTCCCAGCGCACCACGTTGGCCCACTGGTTCAACAGCAGGGGCAGCTCGCGGTAGCTCTGGACCCACTTGGCGAAGTAGGAGTCGATGATGGTCTCGCTGGTGGGGCGGACGACGACCGGCTCCTCCAGCTCCTTGCCCCCGCCGTGGGTGACGACGGCGAGCTCGGGGCTGAAGCCTTCGACGTGGTCGGCCTCGCGCTCGATGTAGCTCTGGGGGATGAACAAGGGGAAGTAGGCGTTGCGGGCCCCGGTCGCCTTGATGCGGGCGTCCAGCTCGGCCACCATGCGCTCCCATATGGCGTAGCCGTAGGGGCGGATGACCATGGTGCCCCGCACGGGCCCGTTGTCGGCCAGCTCGGCCCGGGCCACCACGTCCTGGTACCAGCGGGGGAAGTCCTCGCCCTGGGGGGTGAGCACGGCCGCCTTCTGGGTCTTCGCCATCGCCGCTCGATGGTAGGGGCTGGGGCTTCCCGCCCACCTGTGTTTGTGTAGGCCGCTAGTGTCTGTGCGGCCGCAGTGCGGGGAACCCGGTGGGAGTCCGGGGCGGTGCCGCCACTGTGACCGGGGAGCGTGCGTCACCGGCGCATGGCGATCCGGCAGCCAGAACACCGGGCTGCTGCGAAGCAGAAGCGATCCCACGGAGCATGGGATGACCGCGACGCCCCTTCGACGTCGGCCCTGGCTCGGATGAGCGCCGCCCATGAGGGACTGCGGGTCGGTCTGCTCGCCACCGCCACGGGCCTCGGGTTCCGCCACGGCATCGACTGGGACCACCTCGCGGCGATCACCGACCTGAGCGCAGCCCAGGACAGTCCCCGGCGCGCCTTCGGCTACGCGAGCTGCTACTTCGTCGGTCATGGCGCGGTCATCGGGGCCCTGGGTGCGGCGGCGATCGTGGCCGGCGAGCACGTCCCTGCCGCCGTCGACCGCGTCATGGAGCGGGTCGTGGGCCTGACCCTGTGCGCCCTCGGTGTCTACGTGCTGGTAGCCCTGGTCCGCGGAGGCCGGAACTTCCGCATGCGCAGCCGCTGGATGCTGGTCTTCTCGGCCCTCCGCCGCCTCGGCGCACAGCTGCGGCCCGTGGAGGTGTCACTGGCCGCCGTTACCGGCCCCGATGGCAGCTCGGCCGGTGACCGCCCGTACTCCGGCGGCCATGTCCACCGGCTGGCCGGTCGGCCACCGGCGGTCGAAGATGGCTTCTGGGACTACGGCCCGACGACCTCGGTGGCCGTGGGAGCGCTCCACGGCATAGGCGCCGAGACACCAACCCAGGTTCTTCTGCTGACTGCCGCGGCCAGCGCCGGCGGGACCCTCCCCGGCATGCTCCTGCTCGGCGCGTTTCTGTTCGGCCTGCTGCTCTCCAACAGCCTCGTCGGCCTCACGGTGGCCCTGGGCTTCCTTGGCGCCGGTCGAAATTTCGCCCTCTACGCCACCATCAGCGTGCTCACTGGGGTCGCGGGGACGACGGTCGGGGTGCTGCTGCTCACAGGACGGTCCAACCTGCTCCCCGCACTGTTCGCCGGCTGAGCCGCTCTCGCCCCCGGGAGGGCAGCGTCCGGCGGGTCGCCGTGGGATCAGCGCCGGGCCTCTTCCGAGACGGTCACCTCCACCGACTGACCTCTCGTCCTGACCCGGACGACCGCTCCGCCGGCGGCGCCGGCCGCGTCCTGGGCCCTGCCGGGCTGGGCTCCGAGCGCGGGCCGGCCTCGGGGCGGGCCGTCGGGAGCGGGCGAGGGCGGGACCGGGGCCCTGGCGGCCAAGGCGCCGCCGTCGCCCGATGGCCGCTCGCCACCGGCGGAGGGGGACGCCACGGACCCGGCCGGCGATGGCGCGGCACCGGCGGGTGTGGCGCCCGAGGGTCCGACGAGGCTGGGAGATGCCGAGGCGCCCGCCGCCAGGGTCGCGTCGCCGGCAGTCGAGACGTCGCGGCTTGCACCGCTCGCCGCTCCGACGGAGCGGCTCAGCCCCGGGCCGTGGGCGGAGCGGGAGGTGGCCCCCGGCGCCAAGGTGACCACGGCCATGGTCACGACGGCCATGAGCGCGGCGAGCGCCAGCGCGGCCGCCGCGGTCACGATCACGTGCTTGCGCTTGACCTTCACCGTAACCCTCTCCCCTGTCGTTTCCGCCGACTACCCGGGAGGGAGGGCTCCCAGGCCCATGGTCACATTCCAACCGGAGTTCTTCAGGTCGGCGTAGGAGTACGGCAAGCCGCCCCGCTGGCCGACGGTGACCGTGTAGCTGGAGGCGACGGGGAGAGAGTTGACCGAGAAGTGGAAGGCGCAGCCTCGTCTGCTGGGCTCCGCGGCTCCCGAGGAGAGCGAGCCCGAGCCGACGGTGGCACCCGCCTGGTCTCGGACCACGACCGGGGCGCCCGCGGCGATGTCGCTGTAACCCGCCTGGGGCGTGCACGGCTTGGCCTGGGGCTGCGCCGAGGTGAACAGGGTGAAGGTGCCCGTGAGGTGAGCACCCGTGCGTCCGTGGTAAGAGCCCGAGCCCTGTACGGCCAGCATCCCGCCCGTCGCCAGGGCGCCGGCGGCGACGACCGCTGCGGCAGCGATGAGCACGCGGGGGTGGGCCCCCAGGCGCGTCGATCCGATCCTCACGACGACCACTTCCTCTCTCTCCTCGACGGATCCCGGGGTCGGGCACGATCGAGACTTCCGACTTGGACCTCTCCCTGCGTCCACCGCCCCCGTTTGGTTGCCTTCCGGACGGGGGCGGTGTACCGCAGTGAGGTGCCACGACAGTGATATGGCCGGGGCGTCCGGAAAACCTTCGGGAATGCTTAAGGTTCCTGAGATCGACAACCGGATCGGGTGCGCTCCTGAAGGACGCTCAAGGACCGGGCCAGGTCGGCTCCGGAGGGGCTGAGTCGAATCGAGTGGAGGATCCGTCGCGCCAGGCGCGACCAATCCTCCACTCGATCGCTGGCGGCCAGGAGAGCCGCGCCCCACAGCGCCACGACGCGGCCGTGGCCGACGGCCCCCCGGGGTCACGTCGGCCACGAGCCGGTCCTGCATCACCGCCCCAGTCCGGTGTGAAAGGCGCCCAGAAGCGGCGATGACGAGGGTGGTGGGCTAGGCCGCTGCGGCTCCTCAGGCGGCCATGCCGGTGATTGGGTTCAGGCTGAGCCGGTCGCCGTTGCCCAGCCCGGAGCTGATGCTGGAGGGCTGCTCCTTCTCCGTGGGCTGGCGGAGCGGGCTGGCGGAGCGGCCGAGCTCAGCTCCGTTGGTCGGCCGGGCCCGATCCGGACCTGCGCCACCGCCTTGGGTCGTCCATGAGAGAGGGAGACGCCCGAAGCGGTGACGCAGACGCCGTGTTCCAGCGGTTGCCTATGACGCCATGCCGATGATGGGCTTGTTCAACTTGAGGGCCCCGGTGGAGCCGTGGAAGCCGGCGTCGCCGAAGTTGAAGACCCCGCCGTCCGAGGCGACGAGCCAGTAGCCGTTGCCCGTGGGCGTGGACGACATGGCCACGATGGGGCGGTTGAGCGGCGTGCCCCCAGTGGAGCCCTCGAACAGAGCGTCACCGAAGTTGAAGACGCCCCCGCCGGCGGAGACCAGC
>VAXP01000031.1 GCA_005884125.1 Actinomycetota bacterium | reverse complement strand
TGCGCATGTGGCTGGCGTAGAGGGCCCCGGTACCGGCCATGAGGCGGGCCAGGCCCACCAGCTCGTCGCTGGCCGAGTAGCGCCCGGGCTCGTAGATCAGCCCGGTGGAGTAGCCCACGCATCCCGCGTCCATACCCTCGGCCAGGGTGTCGAGCATCCTGGCCATCTCGGCCGCGTCGGGCTCCCGGCGCTCGTTGCCCATGGCGTCGAGGCGCACGGTGCCGTGGCCCACGAGCACGGCCACGTTGAGGCTGGGCGGAGCCCCGTCCACGGCGTCGAGGTACTCGCCGTAGGTGTCCCAGTCGGGCAGGTCGGACGCGTGGTGATCGGCGCCGAAGAAGCCCAGGTAGCGCCGGGCCGGCGCGAAGGGCGCGGCGCCCAGGCCGCAGTTGCCCACCACGTCGGTGGTGACGCCCTGGCCCACCTTGAAGTCCATCTCGGGCATGAGGAACACGGCGAAGTCGTCGTGGCTGTGCACGTCGATGAACCCGGGGGCCAGGGCCAGACCGCGGCCGTCGACCTCGGTGCCGGCCTGCGCACCGGCCAGGTCGCCCACGGCCTCCATCCTCGTCCCCGTCACGGCCACGTCGGCCGTGCGGGCCGGGCCGCCGCTGCCGTCATAGACGGCGGCGCCCCGGATCAGGAGGTCCACGGCCGTGTCTTCCTCGATCGGCTCATCCCGCTCACTCGAAGCGCAGGGCGGCGACGGGCTCGACCCGGGCCGCCCTCCGGGCCGGAGCCACGGCTGCCACCGCCGCGGTGAGGAGGGCGAGGGCGCCGATGACGGGCACCACGGGCCCGGGCTGGCGGTAGGCCACCACCACGCCCAGGGTGGACAGCGAGGCCCGCAGGATGGTGACCGACAGGATCCAGCCCAGGGGCAGGGCGAGAGCGAGCGCGACCAGGGAGAGGGTGGCCGACTCCACCAGCACCAGGCCCCACACCTGCCTGCGACGGGTGCCGATGGCCCGCAGGACGCCGATCTCCCGGGTCCGCCCGATGACCGACATGGCCAGAGTGTTGCCCAGGCCCAGCAGGCCCATGGTGCCGGCCACCAGGAGCACCACGTAGACGAGCCGGAAGTAGTCGTCCAGGGCCTTGCGGGCCCGGGCCTTGTCGCTGCTGGTGAGGCGGACGAAGGCTCCCCCGTGGGTCCGCATCCCGGCCTGGATGGCCTCGCTCACCACGTGGGGGTCGGCGCCCGGGGCCAGGCGCACGGCCACCGAGTTGGCGTCGCCGGCGTTGAAGTAGCGCCGGGCGTCGGGCAGGCCCACGGTCACGCTGCGGAAGCTGTCGTTGGTGGGGTAGATGCCCACCACCGAGAACCGGTGCCGGCCCTGGGCCGTGGTCAGGTCCAGGCGCCCGCCCATGCCGACACCGAAGCGGCGGGCCAGGCCCTGGGGCACGATCACCGCGTCTCCCCGCTGCAGGGCCCGCCGGGCGCCGGCGTCGCTGCCCGCCACCCACGGCAGGGGCTGCACCGCGAAGAAGGTGTCGGGGTCGATGACGGAGAGGAACACCCGGGTGGCGCCCCGGCCCTCCACGTTGGTCTCGCCGAAGCGGAGCTCGGTCACCGACTCCACCCCGGGCGTGGCCCGGACGCGGCTGGTGAAGGCCGCGTCCAGGCGCTGGCCGCCGTACACGGCCATGTCGGCCGGGAAGGCCCGCCTCAGGCCCAGGTCCTGGGCGGCCCGGTAGGAGCGGTGGATGCTGCCCGCGGCCAGCACCAGGGCGAGCACGACCATCACCAACGCCAGGGTGTAGGCCGAGCGGCTGCGCTCCTTCACCAGGTGCATGACCCCTATGTCGCCCAGCCCCGGAGCCAGCCTGCGGGTGACCCGGCCCGCGACGCGGGCCACGGGCCTGGTCAGCAGCGGGACCATGAGAACTGCGCCCAACAGGATGAGCGGGCTCCCGGCCCGCAGCAGGGGACCGATGGTGAGCCGGCTGCAGACCAGCCCGGCGGCCAGGATGACCGCCCCCAGGGCCCACGAGCGCGACAGCCTCCGGTCCTGGGCGTAGCTGCCCCGGATGGCCTCCACCGGGCTGAGGCGGCTGGCCCGCAGGGCGGGGACCAGGGCCGCGCCCGCCGTGGTCAGCACCCCGATGGCCACGGCCTCGACCACGGCCGTGGCCGGCACCGCGAAGCGGGGCTGGGGGAGGCCGTAGACGCGGGCCACGAAGCCCAGGAAGCCGGCGCCCACGACCAGGCCCAGCAGGAGGCCGGCCGCGGTGGAGAGCGTGCCCAGGGCCAGGGCCTCGCCCATCACCACCCGCAGGATCTGGCCCCGGCTGGCGCCCAGGGCCCGCAGGGTCCCGTAGAGGCGGGTGCGCTCGATCACGGCCATGGAGAGGGTGAGGAAGACCAGGAAGGCGCCCACGAACATGGCCACCGCGGCCAGGCCGGCGAAGCTGCCCCGCACCGCGTCGTAGAGGTTGCGCAGGTCGACCAGGCCCTGGTTGGGGCCGACCAGGCGCACCCCGGCCAGGTCCTGGGCGTGGTCGGCGATCCACTGGGTCCGGTCGACGCCCTGACCGAGCTGGATGGACACGCTGGTGACCACGTCGCCCTTGCCCGTGGCCCTCAGGACCGCGGCCATGGTGGCCTGCGCCCCGCCCCTCGAGTCGGAGTGCCGGATGCCGGAGACGGTGAAGGTGTGCACGCCGGTCGGGCCCGCCAGCGACAGGACCGAACCGAGGCGGGCGTGCAGGAGGCGGGCGACGGGATCCCCGCCGATGAGGATCTCGTCGCTTCCCGGCGACGGCTCCCGCCCCTCCAGGCGTTGGCGGGCCAAGCCCCCGGCCCCGGCCTTGGCCGGCGGGGCCGCGCCCCTTTCGAACAGGTCGCCCGAGACGTAGACCTGGTCCCGCCCGCCCTGCACCGGTACCCAGAACCCGAGGTTGCCGTCGGCCGCGGAGACCCCGGGAAGGCGGGCGGCCTGGGCCACCAAGGCGGCGGGAAGGTCGCCCCCGAAGGTCCCCGACTGCTCCGCCAGCACCAGCCCGGGCGGACCCTGGCCCAGCTGGCGGTCGAAGCTGCGGGTGACGCTCTCGTTGGTCAGCAGGATGCCGAAGACGACGCCCACGCCCAGGGCGATCCCGATGGCGGTCAGGACGTAGCGGCCCGCGTCACGGCGGACGCTCCGGGGCCCCAGCGACGCCAGTGATCGCATCCGCCCACAGTCTGCTAGACGGGCGGCGGTGGCGGTACTCCTGGAGGCACGGGGGCTGTGCAAGAGCTACGAGGGCGAGGGCGTCACCGTGTCCGCCCTCCGGGGCGTCGATCTGACCATCGCCCCCGGTGAGTTCCTGGCCGTGATGGGCCCGTCGGGCTGCGGCAAGTCGACGCTCCTCCATCTGCTGGGCGCGCTGGATCAGCCCACCTCGGGTGACGTGCTCCTGGACGGCACGCCCCTCGCGGGCAGGACCGACGCCGAGCTGACCGAGATTCACCGCGGCCGAGAACGCCGGGCTGCCCCTGGTCATCGACGCCCGGCCCGGGCCCGAGCGGGAGGAGCGGGTGGCCGAGGTCCTGGAGGTGGTGGGCGTGGCCGGAGTGGCCGACCGGCTCCCCTCCCAGCTCTCGGGCGGCCAGCAGCAGCGGGTGGCCGTGGCCCGGGCCCTGGTCCACCGCCCCGCGGTGGTGCTGGCCGACGAGCCCACCGGCAACCTCGACTACCGGGGGGGTCGCGATCTGATGGAGCTCTTCGCCCGCCTGCACCAGGGGGGCCAGACCATCGTCGTGGTGACCCACGACCCCGGGATCGCCGCCTACTCCGAGCGGGTCGTGTTCCTGCGCGACGGTCAGGTGGTCGACGACGTCGCCGTCGAGCCCGGGAGGGGGCCCGAGGCCCTGGTCATCCGCCTCACCCAGCTCGAGAGTTAGCCGCTCCTGATGGCCACGGCGGTGCCGTAGGCCAGGATCTCCGACATGTTGTTGCCGATCTCGGTCGAGTCGAACCGGACTCCGGCGATGGCGTTGGCCCCCATGGCCTGAGCGTGCTCTATGAGCCGATCGAGGGCGTGGCGGCGAGCCTGCTCGAGGACCTCGGTGTACTCGTCGACCTCGCCCGATCGCAGGGCGCGGATCGACCCCGTGAAGCCCTTGGCGAAGCCCACGCTGCGCACCACCAGGCCCCACGCCAGCCCGATGTGGCGCTCCACCGTGCTGCCGGGAAACTCGAAGGTCGTCGAGCAGGGCAGGGGCAGCGTCTCGTCGGAAAGCCGAGCCATGGTCTCCTCCTGTCCTCGTCGTCTGCGACAGCGCCAATCATGTCAGGAGGCCTGGAGGTTCATGTCAGGCTGGAGGTCGGCCGGGTCGTAGTACTCCCGCCAGGCGTGGATGAGGCCGTCCCGGATCTCGCAGATGGACATTCCTCGATAGCGCAGCCGCCGCCCGTCGGCTCGCACCTCATGGGTCTGGGTCCACTCGGCCAGAACCTTGGAGCCGTTGACGGCGATCTCGTGGACCTCGAAGCCCACGGGTCGGACGTGCTGCAAGGAACGGCGCACCAGCTCGCCGTAGGCGGCGCGCCCCTGTAAGGGCTCGCCCATCGGGGTCTGCATGAGGAGATCCTCGGCGAACATGTCCATGTAGGTGTCGAGGTCCTCGCTGAGCCAGGCCTGGACCCTCTTGTCGAAGAGGCCCTGGGCCTCGTCACGGTCGACCACGCCACAGTATTGCCCGCGGCGTTGGGAGCCTCAGGGGTCGGTAACGGCGTCGAAGGCGGCCGGGTACACCACGCGCCCGCACAGGGAACGGTCGTAGTCGCCAAGGACCAGGATCTGCTCGGCCTCAGGCGGCGCCCACGGCGGAAGCTCCATGGCGATCCCCAGGGGAGCGCAGGGCTCGAAACCAAGTCGTCCGTAGAAGCGTGGGTCCCTGGAGCACGACGAAAGCCGCTCCCATCTTCCGCGCCGCGTCGGTGACCGCCTTCACCAAGCGCCGACCCGATGCCCTGGCCCTGGCGGGAGGGAGTCACCGCCAGCGGGGCCAGGCTGAAGATCAGGTGGCGCACGTCCCCGCGGTGGAGCTCGGCGTGGCTCACCATCACGTGCCCGACGATCCCACCGTCCCCCTCGGCGACAAGGGAGAGCTCGGCGATGTACTCCGGCGAGGAGCGGATGGCCTCGACCAGGTCGGCCTCGGCCCGGGATCCGAAGGCGGCGGCGACCACAGCTGCTACGGCGTCGCGGTCTTCGGTGCGTTCGACCTGGATCCGGACGTCGCCGGCAGCGACCGCTCGATCCACGGATGGCGAGTCTCGCCGCCTCGAACGTCGACCGCACCCGAATTGCCCGGGGGCGGTCAATCGAGGCGTAGCCTTGGAGCGAACACCGGGAGGAGCCGTGCACGAGCCCTGACGATCTTGAACAAAACGCATTGTCCCGAGGGCTCGGTCACCGCCGAGCCACCGCAGCACCTCATGGCGCGGGCAACCAGATCCCGGTGGCTGCCCCCATGAAAGACTGGCTGTGTGCCCGAACACATCGCCTACTCGTGGCGCGGGCCCGTGACCGACTCCGAGATGGTCGAGCTCGTCCAGTCCTACGGCGGGCGTGCCGTCGCCGGCTGGTGGGACCAGATCAGGGGCCACAGCCTCGGTTGGGTGACCGCCAGGAACGTCGAGGGAGAGCTCGTCGGCTTCGTGAACGTGGCCTGGGACGGCGGCGACCACGCCTTCCTCATGGACACGAAGACCCGGGGGAGCCTTCAGCATCAGGGCGTTGGAACCGAGGTGGTCCGTCGGGCGGTAGTTCACGCTCGGGCCGCGGGATGCGAGTGGCTGCACGTCGACTTCGACGCAGAGCTCGCCCCGTTCTACTTCGACGCCTGCGGGTTCCGCTCGACGGCTGCGGGGCTGATCCATCTTCCGTCCCGTCCCTGAGATGACCAGCCACTGCTCGGTGGTTCAGCTCCCGCCCCGAGGCAGAACCGCCGAGCGGCCTTGGCAGCGAAGCACCGAGTCCGATCGCTCGAGACTTCGCGGTTCTTGGTGACGAGGGGAACGTGCAGGCTCTCTGCCAAGCCAACGGCCGCGGCGGAGTCGACCTCCACACCCGCTACAGCTGCCAGGAGGGCGTCGATGCTCAGGGCCCGGCCCGGAAACCACTCGGCGACGGTCCGCACGACCGACGCGAAGTCACGCCGTGCTCGGAGCGGAGCGCCCTCGTGCCGCACGGCCAGGTACTCGGCAACCAGCAACGAGGTGGCGTCGAGGGCGAGGATCTCCGCCACCTCATGCACCTCACCCTCCAGCAGGCCGGCGAGAAAGACCAGCCCGCCTCCGTCAGCGACGGCGCCGTCTGGCACCGAGGCTTTTCGCGCGTTGGCGCCGACGCCGGGCCACCGCGGCTTGGATCTTCTCGAAATCATCCCCGCTCATGGGCTCGAGGGACTCCCGTTGCTCCACCAACTCAGCGGGGGAGAGCCGGCCGGCTGTACGCCGGAGTACCTGTCGGATCCACTCTTGCTGGCTCAGGCCCTCCGCCGCCGCCTGCTGAGCGAGCCGCTCGGCCACTTCGGGCTCGAGGCCCTTCACGTTCACGTCCATTGGCGCAATGGTCCCATTCGGTACCACACCACGCCCGCGATAGCCGCGGTACCAGGCCCCGGAGGTCCGTCAGGATGGGCTGAGCAGCTTGATGCAGGACGGCTCGGCGGGATCGCCCTCCGGGGTTCGGTGGAGAACACCCGTCGTGGGATCGATCCCCAAGGTCGGCTCGGCCGCGTCCGGCAGCAGTCGAGCCGTCCCATCGACGATGAGGCAATATCCGCTCCCGGGTGGGGCTGACCACAGCAGGGTCACGTCGGGGCGCGCCTCGGCGTTCGCCAGGGTCTGGCGCCCGGCGCCGACCACGACGCGGCCGTCCTCCCAGGACGTCCGGACGGACACCACGTGCGGCGATCCTTCGGAGCTCACCGAGACGAGGTAAGCGATCGGCCCGAACTCATCTATGCGCTCGGCGAGCGCAGCCAGGCCCACGGCGATGCTCATCATTCCGAGCATAGGACACCCTCCTCCCCGACAGCGTCGAGTCAGCGGCGCCGACGCCTAAACTGAGGTCCTTGGCGGGAGTGGCGTGTGCTTCCTGCGGGGCTGACGCCGACCTGGACGCCCTCTTCTGTTGGCGCTGCGGCGAACGGCTCGATGGAGCCCCGGCGGTCGGGGCTGTGCCTCCGACCAAGCTCGACGCGTCGTACCCGGTAATGGCCGCGTCTCCGGCGGTCAGCACCCTCGCGCCCGCATATGAAGCGTTGGAACCGGACGTCGTCCAGCCGACACCGGCGTCGGTACGCCCGCCGGAAGCCCTGGACCCCTTCGCCGGTTGGTGGCCGCGGGGCGCGTCACTGATGATCGACCTCGTGGCGTGTTCGGTGCCGCTGTGGATCGCGTTCACAATCGCAGGAGCGGCGGCGGCGAGGTCGCCGCGTGTGCTGCACCCCGGTGAGGGGACCGTCTCCGACGCCGTGGCCACGGCCTTGGTGCTGAGCTGGATCGCCCTGCTGCTGGGGTACTTCACGGTTCTCAACGGCAGATTCAGGGGCCAGACCCTTGGCAACTTCGCCGTGGGCCTCGCGGTACGGGACGCGGGGCAGGATCGGACCATCGGCCTCTTGAGGGGCTTCTTCCGATTCCTGTTGCGGCTCGTGCTCTATGGCTTCTTCCTGATCCCTGGGGTCGTCAACGACCTGTTCCCCCTCTGGACCAAGCGGCGCCAGACGCTGATCGACAAGATCGTGCGCAGCGTCGTGGTCAAGCGGTGATGGACGGGCAGGCGCGGGACGAGCCCGAGTCCGAGCCCGTTCTGGCGGGACCGGAGTGCTCACAGTGCGGGCACGGCAACCGCCCCGCGGCCAGGTACTGCTCGCGATGCGGCTCCGTCGTCGCCGGGGCCCGTGCCGGCGGCGCTGCCAGAACCACACCAGGCGCGGATGCCCTCGAGGCCATGGACGACGATCGCCTGGCGCCCTGGCGACCCCCGGGCTGGTACCCCGATCCGTTCCGTCGTCACAGGTCCCGCTGGTGGACCGGGACCTCCTGGAGTTGGTACGCGGCCGACGACACCGTGCAGTGGGACCCCACGCCCATCGGCGAAGCCAGGCCGGAGCCGCCCGGACTGCGGGGGATCGGCTTGGCGCTGACCGGCTACGGGCTGGGGGTGGCCCTGGCGGTGGGCATCGTTGTGCTCTTCTCGTCCACCGGGCGCCCGGGCGGACGCAGCGCCGAGCTGCTGGCCAGCGAGGCTGGCCTGTGGGCCGGCTTCATCGGGGCTTGCGTCTATGTCAGCCGCCGGCGGGGGACGGGTTCGCTGAGCCGGGACTTCGGGTTGGCCTTCCGGCCCATAGACGTCGCCTTCGGCCTGGCCGGTTCGCTCGTGGCGCGGGTCCTTGCCGGCTTCGCGGTCCTCCCCTTCGTGTTCCTGTTCCGTCACGCTCGAGCACCCGAGCGGGACGTGTTGGGGAGCGTCACCCACGGCGCTCTCGGTTGGCTGGTCGTTGTGTTCGTCGCGTGCGTCGGTGCTCCGGTCGTGGAAGAGCTCTTCTTCCGGGGCCTCGTTCAGGTGCGCCTCATCGGGCGGTGGGGACCGGTCACGGGCATCGGTGTCACGTCAGTGCTCTTTGGCGCCGCCCACCTCATCGCCTGGCGGGGGCCCATCACGCTCCTCTATGGGATCGCGGTGGCGGCCGGTGGCGTCGTATTGGGGGAGATGCGGTATCACACGGGCAGGCTGGGCACCTCGATGGCTGCCCACATGTTCTTCAACGGTCAGGCTCTCCTGGCGCTAGCCCTCCTCCGCTGAGGTCGCTCACACCAGGGAAGTGCGCAACACGTGGTAGTCGCGGTCGAACTCGCTTCCCAGGGGCTGGAACTGGGAGAACTGCGCTCGGTAGTCGGCCACGCTCTGGACGGTCGCCACCTGGTGGAGGAGCGTCGCCAGTCGGCTGCTCACCGACTCGAGTCGGTCGGCGGCCACCCGGGACGAGGAGGGGAAGTTGGTGGAGGACATGTCGTTGGAGAACTTGTCGAACGAAGTCGCCAGGCGACCGTCGGCCGCCTCGACGCAGGTGAGGCCACCCGCGCTGCTACAGGCGCCGCTCTCGGTCTGGAACTGACGCACGGCCCTGGTGAGCGTGGCGTAGCTGTCGTTGAGAGAGAGGACGGCTTCCTGGCGGTTCACCGTCGACCCGGCCGACACGACGGCAAAGGCCACGGTGCCGCCGTAGTACAGCAGGCCGAGAACGATGAAGAGCCCGACCACGCGGGTGCCTGCCTTGGACAGGACGAGCTTGGTGGCTCGGGGCGCGCCCACCCGAGCGTCGGGTGGGGCCGGGGGAGGCGGTGCGCCTGGGGTCTCCTGCGACGTCGATGTCTCGGGAGCGGACGCCGGCCCGGGTCCGAACTCGTCGCCCGCCGGAGCGGTCCCAAGGTTGGAGGCCGCGGACTCGTCCCGATCCCCAGGAGTCCCCCGGGGTACGCAGATGTCACGAGCGCGAGGTAGGCGTAATACCGGGTCTGGTAGCGAAGGGTCGCGGCCACGCCCTCGAAGAGGGAACGAGGCATGCGGCCGGTAACGAGCACGACGAGCCAGATGAAGAAGGCGGCGATGGAAAGCCCGCTCGTCACCACGCCCGCCAAGAGTGCGGCAGGCATGACCAAGAAGATCCGGAACAGGACGGCGAGCCGGTTCAGTCTCGACCGGGTGAACTCGACTTCGACGGGATAGTCGCTCTCCTTCTCGCTGAAGGGCGGGTACCGGTCGGTGACCAGCAGGTTGTAGGCGTACAGGCGGGTCGCATATCTGACGACTCCGGAGAGGAGGTCGAACAGCCCGTCGGGGAGACGGCCGAGAATCAGGGCGGCGAACCACCCCACGGTCACGACCACCTCGGCGACGAGGACGAGCACCAAGAAGAACAGGATGTGGGGTACCGCGAGGAGGAAGCGGAACCCCACCGTCAGGCGGTTCTGTGGCTCGGGAGGTGCGAAGCTCACCGCGACGGGTGTCGGCTTCGCCCCGGAGATCGGCGTGGCCACGGGCCCTCCCATTGCCGCCGGCAAGGTCGGCTCCGATGCTAACCGCCAGCTGAGGGGCGGCCCCCGCCGACTCGCGGGCTGGTTCTGGGCCAGAGGGGGCCACTGGTCCGGCCCACGGCGCTGCTGGGCACACGATCGAACTCCTCGCGCCGGGGTGGCAGTCTGTGCGGCATGGCCGGGCCCGACCCGAAGGCGGACCTTCACCGTTATCTGCAGGCCGCCCGTGAGGCCCTGCTCTGGAAGCTCGACGGACTCGTGGAGTACGACATCCGCCGCCCGATGGTGCCGACGGGCACCAACCTGTTGGGACTGGTCAAGCACATGGCCGGCGTCGAGCTGGGATACTTCGGCCTCACCTTCGGCCGGCCCTTCGACGAGCCCCTGCGGTGGCTGGATCACGACGCCGAACCCAACGCCGACATGTGGGCCACCGCCGGCGAGTCGCGCGAGGAGATCGTCGGCCTGTACCACCGGGTGTGGACGCACTCGGACGCCACGATCGGGTCACTGGACCTGGACGCCGTGGGCCACGTGCCCTGGTGGCCGGAGAACCGGCGAGAGGTGACTCTGCACAGGATCCTGGTGCACATGATCGCCGAGACCAATAGGCACTCCGGGCACGCCGACATCGTCCGGGAGTTGATCGACGGCGCCGTTGGGCTGCGTGACGGCAACCCCAACATGGCGCCCGGTGACCAGGCGTGGTGGGAGAGCTACCGCAACCAGCTAGAGCAGGTGGCTAGGAAGGCCGGCGGGCACTGACCGCATACCCCGGCCGCGCCTGAAGACATCGCCTGCGGACATCGCCTGCAGACATCGCCTACGGCAGCCGTCGTCACCGCCCACGGGTTGAGAAGTCGGGGAGTACCGTCAGTCCCGAGCAGAGGTGAAGTAGTTCGAACCTATCGGACGGAGGAGCGGACATGGCCGGCCTCGCCATCATCACAGAAGCCTGCATCGACGTGAAGGATCGAGCCTGCGTCGACGTCTGCCCGGTGCAGTGCATCTACGAGTTCGACCCGGCGAAGAACTTGCTGTTCTCCGAAGCCGAGGCGGGCAGCGGCGTCACCGAGAACACCCATGCTCCAAGTCCTGATGCGATAGCGGTCTTCGGCGACAGCATCCTCTACGTCAACCTGGATGAATGCACGTCCTGCACCGCCTGCTACCAGCCCGACGTGTGTCCCGTAGGTGCGATCTACTCCGAAGAACACGTGCCCGACGGCTCCCCCACGAGCGCCAAGTACAACGCCGAGGACCAGAACAAGGGCCACGACCACACCTTCTTCATCCAGCTCAGCAGAGACGTCTTCGCCGATTAGAAGCGGACGGCGCGAGCCCGGCGGCTCGACATCTCAGCTGAGGGCCCGAAGGCGCAGACCTCTGACCACCTGGAAGTGACGGGTGTTGCGAGTGGCGACCCCGAGGCGGTGCTGGAGGGCAGTGGCGGCGATCAGCGCGTCAGGCATGGGGATGCCGGTCTCGCTCTTGACGCGGCCCGCCTGCTCGGCGATGGCTCGGTCGACGGGAATCTCGCGGAACGGAGACAGGAGGCGAGACACCACATCGGTCGCCGAGCTCCCGGCGAAGAGCTCGGCTCGAGTGATTACCGAGTAATGGAGCCGGTGCCGCCCGGGCGCAAGGTGTGCGGCGCCGCGCAGGTGATCAACGAAGACATCGGTGTCCACGAGAACGTCAGCCACGATCCCACTCGCGCCGGTCGGGCGCCATGGCATCGGGATCGGCCCCGAACGTCGCCGTGAGGGCGGAGGACGCATTGCCCTCCGTGCTGAGGTACAAGTCCAGCGCTCGACGTATGACCTCGGCCATGGTGACTCCATCGGCCCGGGCGACCTCGTCGATCCGCTCTCGCTGTTCCTCTGTCAGGTAGACCTGGGTCCGTGTCGGCGACATACAGCACGACTATACAGCACCGACGTAGCCGTCAGTGACGACGGACGGCGTGCAGGACCGCGTCGTGGATCGTGACCAGCTGCCCATCCGGGTCCGGGACCTGGCGCTCCGGGGCGGAGGCGATGGCGACGTGCCAGTCAGCTGGCTCGAGCGACGCTGCGATCTCCTCCGCGGTAAAGAACATGTCGGGGTTGTGGGGTCGTCTCACGGAGGTGTTCATGTCCGATGGGTGGTGGCCCACGATGAGCAGGCTTCCGCCCGGGCGGACCGCGGCGGCCAGGTGGTGGTTCAGCGGGACGAGATAGAGACGGGGCAGCTGCATGAACTGGGAAGAGACCAGGTCGAACTGTCCGGGTGACGGCTGCCAGGACAGGACGTCTGCCTGCTGCCAGGTGATGCGATCGGCCACCCCCGCTCCCGCGTCGGCGGCGTGGCCAGCCGCTCGGGCCAGGCCCACACTGGACACGTCGATGGCGGTGACGTCCCAGCCTCGAGCGGCAAGCCAGATGGCGTCGGCGCCTTCGCCGCTGCCGACGTCCAGCGCCGTCCCCGGGGTTAGGTCACCGACCTGCTCGACGAGGCGGCGGTTGGGCTCCCCGCTCCAGATCCGGTCGGCACCTCGGTAGCGCTCGTCCCAGTACTCCTGGGTGAAGAGGGTGCTCATGTCGGGGGTGTGGTGGTCGGTCACGATGTCCCGACGCCAGGATGCGGCCCCGCGACGCCGGCCGCAATTCGCGCCACCCAGGCGGCAACATCGTGGCTTCAGGCTCTTTAGGTGAAGCCGGCCAGGACCTCGAGCGGGCTGGCCTCCTCGTAGGGCCGGCGCCCGATGTCGGCCAAGGCCGCATCGATGTCGAGGCGGGGGACGGGCTGGGGCTCTCGGCAGTAGACGAATGCGGTGGCGCAGTAGTCGTCCACCCGCTCGGTGATGCCCCAGGCCAGCAGGGCGGGGTTGGGGTTGCGGGCCCAACCGGCCCCGGCCACGGGGTTGGTGAGCGCGTAGGCCTCCATCTCGGCCTCCTGGCCGGGGCGGAAGAACATGGCTCCGATCTGCTGGATGGTGACCCGCAGCTCGGAGGCGAACATCACCGGGTCGGGGACATGCCAGCGGTAGAAGCCGGCGAAGTCCACCTTGCCGGCCCCCGGGCCCACCACCAGAGGGGCGCCGGCGTAGAGGGCGGCGTGGGGGCCCAGGCCCCATGCGCTGCCCACGTAGTCCTCCAGGCCGGTGCCGCAGATGGTGGGCAGGTCGCGGTTGCCGTCGCGGTAGATCTTGACCTCGCCCTCGCCGTAGAAGCGGCCCGGGCCCCGCAACCCGTCGGCGACCACGAAGTCCCGCCTCTGCTCGGTGGGGTTCTCCCGCCGGAAGGTGGCGTGGAGATAGCCGGCGCCCACCTCCAGCTCCCGCTCCAGGGTGTAGTCGACCTGGTAGTAGAGGTTGACGGGCCGGGCGGAGGAGTTCACCACGTCGACGCGGGCGTGGCCGGCGAAGGGCATGGGCGCATAGGAGTTGAATCCTCTGCCCTCCTGGGCCGAGGCCAGGGCGGAGTGATAGGGGACAGGGCGCCCGTGGGCGAGGCCGAAAAAGTCGAGGCAGGGGACGGAGACGCTGGGTTCCCCGGCGTCCTGGTAGAAGACCTCCAGGTACAGCGCCCGCATGACCTCGGGCGGCGCCGGCGGGAAGGTCATCCACAGGTGGCGGATGGTGCCGGGACCGTCGATGTCGGCCAGCGTGACCCGCTCGCCCGCGCCCAGCACCCGGCTCGGCGATCCCTTGCGCCCGCCGTGGGCCTTGCCTCCCGCGCCCCGCTGGCCGGTGGGGTTCTCGAAGGTGGCCGCCCGGCAGTCCAGCGCCGGGTCGATGAACGCGGGGTTGAGGATGCTGCCCACCGCACCTCCAGTGCCGGCTCGGTGCGCGCTTGCGCGCGTGACCACGCATCATGCCCCGCCGGGAGCGCGTCGCTAAGGTCCGTGAGGCGCAACCGAACAGGAGGGCCAGGAGCCATGGCTGAGATCAGCGGAGCGTGTGACGAGCGCTTCGGGTCGGTGCGGGAAACCCTGGCCTCCAACCTGGACCAGGGTCTGGACGTGGGCGCGTCCGTGGCCGTCCTCCTCGACGGGGAGCCCGTGGTGGACATCTGGGGCGGCCACACCGACCAGGACCGGACCCGGCCCTGGGCGCGCGACACCATCACCAACGTCTGGTCGACGACCAAGACCATGACCGCATTGTGCGCCCTGATCCTGTCCGACGAGGGCGAGCTCGACTTCCAGGCGCCCGTGGCCCGCTATTGGCCGGAGTTCGCCGCCGCCAACAAGCAGGGCGTCCTGGTCCGCCACCTCATGGGTCACACCGCCGGTCTGTCGGGCTGGACCGAGCCCATGGAGGAGGAGGACCTCTACGACTGGGACAAGGCGACTTCGCTCCTGGCCCGCCAGGCCCCCTGGTGGGAGCCGGGCATGGTCTCGGGCTACCACGCCGTCACCCAGGGCTACCTGGTGGGCGAGGTCGTGCGCCGGATCACGGGCCAGACCCTGGGCACGTTCTTCGCCAAGGAGGTGGCGGGCCCGCTGGGGGCCGACTTCCATATCGGCCTGGCTCCCGAGCACTACAGCCGGGTGGCCCCCGTGATCCCGCCCCCGGCCCTGACCGTCGACCCCGACCCCGCCAGCCTCGCCGGGCGGACCCTCACCAATCCCCGGCTGAGAGGAGAGGTGGCCTGGGAGGAGGCCTGGCGCCGGGCCGAGATACCCGCGGCCAACGGCCACGGCAACGCCCGCTCCGTCGCCGCAATCCAGGCCGTTCTGGCCTGCGGCGGCGAGGCCGGCGGCGCCCGCCTGCTGTCGGCCGCGGGCTGCGACGCCGTCTTCAGCGAGCAGGCCCACGGCACCGACCTGGTGCTGGGCGTGCCCTTGCGTGTGGGGATGGGCTACGGCCTCACCTCGGCCGAGCTCCCCGTCAGCCCCCAGGGCCTGCTTCTGGGGAGGATGGGGGGGCTCCCTCGTGGTCGTCGACCTCGACGCCCGCATGGTGGTCGCCTACATGATGAACTGCATGGGCGAGGGCACGCTGGGCGACATGCGGGGAGCCCGGATCGTGCTGGCGGCCTACGCGTCACTGACCCGCGCCTGAGGCCGGGGCCGCGCTGGGCAAGCTCAGCGTCATCCACTCCACCCGCCCGGCCGCCACGCACTCCCGGACCAGCTCGATGAAGGGCGACGGCGAGCAGCCCCGGGGCACCAGGCTCACGAACACGACCTCCCGCAGCGAGGCCGCGCTGCGGTCCTTCACCTCGGTGTGGCCGTCGAAGACCACGTAGTGGACGGGATGGCCCAGGAAGCGGGCGTCGGCCGCGACGAAGGGCAGGGCCGGGGTGTCACCCGCCAGGGCGTCGCCCACCCTGGCCTTGACCAGGGCCCTCCCCAGGTCCAGCGTCTCCCGTCGGACTCGGCGCAGGTCGACGGCTCGCCAGGTCTCGAATCCGGCCTGGGCCCGGGCCAGAGCGGAACGGCGCAGCATCCAGTAGGTGAGGGCCAGCCCGACGAGGAAGCCCGCCCCCACAACGACGGCCAGCGAGGCCAGGGTCCTCATGGCCCGGACTCGATCACCAGGCAGGCGACCCGGCGCTCGGCCAGGCAGTCCCGGATGCGGCGCTGGATGGTGGACAGGCCGGCCGTCCCCGTCTTGACGTCCACGAAGGTGATGGAGCGCAGGGCGCGGGCCCGGCCCGAGTCGACCTCGGTGAGCCCGTCGAAGACGACGAAGTCCACCGGGGTGCCGAGGAAGCGGGCGTCGGCCGGTTCGAAGGCGAAGGTGGCGAGGAGGGGAGCGAGCTGCTCGGTGATCCGCCCCCGGAGCACGGCCTCGCTGCGCCTGGCCGTCTCCTCCCGGATCCCGGCCTCCTCCGCCTGCCTCCAAGCCCTCAGCCGGGCTTCGGCCCAGGCGGGCACCCGCCTCCCGAGCAGCCGGTAGCAGACGGCGATCCCGACGAGGAGGCCGGCCAGCAGGGCCGCGGCGGTGACGACGCTCACGCCTCACACGGTAACGAGAGGGTGTATCAGCGCCGGGGCATCGCCCGCCGGTGTTCGAGCCCCGGATGGCCTGCGACCGAAGGTGTCGTTGTGCGAACACCGGGGGCGCGGCGAACGAGGGCGTGAGCGGTCTGTTGGCTGATAGCGGATGGTCTGGTGCCGACGGAGGTGACGCTCGGTTCGGTCCCGACCCTGTCAGGGCTACCCGCCGGCACCGAGATGCCGGACGAAGAACGACTCGGCGGAGTCGTTCTCGAAGACCGGCACCTCGACATGACCCCCTGGGTTGACGTGGAGGGTCTTGTCGGTCGAGCCGATGGCGTCGAAGAGAGCGAGACCTGCGTCGCGGGCGATCAACTCGTCGTCCCACTGGAAGAGGAACAGGATGGGCACGCGTAGAGAGCGGGCCGCCGCCTCGAACTCGGCCCCGCCCATGCCGGCACCCAGCCCGGCCAGACCGAGCACGGCGGCCTTGACCCGGGGCTCGGAGGCCACGAATCGGAGACCGATCCCGGTGCCCATCGACATGCCCCAGTAGCCCAGCCGGTCGTCGATGAACCCGGTCGAGACTAGGTCGTCGACCAAGGCGGTCAGCTCTCCGACGTGGGCGTTCATCCGGCCCGCGAATCCCGCCGCCTGGTTGGCGTCCGTCACCACGGGCAGGCCGGCGCCGGGCCCCTGGCCGATCCGGGCCTGGACGGAACGGCGCCTGGCCCGGGCCGCTTCCTTGTCGGTGATGCGCTCGCCGTGCTCGGGGGCGTCGAGGGCGACGGCCGCGTAGCCCTGGTGGCGGACGAGGCGCCGGGCGAGCCCGAGCACCTCAGGAGCGCGCTTGTGGACCACACCTCCGTGACCGAGGATCACCGTCGGTCGGGGCCCAGTGGCGGCCTCTGGCAGCCAGACGATGCCGGGCACGACCTCCCCGCCCTCCACCTTGAGCCCGACCCGCCGCTCGATGACGCCGCGCTCGCAGACTTCCTGGACTATCTCCATGGTCCCACCTCCGGTCGACCTGGGCGGAGCGTACCGCCGGGGCCTGCACCGGAGGACCGTCCTGTCGTGAGGTGCCCGTGCTGCGGTTGCCCGCGTTCCGCTCGACCTCCAGTCGCCGATCGAGAGGCGGGACTCCTGCGAGGTCTCGGCCCGTCGTCATCCAGGTGTCGCCCCCGGCTCGTCGGCCCGGCGGTGGTGGACCGAAGTCCACCACTTCGATGGTCGCCCTGTAGGGTCGCCGCAACCTGAGGTGGTGATGATGACCGACTCGAAGACCGACGAACGTGGCGCCCTGTTCGTGACAGCCGATTCCGAGGACCCCCGCTTCAATCAGCCGCACATAGATGTCCGGGAGTGGCGCGATGAGCCGGCAGACGCACCGGTGTTCCCCGGCGGCGTCACGACGCAGCGCGGCGGCGCCGCGCCCGTCAAGGCCCGCCACCTGTACATCCACGGTGGCTTCACGGGCACCGACGCCAAGTTCTCGTTCTGCTTCCCGCCGGAGGAGGAGTACCAAGGACGGTTCTTCCAGGCGACCCATCAGCTGCTCGCCGGCGAGGAGGCCACGCCGCGCAACATCGCCTTCGCCCTTGCCAGTGGCGGCTATTCGGTGCAGACGAACATGGGCGGCCGGGACAACCCCCGTACCGCGGAGCAGTCGGCCCAAGGCCCGTTCGACACGACGATTCGGGGCTACCGGGTCAACGCAGCCGCCGCGAAGTTCTCTCGCGTGGTGGCGGCCGAGATCTACGGCCCCCACCGCACCTACGGCTATCTCTACGGCGGGAGCGGCGGCGCCTACCAAACGGTCACCAGTGCGGAGATGACGACCGGCGTGTGGGACGGGTTCGTGCCCTACGTCATGGGCTCGCCGCAGTCCATCCCCAATTGCTTCACCGTGCGCGTCAACGCCCTCCGGGTGCTGAAGGACAAGTGGCCGTCGATCATCGATGCCATCGAGCCGGGCGGAAGCGGTGACCCCTACGCCGGGCTGAACGACGAGGAGCGCGCCGCCCTGGAAGAGGCCACCCGGACGGGGTTCCCGCCCCGGGCGTGGTTCAACTTCGTCCCACAGGGCGGAGGGCCGCTCGTGCTGGTCGCCAACTATGTGCCCGTGTTGGACCCGACCTATCTCGACGACTTCTGGAGCAAGCCGGGCTACCTCGGCACCGACCCGACGTCGTCGGTCCGCTCGGCGCGCATCCAACACGAGGCGACCGTTGTCGCTGTGATTCCCGGCCGCCGGAAGCAACTCAAGCTGTCGAGCGTCCCCGCGGGTGACCTCACGGCTGCTGACGTGATCATCACCAGCGGGGCGGCCGCGGGCAAGACCGCCTCGCTCGGCCGCGTTGCCTCGGACGGCAGGGGTCAAGTCGGCCTCGTGTTCGAAGCGGTCGACGACACGATTGACATCACGGCCGATCCCACTGTCCTCGACAGCATCGAGGCCGGCGACGAGGTCCGGATCGACAACTCGAGGTTCCTGGCGTTGCAGACCTACCACCGTCATCAATTCCCGCCGGCCAATCCCGACTTCGACTACCCCGACGTCTACGACTACTTCCGGAACCCCGACGGCACGCCGAAGTACCCCCAGCGAGGTGTGGACATCGGCGCGGCAGGCACCCTGGGCTCCACCGGTCAGATCCCCACCGGTCGCTTCAACGGGAAGATGATCGTGGTGGAGTGCCTGCTCGATGGGGACGCTCTGCCGTGGCAGGCCGACTGGTACAGAAAGAAGGTCGCAGCCGTCGAGGGGCCACAGATCGACGACAAGTACCGGCTGTGGTACGTCGACAACGCGAACCACACCGACCCGACGACCGAGACGCAACAGACCCACGCCGTCGCCTACTCGGGCACGGTGCAGTACGCGCTACGCGAGCTGAGCGCATGGGTCGAGCAAGGCATCGTCCCGCCGCCCACCAGCGAATACCGGGTGCAGGACGGCCAGGTGCACGTGCCGGCGTCGGCTCCAGAACGCAAAGGCGTCCAACCCGTGGTCCATCTCGAGGTGAACGGCGGCGAGCGCGCCGACGTCGGGGTGGGCGAAGCCGTCACCTTCACCGCTCAGATCGAGGTGCCGCCCGCCCCGGGCAAGGTGGTGTCGGCGAAGTGGGACTTCGAGGGCGCGGGCACGTATCCGGACCGCGCCGAGCTCGGTGATCCGACCTCGGAGACCGTGCACGTGACCGCCACGCACGCGTTCTCCGAGCCGGGCACCTACTTCCCGGCCCTACGCGGCGCCTCCCAACGTGAGGGCAATCCCAGCACCCCATTCGCCCGGTCGCTGAACCT
>VAXP01000125.1 GCA_005884125.1 Actinomycetota bacterium | reverse complement strand
GACGTAGCCGTCGTCGTCGAGGTAGCCCTGGTCGCCGGTGTGGAGCCATCCCTCGTCGTCGACCTGACTCTCCATCCCGACGTAGCCGCCGCCGACCTGGTCGCCCCGGATCCACACTTCGCCGTCGACGATGGCGAACTCGACTCCGGGGACGGCACGACCACACGACTCGAGCCTGCGCCTGACCACGGGGTCGTCGGAGGTGACCGCGTCGCGGTGGTCCTGCGGCCCGAGGACGGCGACCGTCGACGACGTCTCGGTCAGGCCGTACGCGTTCACGAAGTCGACGTCAGGCAGCAGCTCGAGGGCGCGTTCGAGCACCGGTCCCGGCATACGAGCCCCGCCGTAGGCGAGCGAGCGCAGGGAAGGCGGCCGCCGCCGGTCGGCCTCGAGGGCGGCGACGATGCGGGCCAGCATCGTGGGCACGACGAAGGCGTGGGTGACCGACTCTTCGTTGGCAAGGCGGAGCCAGTCGTGGGCGTCGAAGCGGGCCATCGGCACCAAGCGGCGGCCGACGTAGGTCGATGAGAGCACGGCTGCGACCCCGGCGACGTGGAACGGCGGCACGGCCAGCAGGGCGGCCTCCTCTTCGGACGCTCCCGCGAACTCGAGCGTGTTGAACAGGTAGGCGGTGAGGTTGTCGTGCTGCAGCACGGCGGTCTTGGGGGCCGCCGACGTCCCGGACGTGAAGAGCAGCACCGCCGGACGGTCGGGCTCCTCGACATAGGGCGAGTTGTCGCCGACGTCGCCTTCCTTCATCCAGCTCTGGTCGAAACGGGCTGCGGGCTCCAATCTGGCGAGGAGCTCGACCCGAGTGGCCTCCGGAAGGCGAAAGTTCAGCGGTGCGTAGGCCACGCCCGCCCAAGCGGCGCCGAACAGCGCCACCGGCAGGTGGTCGCCGTTGGGCAGCAGCGACGCCAGCGTCGTGGCCTCCGGTGCGTCCGCGGCCAGTCGCTTCGCCACGGCGCGTGCCTCAGCGCGCACCTGCTCGTAGGTCAGGCTGCCGATGGCCCGACGGTCGCCCATGCCGTCCGCCGCCATCTCGATCACCATGGCGATGTTCATGTGTCGCATCGCAAGCTATATCCGTGTCCGCCAACCACACCCGGACCGACCTCCCACGGGGAGGGGATAGAAATTGCGTTCTGGATTATGAGAACCTTATTCTCACACCAGAGGAGGCAGCATGGCCTGGGACTTCGAGACCGAGCCCGAGTACCAGAAGAAGCTGGACTGGGCCGACGAGTTCGTCCGGGAGGAGGTCGAGCCCCTCGACCTCTTGTGGGGACATGAGCAGTACGCGCCCCTGGACGAGACCCGTCGCAAGGTCGTCGAACCCCTGAAGGAGGAGGTCCGCCGCCAGGAGCTGTGGGCGACGCACCTGGGCCCCGAGCTGGGGGGCCAGGGCTACGGCCAGCTGAAGCTGGCCCTCCTCAACGAGATCCTGGGCCGCTCGCAGTGGGCACCCATCGTCTTCGGCTGCCAGGCGCCCGACACCGGCAACGCCGAGATCATCGCCCACTACGGCACCGCCGCCCAGAGGGAGCGCTACCTGACCCCTCTGCTTCAGGGCGAGATCTTCTCCTGCTACTCGATGACCGAGCCCCACGCCGGCGCCGACCCCACCCTGTTCAAGACGCGAGCCGTCAGAGATGGGGGGGAGTGGGTCATCAACGGCTGGAAGTTCTTCTCCTCCAACGCCAAGACGGCCTCCTTCCTGATCGTCATGGCCGTGACCAACCCCGAAGTGAGCCCCTACAAGGGGATGTCGATGTTCCTCGTGCCCGCCGAGACCCCGGGCGTCGACATCGTGCGGAACGTGGGCCTTGGCGGCGAGCGCCTGAACGAGGGCTCCCACGCCCTCATCCATTACGAGGACGTCCGGGTCCCCGAAGATGCCCTCCTGGGTGGCGAAGGCCAGGCCTTCGTCATCGCGCAGACCCGCCTGGGCGGGGGCCGCATCCACCACGCCATGCGCACCATCGGCCTGGCCCAGAAGGCCCTGGACATGATGTGCGAGCGGGCCCTCAGCCGGGAGACGGCCGGGAGCCTCCTCGCCGACAAGCAGTTCGTGCAGGGCTACATCGCCGACTCCTACGCCCAGTTGGCGCAGTTCCGCCTCTTCGTGCTCTACACCGCCTGGGAGATCGACAAGTACCAGGACTACAACCGGGTCCGAAAGGACATCGCCACCGCCAAGGTCGTCATGCCCACGGTGCTGCACGACATCGCCTGGCGGGCCATGCAGGTCCACGGGGCCCTGGGCGCGAGCAACGAGATGCCGTTCATGTCGATGATCCACGGGGCGGGCGTCATGGGCATCGCCGACGGGCCGACCGAGGTCCACAAGGTCACCGTGGCGCGCCAGCTCCTTCGCGACTACCGGGCCACGGAGGGCATGTGGCCCACGGAGTGGATCCCGGCCAGGCTCGAGGCAGCCAAGGCCAAGTTGGCGGAGTACCTCGAGCACGAGGTCGGCAACCTGTGATCGACCTCGACCGGCTGGCGTCGTGGCTCGACGACAACGTCCCGCTCGGCAAGGGAGAGCCCATCGAGCCCCGCTTCGTCGCGGGTGGGTCGCAGAACGAGATCTACGAGATCCGGCGGGGTGGGCTCCACTGCGCGATCCGCATCCCGCCCGCCACGGCGCCGCCGGACAGGGATGCCGGGATCCTCCGGGAGTGGCGAATCATCGAGGCCCTCGAGGGGACCGACGTGCCCCACACGCCGGCGGTGGCGATGTGCGAGGACGCCTCCGTGGCGGGCCGCCCCTTCTATCTCATGGGCTTCGTCGATGGCTGGTCTCCGATGGACAACCGGGGCTGGGTGCCGCCGTTCGACACCGACCTCGCCGCCCGGGCCGGCCTCGGCTACCAGCTGGCCGAGGGCATCGCCCTCTTGTCGAAGGTGGATTGGAAGGCGAAGTTCCTGGGCGACCTCGGACGACCAGAGGGCTTCCACGAGCGGCAGGTCGACCGCTGGACGGCCTTCTTCGAGGAGGTCAAGGGGCGGGACCTGGAGGGGTTGGCCGTCGCCTCGGCGTGGCTGCGAGCCCACCGGCCGATCGACTACATCCCCGGCATCATGCACGGCGACTACCAGTTCGCCAACGTCATGTACAGGAAGGGAGTGCCGGCCCGGCTGGCGGCCATCGTCGACTGGGAGATGGGCACCGTGGGCGACCCCAAGCTCGACCTGGGGTGGATGGTCCAGGCCTGGCCCGACGACCCGGGCGCGCCTGAGGAGTCGTCTTTCAGCTACGTGGACATGCGAGGGATGCCGACGCGCGACCAGGTGGTCGCTCACTACGCGGAGGTCTCCGGCCGTCAGGTGGACGACATCGACTACTACGTCCTCCTGGCCAAGTGGAAGCTGGCCATCGTTCTCGAGCGAGGCTTCCAGCGGGCCGGCGACGACGAGAAGCTCCAAGCCTTCGGGCCGGTCGTCATCGACCTCATGAGGTCAGCGGCGGACCTGGCCGACACGACGGACTACGGCCGCTAGCCTTCGTTGCGAGACGTGCGCGCCGCTGTCTGGCGGTCGTATGGCCCGCCCGAGACCGTGCTCGTAGAGGAGCTGCCGCGCCGGCCCTTGATGCCGGTCAGGCACGGGTCCGGGTCGCAGCCGCGGCCGTCAACTTTCCCGACGTCCTGGTCGTCGCCGACCCGTACCAGGTGAGGACCGAGCACCCATGTTGGGGAGAGCCCGCCCCGAGGCCAGGTGCCCGGCACTCCGTTGAGTCGGAGGTGGAGGTGGAGCGCCGACCCGACCGCGTCCCCCAACCGCTCGGGTCCTACATCGAGTTCGCGCGCAACCTGCCCACTGTGTTCGACGACCACACCTGGTTGGCGGAGACCGCCGATGGGACGGCGGTCGCGACCGGGGCGTGCTGGTCCAACGCGGCGGGCGACGCCCGCGTCATGGAGTCCGACGTGTGCGTGCGTCAGGGTTCGACCGTGCCGAGACTGGTGCCCCCCATACGGGTAGAGAACACCACCAGGGCCACCGTCATGGGGCGCCGCGACCTATAGGGAACGGCACCCTCGTCGGTCCTCAAGCCGCCGGGGCCTCGCGGCTACGTGTAGGGCAGCTCGAGGCGGTCGGCGTGGCCGTTTCAATTCAAGGTAAAGGTCCAGCACCATCACCCACAGGATCTTGTTGCCACGGACCTGCGGAGCGCCGGCGCGCAGGGGGTAGCCGGAGCAGGAGGCGGCGGCTTCACCGGGGCGGTAGCGACCCTGGACCCGCGTCCGCAATGATGCTGCCATGTTGACCGCAAAGGAGGGCGATGCGGTTCGACTACGTCGTCGTGGGTGCAGGCTCCGCCGGGGCGGCGATGGCGGCACGTCTCTCGGAACGGCCTGAGCGATCCGTCCTGCTGCTCGAGGCGGGACCCGACCACCGCTCGGATGACACACCCGACGCCATCGCGGGACCGAACCTGTTCGAGGCCCTCGGGCTTCCTGGCCGACTGTGGCCAGCCCTGTCAGCCACCAGGACGCCCGTTCAGGCTCCTGCGCTCTACGCCAGAGGCCGGGGTGTCGGAGGCTCGTCCGCAGTGAACGCGATGGGCGCGATCCGAGGCGTACCCGAGGACTACGACCGCTGGCAGGCGCGAGGTGCGTCTGGATGGTCATGGGCCGCCGTGGGCCCCGCCTTCGAGCTGGTCGACGGGATGATCCCCACGTCACAGGTCCCCGAAGACGAGTGGGGAAGTGTCTCTCTCGCCTTCCGGGACGCCGCCATCGCCCTCGGGCACCCCTTCTGCCCCGACTACCACGCGGCCGCCGCCCTCGGAGTCTCAGGCCTCCGTCTCACGCGTGCCAACGGGCGCCGCGTCTCGACCAACGACGCCTACCTGGAGCCCGCCCGAGACCGGCCCAACCTGACCGTCCGGGGCAGCGCGCTCGTCTCGCGGGTAGAGGTTGAGCAACGCCGCGCCGTCGGTGTCCTCACCGCGGGCGAGGAGATCGAGGCTGGTGAGGTGATCGTCGCGGGCGGCGCCATCCATTCTCCCGCGCTCCTGCTCCGCTCCGGCCTTGACCGTCCCGGGGTGGGTGCGAACCTCGCCGATCACCCCTTTGTCGGAGCGTTGCTGGCCCTGAAGGAACCCGCGGATGCCAACCGGCCCGTGTTCACCACGGTGCTTCGCTACTCCTCGGGGCTCGGAGGCGACGCCGACATGCAGATGCTCGCCTTCAACCATCTCGGGGCGGCCCGCGAACGCCTCTTGCTCGGACAGGTCGCGGTAGCGCTCATGGAGCCGCACTCGACAGGCACCGTCCGATTAGCGTCCGACGACCCTGAGGTCGATCCCCTCGTCGAGTTCAACATGCTCTCGGACGGCCGAGACATGGAACGGATGGTGCACGGCATACGACACCTGAATCGCCTCGTCCACCACCCGGTTATCAGCGCCATCGCCGACTCCGTCGTTCTCGACGAGCAGGGCACCTCCTTCGAAGACGTGGCGGACGATGGTGCTCTCCGCGAGTGGCTGGTAAGGCGTGTGAACGATTACGTCCACGCCTGCGGCACCTGCTGCATGGGTCCTGCTGACGATCCCATGGCCGTGGTTGATCCCACCTGTCGCAACATCGGCATCGAACAGCTACGGATCGTTGATGCCTCGGTCATGCCTTCCATTCCTCGCGCCAATACTCACCTCACGACCGTGATGATCGCGGAGAAGGTCGCCGCTCAGATGCTGGCATGACCGCGTTCGACTCGGCCCCCGACACCGCCGGGTGAGATGCCGTCTCGGATGATCCGGCGCCGCGAACATCCCGTCCGTCCAGGACATGGCTGAAGAGGATCTCCTTTCAGGTCCCACTGGCCAAGTGGGATCTCGAGCCCTCGATCGCTTGGCGCACTACGTCTTCGACGTGGCCCGGGTCGACACCGAGTGCTTGACCGATGTGTACCGACCAGATCTCCGAGCGCAGATTGGTCTCGAAGTCGAGTTGGGCGCGGATGTCTGCTCTCGCCGCCTGGCGGTTCTGGCTGACCATCACAAAGGTCGAGAGAAAGATCGCCTCCAGGCTGACGATCATCGTCAGTAGCCCGAAGGGGAACTTGTCGAACTTGAACGACGCGCCGAGTATCCCGACGTTCACGAGCACCCAGATCCCGAACCAGACCGAGTGGATGTAGACAAAGTTCAGAGACCCCGCGAACGAGGTGACCCGATCCGCGGCCCGGTCCTGGGCTCGCATGATCGCTTCGAGCAGCCTCCGTTCGCTACGGGTCTGGTAGTGCTCCAGCTTGTACAGGTTGCCGTCCTCGACGCCGTCCGCCTGATCGATGACTCGGCAGGCAGGGCAGCTGAGCGGTGGAGGGGTCATGGACATGCCCCAAAGCTGTCACGCCGGCCCCGGGCATCGGGGAAGTCTCCAATTTGGTCACCTACCGACTGGTAGGTAGGCTGTGCCGCATGCCCACCCAAGGGACCGCCGTCGCCACGCCCACCCAAGGTCCGGATCAAGCATCTCGGCCTGTTGACGAGTCCACCGAGGCTCCAGGGTCCGGCTCGCTCAAGCCCGTCCTCGACGTCATCCCCGCCGCCGCATACCGCAACCCGACGTGGAAGGGCCTGGCCTACTTCGGCCGTGACCTCGTCGTGTACGCCGTGCTCGTCTGGGCCCTCATCGTCGTGAGCCAGCCCCTTGCCGTGGTCGGCCTCGAGGTGGTGATGGCCCTGGCGGTGTCGGCGCTGTTCATCGTGGGCCACGACGCCGCCCACGGCGCGCTGTTCCGCAGCAAGCGGCTGAACTCCTTCGTTGGGCACGTCGCCATGCTGCCCGGCTGGCACGTCTACGAGGGTTGGATTCTCGGCCATAACCGCATCCACCACGCATACACCGTCCGCCAGGGTTACGACTTCGTGTGGCACCCCTACACGGTTGAGGAGTACCGGGCGATGTCGCGGTGGCAGAGGTCTCGGCATCGCTTCGAATGGTCCTGGATGGGTGCCGGCGCCTATTACATGCGCGAGGTCTGGTGGCACAAGATGGTCGTCGGGACGCCGCCCGCCCGCTGGATGAAGGCCATTCGCCGCGACCGATGGATCGTCGCCACCTTCGTCCTGGGAGCGACAGTCGCCCTCACCTGGATGGGCTGGTCGCGCACGGGCTCCGTGGCCGGGACACTGTGGCTGGTGACCCGGGTTCTCGTCGTTCCCTTCCTCAGCTTCAGCTACGTCATCGGGTCGCTCGTACACATTCACCACGTTCATCCCGGCATCAGGTGGTGGAAGCGGCGGGAGTGGACGAGATTCAAGGGGCAGATGGATGGGACGACGATCCTTCGCGTTCCTCCCGGCCTCAACTTCTTCCTCCACTGGATCATGGTCCACGTCCCCCACCACGTGGACATGCGCATTCCGATGTACAACCTCGAGCGGGCTGCCGACGCCATCAAGGCTGCCTATCCCGACACTGTCCATGACAAGCCGCTGCGGTTCGGGAACTTCGTCGACAACACTCGCCGCTGCAAGCTTTACGACTTCGACCGCGGCGAGTGGCTGACCTACGACATGGCGCTCAGCCCTTCGCGTCGACCGCTGTCACAGGACCGCACGACACCCGAAGGCGCCGTCTAGAGACCGAGCCGATCGCGGCGGTGGGTTCGGACCGCCCACCGCCGGCGCTCGCAGTGAGTGCATGCGAACTGACGGAGTGCTCTCGGCACATGGCACAGCGCGATCCGGCTGACCCAGCTACTCGCCCGGGCGGCGCAACGGTTTCACCTTCCGGCTGGCTGCGGAGTCGGCGATGAGGGTGGCAAGCCGTGATCGGCGCGTCTCCTCCTTCTTGGCCCCCATGACCCAATGGGTGGCGGTTCGCTGGTAGCCGGGCGCCTGACGCCGGAACCACGACCACGCCTTGCGGTCGCGGCGGAACTCGCTCTCGTACTCGGGACCAAGACGGGCTGGGGCAGTCTCGAACGAGTACACCCCCGTCCTCTCGGGAGCGCGGCGCCCGAAGGCGGCGACACCGGCCGGCCGCATCAGTCCCAGCTCTGTCAGTCGCTCGACCTTGGCTACGTTGATGTTGCTCCAGGTGCTGGTCGGCTTTCTCGGGGTGAATCGGATCGTGTATGCGTCCGGACCGAGACTGCGTCGTACACCGTCGATCCAGCCGAAGCACAAGGCCTGGTCGACCGACTCGGACCAAGTCAGCGTCGGCTTGCCTGTGCCCTTCTTGTGGAAGCCGACGAGCAGCTCGGTCTCGCTCTCGTGGTGTTGGTCGAGCCAGGACCGGAGCTCATCACCTGAGGCGAAGAAGATCGGCTCCAACGAGAGAGGTCTGCGTCAGCTTCCAGCCCTGCGGGCGAAGTCGGCGATGCTCGCGGCGGTGTCGCGGCTGATGTCGGGGCACATCATGGGGAGGATCTCGGTGCCGTGGATGGTGCCCATGACCTGGCGGCACCGGGCGGCGACGCCGGCGCGCAGCAACAACCGGTAGAAGTTGATGCCCTCGTCGCGGAGCGGGTCGCACTCATTGACGCTGATTACCGTCGGCACCAGGCCACGCACGTCGTCCTCGGTGGCGGAGCCGGGCCAGGCCAGCGGGTTGCTGGTCTCGAGCTCCTCGATACCGTAGGCCATGGCGCCCCGGTTGTTGTGCAGGTCGAGGAGGATGCCGTTGTCCTCGCTCGACGAGGGGTTCTCGGGCAGGGGCCACCGTCCGGCGATGTAGGGGCACAGGGCGTAGAGACCTTTGATGAGGCCGAGTTCGCCGTCCAGCTTGAGGCGGAGCCCGGTTGCCAGCGTGAGGTTGCCCCCGCCGCTCTCCCCGGCGATGACGATCCTGCCGGAGTCGACGCTCAGCCGCGTGTGGTTGGCCGCCACCCACCTGACGCCGGACACGCAGTCGTTCAAGCCGGCCGGGAAGGGGGCAACCTCGTCGACCGACGACGGCACGAGGGCGTTGCGGAAGTCGACCATCGCCACCGCCACGCCTTGGGCGGCGAGGATTCGTCCCCACGCCCGGTAGTTCCCGTCGTAGCAGGACATGGTCTGCATCCCGCCCCCGTGGATGTAGTAGACGCAGGGGACGACGTCCTGACCCCCGGGGCGGATGAACCGGATGTTGATCGTGTTGCCGTCCGGCTCGGAGACCACGGAGTGCTCGGACAGTTCCAGCCCCTTGGACGGTGCGATCTCCTCGCTGTCGCACATCTCCAGGATTGCCGTCACGATCTTGCGCTGAGCGATCGCCTCCTCGGTGTTGGCCTCTTCGAGCACCTGCTCGCGACTCTTGGCGTCACCCTCGGCGGTGGGCAGCTCGAAGGCCCCGAGCACTGCCTTGATGCGCGGATCGATCCGCGGATCTCCGGTGATCCTCGCGTTCCCCATTCGGACCCCCCTGACTCGACTGGCGCCGACGGTAGCTCGGTCGGCCAGGCGGTGCCGGGCCCCCGCATTGACCGGACACCTGCGCTCCGCGCTGGACGGTCTGCTCCCCATGGTCGATGATCTGGCCGACCGGTCCAGGTCGGTTCGGGACCGTCTGCGCCAAGGCGGCGTACGAGCCGAGGTCGACGACCGGGACGCCACCCTGGCCGCCCGGATCCGGGACTCGCAGCGGGACAAGGTCCCCTACCTAGCCGTGATCCGGGCGGCGGGAGGCGGCGGACGGAACCGTCGCTGTCCGACTGCGGGACGGGCGTCAACTCGGCCCCATGCCGGTCGACGACTTCGTGGCCCTGGTGGCGACCGCCGCGGCCAGCCGGAGCCCTCGCCTCCTCCAAAACGACCCGGCCGCATAGCGCCTTCCGGGGTCACCGGGACACCCGGGTACGGAAGCATGGGCGCGCCTGCCACGCGCAGGCTGTCGCCGACTACTCCGTGGCCGACCGGCCGCCCGAGGGCGGCGTCTCGGAGCCGAGCTGACCGAGGCTGGCAGCCCAGATGAACTCCAAGGTGTCGACGGAGGCGTCGATGGGGACGGCCGGGGACGGGGGGTCGAAGACGTAGGTGAGATAGCAGTAGCGGTCGACCATGGCCGTCAGGGCCCGGGCCAGCGTGGTGGGGTCGACGTCACGGCCGAGCGAGCCGGCGCGCTGGGCCCGTCGGAACTCCCGCTCCACCCCCTCGGTCAGGAAGCGCCCCAGGTCACGCCGGACACTGGCCGGCACCTCGTCCACGTGGGTCGCCTCCTCCCACACGCCCTGGAAGGCGGCGGTGGCCTCATAGCTGGCGACGTACTGGTGCAGCAGGCGGCGGATGCCCTCCCGCCCCTGGGAGAGCCGCCAGTGGGGGCGGTCGAGGGTGGCCCTGATGGCCCCGGCGACCAGCGAGGACATCACGTCGGCCCGGCCGTGGAAGTACTGGTAGAAGGTGCCGAGGCTGGTGCCGGCCCGGGCCGAGATGTCACCCACCTTGGTGCCTCGGTACCCGGTCTGGCTGAACTGCACATAGGCGGCCTGCAGCAGCCGGTTGCGGGTCTCGCGGGCCTTGCGGCCGAGCGGCAGCTTGCGGTCCCCGTCGCGCCTGAGGCCGTCGGCCTCGGCGTGGGCCGCGGCGGCCACCACCGGACGCACCTCGACCCGGCCCCGACGCCGCCGCCCGTCGCCCTCTCTCGCCGGTGACGTGGCCATCAGATCCCGAACAGGGCGGCCGCGTTGGTTCCCAGCACCGCCGCCTGCCGGGCCGGGCTGAGGGCGCGCACCGACTCTCGGATGAGCGAAGGCGCGTCGAGCGTCGAGTCGATATGGGGGAAGTCCGATCCCCAGAGGATCCGATCCTCGCCGACGAGGTCGAGCATGGCCCCGATCGAGCGCTCGCCCGGCTCGGCGACGTACCACACGTTCTCCCGCAGGTACTCGCTCGGCCGCCGGCGCAAGGGGCCCTGCATGAACGAGAGGAGCTCGTGCTTCTCGTCCAGCCTGTCCATGAGGTGGGCGGCCCATCCGCATCCGGCTTCCACGCACAGGACCTTGAGCGACGGCACCCGGTCGAACACGCCGTCGAGCACCATGGAGGCGAGGGCCGGGACGATCTGTCCCGGCGCCCCCAGGGCGAAGGCGAACACCATCCCGGAGCCGGCGAGCAGCCAGGGCTCGAAGGGCACGCCTGCTCCGCCGAAGCGGACCACGACATGCAGGCACGCAGGCACTCCCGCCTCCGCGCAGCGGTCCCAGAGCGGGTCGAAATGCGGATTCCCGGGACGGATCCCGTTCACCGGCTCGGGCGCCACGAACACTCCCTTGAACCCGAGCGCCAGGCAGCGGTCGAGCTCGCGTGCCGCCTCGTCCACGTCGGCCAGGTTGAGGTGGGCGATGGGAAGGATTCTGCCCTCGGCCTCGGCCGAGAACTCAGCCAGCCAGGTGTTGTAGGCGCGGCAGTAGGCCGATGCCAGCGCGGTGTCGTCGCACGGGAAGGGAAGGATCCCGACGGTGGGGAACACGACCCCGGCGGCCACGCCCCAATCGTCGTAGAGGGCGAGGCGGGCGGCGGGGTCGTAGCTCGCCGGCGGACAGCCGTCCGTGTACCGCATGGTGCCGCTGAACAGCCTGCTCCGTTCGACGTGGACGCCACCCAGGCCGGCCAGGGTGCCGGCCAGCACGACCTGGCCGCCCATCACCAGCTGCTCGACGCCGTTGACCTCGGTGATGCGGATGGCCCGGTCCCGGTACTCGGGTTCCAGGTAGGTCTCCCAGAGATCGGCCGGTTCCAGCACGTGTGAGTCTGCGTCGACCGCCAATGCGTGGGGCACGGGGGACATCAGCAGCTCGGAACGCTCGGAACGCTGGGAACGCGGGGGAGCGCGGCCGCGGGCCGGTGTCGGTGGTCGAGGGCGATGATCCCGTCCAGCTCGGCCAGCACGCCCCGGCGGGCCTGGAAGACACCGGGCTGGGTGCACCCCAGCAGGCTGAAGGCCGTGACGCTGGTGTAGGCCGCGGCCGAGAAGCGGGCGGCACACCTGACGTCCCGGTCCGAGCGATGGCGCGAACAGGACTGCGCGTCGGCCAGGAGGGCCCCGCTGAGATCGGCAAAGGTCGCTCCGGCGCGCGGGCCGTTGACGAACCGGGCGTCCTGGAGCACGACGCGCCGGACGCGGACGACGCCATCGCTGGCCCCGTGGCGCTCGGCGAAGGAGATGGCGCCGACGGCGACCGTGGCCGCAGCGACGAGAGCGAGCGCCATCGCCAGGCGGGAACGGAGGAGAGCCGTCACGACGGGCTCACGGTGCCGAGCCTGCCGGTGGAGAGCTGGTAGGAGATGACATCGGCGGCCACGCTGTCGGGGTCGACCCTGGTGCCCTTGAGCTGCAGCACTTCGAACAGCTTGGGTCCGAACCACAGGTAGAGGGTGCGGTCGGCCGAGCTGCTGGCCGCCACCTTGATGCCGCCCACGTCGACGGTCTGGTAGGAGATGCCCGTCATCACCCCGTCGAGGATCGCCTGGTGGTCGCGGGGGCTGGTCACCGAGACGTCGCGCTTCACGGTGCTGATCTGCAGCGTCCCCACCAGGGTCTCGCCCCGGCGGATGGCCCATAGACGGCCGTCCGACACGAGCGAGGCCGGACCGGCCTGGGCGAAGGCCTGGCGCCCGGGCAGGTACTCGCCCAGGGTGAGGTTGCCCTCCAGGGTCGGGGGCACCAGCTCGGTGGGGACGGCGTCAGGTGCCACGAGCCGCCCGCCGGGCGAGGCGGAGCCGCAGGCTGCGAGGACAAGGGCCGCCCCCACCAGGGCGCCGACAGCCGCGCTCCTGACCGCGGTCACCCGACCGGCTCCCGCGAGTCGAGGGTCTGGTCATAGTTGGACACGATCGTCGTCGTGCCCGAATCGGTGGGGAACGTGGTTGTCGTGGCGATGTGCTGGTGCAGGAACAACGCCCCGTACTGAGTGGCGATGTCGTAGACGTTGGGGTCGTTGGGATCGGTGCGCGACGTGAGTCCCGTACGGAGGTTGGCGATCTGCTCGTTGGAGACCACCTCGTAGGTGTCGTAGACCTTGCCGCAGAGGTCCACGTTCACCCGTTTGGCGATGCTGCCCCGGACGACCATGGACGTGCCGTCGCGCGGATCGATCCCGGCCGAACTCCAGGACGTGCCGGTGCCGTTCTTGAAGGCCATGATCGTCACCGGGGGTTGAGGCCGGAAGTCGACGGTGGTGGAGCCGGCGACGATCACCAGGTGCACCAGGTCGAGCTCGCCTGCGGGGGCGTGGGCCACGTTGAGGGACTGCTCCACGGTGGACACCACCGGGGCAGGTGAGAAGGTCGTCTGGTACGTCGTGGTCGTAGAACCGTTGATCCCGGGCACCACGACGTCCCACGTGTTCACCTCCGTCGGCCCGTTCACCTGGTCCTCCACGTGCGAGCGCACCACGTTCCTGATCTGGAACAGTGTGTGCTTGGGCATGGTGAAGACCGCGCTCACGCCCGTCCCGAGGCTGAACCTGCCGGTGTTGTGCTGCAGATAGGTGCCGGGCTGTGGGGCCACGGTGGAGAACACGGTCACGGGGTCGGGAGGATGCTGGTCGGGGCCCGCCGTAGGACAGTCGAGGACGTGAGGCAGGGGGGGCAGGCTCACCTTGGCCGACGGCAGCTGGAAGGTGACGAAGGGGGACGTAGCCAGCACGGGCTGGGGGGTCACCGTCTGCTGCGGATTGGAGGGTTTGGCCAGGGCCTCGTCCTTGTAGGAGAGGTCGAGCGCCACCCTCCGGAACCCGATGGTGAAGCTCGGGCCGTGCCCGAGCCCGCACGATGCGGTGACGGTGCACAGGGCGGCCGCCGCCAGCAAGGCACCGTGCTTACGTGCCCATGGACGCATGCTCAGCTCCTCCCAGCCAGCAGCGGCCGGAGACGGCGGGCCCGGAAGGTGCGGACCGCGGGCATCTCCGTGCTGTAGGGCTGTTCCAGGGACAGCTTGGTGATCAGGGCCAGGAGCCGGGTCTGCACGGGCTGGGCCTTGGCCAGGCGCTGCCGTAGCGACCCGGCCAGCTCCCGGGCGGCGGCCACATCGGCGTCGGTGCAGCGTCCCCGCAGCTCCCCGTAGAGGGCCTTGGTCACGAGCCAGGCCAGCTCCTCGTGCTCGTCGTCCTCCACCACGTGGTCGAGGAACTCGATCGGTGTGGCGTAGGGGTCACCGACGCCCAGGTCGGTGGCCAGGTCGCGAAGCTCGCCGTACTCGATGGCGATCTGGGCTTCGGGCCCGAGGCCGGACGCCCACCGCCGCCGCTTGGTCCGCCGCCAGGCCTTCTGCCACCAGGGAAGCGAGAGGTAGAGCAGGAGTCCGGCCGTGGCGTAGGGCACGAGCCCGAGGAGCACGCCTCGGACCCGCTGGTAGAGCAGGAGCAGGGACTTCACCTTCACGGGGATGTAGACCTGCACGGCCACGTCGGACCCGGCCTGGATCGTCGGGTTGAACTTCACGTTCTTGTCGTTGTCGAGCGACGCCTTGGCCTTGGGCGGCGTGGTGATGATCGGGATCCACCCGTGGCCGTCGAAGTAGACCTCCAGCCACTGGGCCGCGTTCTTGGGTCGGACGGTGAGCACCGACCCCTCCCTCTGCTCGCCGTCGAAGCCGAAGCCGATGCGCGACGGCACGCCCGCCCACCGGGCCAGCATGGCCTCGGCCGCCACCAGCTCGTAGGGCGAGCCCTCGTGGTTGCCGGCCAGGATCTGCTGCACCTTGGACGGGGGCACGTCGACGGGGTTGCCCGCGCCCACCGCGACCTCGACTGCTGTCAGCTTCTTGAGCAGGAAGTCGAGCCGGTCCCACGGGTCGCTCGGGGCCGAGGCCAGCAGGTCACCGACGGCCGGCGGGGGGGCTGGGATCGATCGGGTGGCCTTGTCCAGGGAGGCGGGCGGACCGGGCGCGACCCGAAGCTGCTCCGGCGTGGGATAGGAGGGCCGGGACATCTTGTAGCTCAACCCGGTTGGCACCCGGCCGCTGGCTACCCGGAAGGCACCGGCCCGGTCGTCGAACGTCAGCTTCTCGTTGCTCACCGTCACCTTGGTGGGACCCGTCACCCCGGGGAGCGTGGCCGTGGTGCCGAGGTCGCGCACCGTGAAGGCCACCGAGATGTCGCTGGGCCGGCTGGGGTCGATCACCCCGTCCGGTCCGACCTTGCGGAGCTTGCGGGGATCGAAGGGCGGGAGCCGCCAGGCCCGCCCGTCGTAGACGTCGAGTGAGCCGATCTTCCACGGCCCGGTGATGGGGCCGTCGACCTCGAACAGGACCCGGTCGCCGGCTGCCGAGAGGGGGACCGCCTTGGGCTTCTGCGGCTTCTGGGCCGGGTTGTAGACAGGCTTCGGGAACAGGAGGGATGTGCTGTTCAGAAGGAGCACGCCCCCGATCAGGGGCACGAGCAGGGCGCCCGCCTTCAACACCCTGCGCAGCTCGAAGTCGCGCGACAACCGGGCCACCCCGCCCGTGTCGCCTCCGAACAGCACCGTGAGCCCGGCCACCACGGGCAGGACGGCCAGCAGGCCGGCCAGGGCCTGGCCGTTTTTGGGCTGGGAGATGGCGGTGAGGGCGACCAGGGGCAGGGGGACCGCCAGGGCGAGACGGGGCCGGTCGAGCACCATGCCCGCGGCGCCGGCGGCGAAGCCGACCAGAGCCAGAAGGACGATGAGGATGGGCCGCCAGCCGGCGTCGAACGGGATCGGCGGTCGCAGGAGATGGCCGCTGCGGACGGCCTGGCTCACGAGGTGGGGCAGGTTCGAGGGACCACCGGGGGCGCCCCCGGTGACGCTGAGGAGGCCCAGCACCAGGAGCACGAGGGGGAGGAGGGCCTGGTAAAGGGCCCGCCTGCGGGCCGACCGGGCCGTCAGCCAGGCCCAGCCCACCCCGGCCAGGGCCGCGGCCGCGCCCAGGGCGCGCGCCCCTGAGGATCCGAAGATCCCTCCCACCGTGAGGGCCGCGGCGAGCGAGCTGCACGCCGCCACCAGCATGGGACGCACGGCTACGTCGAGGAGGTCGGGCTCCACGTCCACCTCTCCGTCCGGACCCAGGCCGGAGGGAGCGGCCTCGGGCTCAGGTGTCAGGGAGGTGAGGAGGACGTCGTCGCCGGCGACATCCCGGTCCAGAGTGGGCGTCGACATCAGGCCCGACCCGTCTCCGCTCGGACGCCCGTGGAGATGCGGACGGCGACCCCGGCGGCGAAGGCGGCGGCCGTCATCTTCCTCCCATGCCCGCTCCGACCAGGCGGCGGAAGGCCACGGCCAGGGGGACGTTGGGCCGCACCTCGATCACCTGGGCCCCGAGCGACGAGGCCCGGGCCAGGGTCTCGGCTGCCTCTTCTCCCCACAGGAGGGCGGCCACCAGCACGGAGATACCTCGCTGCAAGATGAGATCGAGACGAGCGGCGGCCTCCGCGTCGAGGCGGGGGGTGACGAGTACCAGGTGGGCATTGCGCAGGCCGTCGCCGACCAAGCGCATGATGGCGTCGTTCAGTGGGGCCTTGACCCGCTCGATCCGGGCCAGGGCGTCGAGCAGGGTGAGCTGCGACGTGCCTCCTCGCAGCACGGGGACGAGCCGGCCCTCGCTGCCCTCCAGGGTGACGGAGAAACCGTCGCGCAGGTGGCGCACGCCCAGCGACGCCGCCACCTTCACGCCCGCCTCGAAGGACCCGCTCACCTCGCCCCGGCTGTGGTATTGCAGGTCCTGGTCCAGGAGGATCGTGACCTTGTCGGTTATCCCCTGCTCGGCCTCCCGCACCAGCAGCTGACCGGTGCGGGCGTAGGCGCGCCAGACCACCCGGCGCACGTCGTCGCCCGGCGTGTAGCTGCGCATCCCGTAGAACTCGAAACCGTTGGGCCACGGGCGGGAGAACGGTGGACGGATGGGAGGGTCCTCGAACAGCCTGGTGAGGGGCCGGTCCTCGACGGCCTCGATGCCGGGGTGCACCAGCACCTCGACCGGGTCCACCAGCACGACCTCCCGGCGGGTGAAGCCGAAGGGGTCGCCCCACCTGGCCACCAGCGGGCCCAGCTCGTACACGCCGCGACGCCTGCACGTGAGCCGGTAGTCGTGCTCGACCTCGGCGCCGGGGTCCATAACGGCCACGGGCAGGGCGGCGGACTCGCCCAGGGCGGCGGGCAGCTTCTCCTCGAGCACGAAGGTGCTCACCCGGCGGCGGGCGGCCAGCCGGGCCTGCATGGTGACGGTCTCCCCTGCGGCCAGCCGGGGCCGGGTTTCCGAGCGAGAGCCCTCGATGGGCAGCGGCCGCCGCCCCACGGCGTACGAGGCAGCCAGCAGCAGCACCAGGGTGTAGGCGACGATGTACAGGGGCCGGCCGCCGACGACACGGGCCAGCAGCCAGGCGCCCGCGGCCAGGACGACCACGACCGCGCCCGACGAGGTCAGGCCCGTGAGGCGCGTGAAGCGCTCTGCCAGCGGGCCGAGCCTGGTCGTGCGCGGGGGGTTGGTGACGCCTGCGCTCATCGGGAGGAAGCACCCTCCGTGGCCCGGGTTCGCCGCCGGCGGCTGGGCGCGGGCCCGGCCTTGTCGCCGGCCCTGCCGTTGCCGGCCGGCGCCTCCACGCCGAGCGGCGGCTTGATTCGCCCGACGACCCGCTCGAGCACGTTGTCGATGGTCTCGCCCCGCAGAACGGCGTCGGGCGTCAGCATCATGCGGTGGCCGAGGACCGGTCGCAGCAGGGATTTCACGTCCTCGGGGTAGACCAGCTCCCGGCCGTCGGCCGCCGCGGCCACCTTCGACGCCTTGAGCAGGGCGATGGAGGCCCGGGGCCCGGCCCCCAGGAGCAGGGCCGGCTCCTGCCTGCTGGCCTGGGTGATCTCCAGGATGAACGTCTGCACGGGCGGGGTGACCTCGACGCGGGCGGCCAGGGCCATCATGTCCAGCACCTCCTTGCCGTCCACGACCGGCTCCAGCGTCTCCACCTCCAGCCTGGTGGCGTTGCCGAGGATGACCTTGCGTTCGGCTTCGAGGTCGGGGTAGCCCATGGTGAGCTTGAAGAGGAAGCGGTCGAGCTGGGCCTCGGGCAGGGGGAAGGTGCCGGCCAGCTCCACCGGGTTCTGGGTGGCCAGAACCAGGAAGGGTGCCGGCAGGGGGTGGGTGACCCCGTCCACGGTGACGTTGCGCTCGGCCATGGCCTCGAGCAGGGCGGACTGGGTCTTCGGCGTCGCCCGGTTGATCTCGTCGACGAGCAGCACGTTGGCGAAGACGGGGCCGGGCCGGAAGACGAAGTTCATCGACTTGGTGTCGATGACCGAGCTGCCGGTGATGTCGCCCGGCAGCATGTCCGGCGTGCACTGCACCCGGGACATGTCGGCTCGCATCGACTGGCCCAGGGCCCGGGCCAGCATCGACTTCCCCACGCCGGGCACGTCCTCGAACAGGATGTGGCCCCCCGCGCAGATGGCGGTCATCGACAGCCGAACCACGTCGTCCTTCCCGTGGATCACCGTGTTGACGTTTTCCACGATGCGGTTGAAGGCCTTCTCGAATCGCTTTACGTCCATGGATCCCTCTCTCAGCCCGGCGAGTGGCCGGATCGTTGGATGACTCCCTCCGAGGTGCCCAGGTAGGAGGCCACGACCTGTGGGTGCTCGATGACCTGTTCGGGCGAACCCCGGGTGACGACGGCGCCGAGCTCGAGGGCGACGAGCTCGTCGGACACCGCGGTGATGAGCGGCATGTCGTGCTCGATGATCAGCATCGAGCAGCCCGTCTCGTAGCGGATGCGGGCCAGCAGAGGCGCCATCTCTTCCGCTTCCTTCTGGGCGATCCCGGACGAGGGTTCGTCGAGGAGCACGACGCGGGGTTCGGCCGCCATGACGCAGGCCATGTCCAGGATGCGGCGCTGGCCCGTGCTCAGCTCCCGCACGAACTTGTCGCGCGTGGGGCCCAGGGCGAAGAGCTCGACCAGGCGCTCGACCCGCCTGTTGGCCTTGGCCTCCGAGCTGCGGACGTTGGGGAGGTGGAGCGCCGCGGCCACCGAGCTGCGGTTGTCCAGGTGGCGCTCGAGGGCGACGAGCAGGTTCTCCCGCACCGTGAGGTTGGGGAAGAGGCGGGCGTCCTGGAAGGAGCGCAGGAGGCCGGCGCCGACGCGGCCGTCCGGGCCCAGGTCGGTGATGTCCTCGCCGAACAACAGCGTGGTGCCCCGGCTGGGGCGCACGAATCCGGAGACGGCGTCGAAAAGGGTGGTCTTGCCCGCCCCGTTGGGTCCGATGAAACCCAGGGCCCGTCCCTCCTCCAGGGTGAAGCTGACGTCGTCCACGGCCCTGATCCCCCCGAAGGACACGGTGACGTGGCGCACGTCCAGGGCCAGCTCGGCGGCAACGCCCGGGTCGGTCCACTCGGGTGCCCGCACCGCGAGGCGTCCCCCCGCACCGGCTGTGCCCTGCAGGTACACCGATCGCAGGATGTCGGGCCGGCGCATGAGCTCTTCCGTCGGCCCGCTGAACTTGATCTCGCCCTTCTCCATGAAGACGGCCCGCTGGGCCAGGCCCAGGGCCACGTTCACCGACTGCTCCACCAGGACGACTGTGGTGCCCTGGTCGTGGATTGACCGCACGATCCCGAGGAGCTGCTCGACGACGGAGGGCGCCAACCCCAGGGAGAGCTCGTCGATCATGAGCAGCCGCGGTCGCGACAGGAAGGCCTGGGCCAGGGTGAGCATCTGCTGCTCGCCGCCCGACAGGTTGCCGGCGGCCTCCCCCGAGCGCTGGCGGAGGATGGGGAAGTAGCCGAAGACCTGTTCGGTGGCCCGGCGGACGTGCTCCTCGTCGTCGCGGTACATCCACGCGGCGACGCGCAGGTTCTCGGCCACGGTGAGGAGCGGAAAGACGCCCTTGCCGCCGGGAACGGCAACGATCCCCCCTTCTGCGTGCTCGTGGGGGGGCAGGTAGGTGATGTCCTCGCCGTCGTAGAAGATGGCCCCGTTCGACGGCGTGGTGAGGCCGGCGACGGCCCGCAGCAGGGTCGACTTGCCGGCCCCGTTGGTGCCCAGGAGGGCGACGATCTCGCCCTCGGCGACCTCGAAGTCGACGTTGAAGAGGATCTGCACCGGCCCGTAGTGCACGTCGAGGTCGCGGCAGATCAGCAGCTTGGCCTGGCCCTGCTTCTTGGCGTCACGGGAGATGTGGGCGGCCATGGCTGCAGCAGCCGCCGCCCGGATGTCGGCGTCCACGGTGGCACCGGCGGAGAGCAGGATGGCGGCGCCGATGAGGAACACGGGCACGAGCACGAGCACCCCACCACGCAGGCCGAAGTGGTCGCCGATGGCGCCGGAGATCACGAAGATCAGGTAGCCGGGGATGATGGCCACGGTGGCCAGGGCCAGGCCCATGCCCCGGGTCCGGGCCGGCACGACCAGGGACAGCAGGGCCTGGCCCGTGGGCAGGAGGATGGTGGAGGCGAAGGCGAACACGCACGAGAAGGCGATGGCCAGGGCCAGGAAGGGCGACCCGGCCACCGCGGCCATGGCCAACCCGGCCACCACCGCCATGGCCCCCGCGTAGGTGATCACCCTGGCCGGACGGTCGCGCAGGAGCCGGGTGGCGAGGGCACCTCCGGCGATGAGCCCCATCACCGCGAACCCCTGCTGGAGGGCGGTGAACACGCCCCGCAGCCCGGGACCCACGTGGAAGACCTCGTCGTAGTACAGGTTGAGGAGGGTGACGATGGCCAGCAGTGGGCCGATGAGGAACGGGAGCGAGTAGATGACGCGCCGCAGGGTCCGCACGTTCCAGGCCACCCTCAGCGACTCCTCGAAGGAGGGCGGGCGTTCGGCGGCCAGGGCCACCTCCTCACCGGCGCCCGCAGCCCTGCGCTCTTGCTCGCCTCTCACCGGCTCGCGGATGAGAGCGAAGGCGGCGTAGGCCAGGACGAAGGTGGGGATGGCGATGGCGATGAAGGCCGCCTGCCATACGAACAGGGCGGCGACGGCGCCGGCCAACAGCGGGCCCAGGCCCCTGCCCATCTCCACCGCCAGCTGGCGGGCGGCGTAGACGCTGGCCCGGGACCCGGGAGGGAAGTAGTCGGCCAGCAGCGAGTTGTGGGCCGGGTCCATGGTGCGCCCCATGCCGCCCGCGGCCCGGGCGATGGTGAACAGCAGGATGGTGGGGAGCAGCCCGCTGAGCAGTCCGAAGACGCCGATGGCGAGGACGCCGACCGTGGTCAGCCAGGTGCGTCTGAGCCGGTCGGACAGGTAACCCACGGGGAGGGCCAGGAGGAGGGTGAGCACTCCTGTGAGGCTGACGATCACGGTCAAAGTCGTGAGATCGAGCCCGAAGTAGTCACGGATCTCGGGGGTGAGAACGCCGATGGCGTCGCGGTCCATCTCCTGGACGAGGGCGATGCCGCAAAGCACGAGCAGGGGCAACAAGGGCCCGCCCAGGGAGAATCCCCGAAGGCCCCGGCCGGTGATGACCCCGGCCGACGGGGCGCTCGCCGGGGCCGGCGCGCCCGGCGTCCTGCTCGCCTCCGGCGCGTCGAGGCTGGTCGGGGCGGCATCCGCCTCGAGGGTGGGGGTACGCCGAGCCATCAGCCGTAGGTCCACTTCGGTCCGGACTGGCTGGCGCCGGTCGTGCGGATGCGGGAGGGCTGCCTGTACCTGGCCGGCACCTGCCTCGGCTCGCTGGCCACCTGGGGGCGGGGGGCGAGGGGCGCCCGGTTGGTGAGCCCGGCGGCCGCGGCCACGTCGGAGAACAGGCTGGGGACCCAGATGCGGCGGCGGATGGCGACCCGGCGCAGCACCGCGTCCCGCCCCTGGTAGGCCAGCGCCCCCAGCCCGCCCGGCAGCACGTAGAGCACGACGAGCACGCCGATGGAGCTGGCCAGGAGCTGGCCGACCACGCCGTGGACGAAGAAGTCGACCACCGCGAAGTACACGGCGCCGAGCAGGGCGCCCTGGATGGAACCCAGCCCGCCGATGATGGCGGTGAGGAAGATCTGGACGCTCTGGTCGGGGGTGAAGGCTCCTGCGCTCACTGCCCGGGCGTGGAAGGCGAGCAGGGCCCCGGCGGACGCGGCCATGAAGCCGGAGATGGCGAAGGCGGCCAGGCGGGTGCGCACCAGGTTCACGCCGAAGGCCTGGGCCGAGCGCTCGTTGTCGCGCATGGCTATGAGAACCCGCCCGGTGCGCGACCGGCGCAGCCCCGCCGCGGCCCACCACGTGAGAGCCAGGGCGGCCAGGCACAGGTAGTAGAAGGCTCGGTTGTCGTCGGTCTTGAGGAACAGCAGCAGGGGCCGGCCCACGTGCTCGGGGAGGTAGCGCCCCAGGTAGTTGTGGGCCAGTAGGACGGCCATCACCACCGAGAAGGCCAGGGTCGTCGCCGCCAGGTAGAGGCCTCGAAGCCTGAGAGCGGTGAGGCCGAGGACGATGGCCACGGCCGCTCCGGCCAGTGATGCGGCGGGCACCGCCAGCAGGAAGGGCAGGTGGGCCTGGCCGGCCAGGACGGCAGCGGTGAAGGCGCCCACCGCGGCCAGGGCGTAGTGGCCCAGGCTGATCTGGCCGCCCCAGCCCGTGAGCACGACCAGGGAGATAACGATCATCCCGTCGATGAAG
>VAXP01000030.1 GCA_005884125.1 Actinomycetota bacterium | reverse complement strand
GATGTCCACCACCCGGATCTCGGGGACGCCGTCGGGGATGAGGTTGACCTTGGTGCGTATGAGGTCGGCGTCGGCCAGGGCCGTGTCCCGGGCGAGGAAGGAGACCTCGATGGGCCGGGCCCGGTTCAGCTCCTGGTTGACCAGGGCCTCGACGGTCGGGCCGAAGCCCTCGGGCAGCGGGTCGAACTCGAAGTCCATGCGGGCCGCCAGCGGCTCCATGTTGCCGCCGGTGACGGCCTTGCCCCACTGGTTCCAGATGACGCCGCACAGCACGTGCAGGGCGGTGTGGGTGCGCATGAGGGCGTAACGCCTGTCCCAGTCGATCTCCCCCTCCACCCGGTCCCCGACCGCCGGAGGGGAACCCGCAAGGACGTGCCACACCACGGGGCGGCCGGGGTCGTGGCGCACGTCTGTGACCGGCGCACCCCCGAGAACCCCGGTGTCGTGGGGCTGGCCCCCGCCGGTGGCGTAGAAGGCGGTGCGGTCCAGGGCCACGGCCCCGTCCTCCTCCCGCACCTGGGCGACGGTGGCCTCGAAGCGCCTGAGGTAGGAGTCGCGCAGGTGGAGCTCCTCGGTCACGGAGCCCAACCCTACGACGCCACGTCACCGCCCAGGTACGCCGCCCGCACCGACTCGTCCTCCAGGAGATCGGCGGCGCTCGCCGACTTCACCACCTGGCCCACCTCGAGCACGTAGGCCCGGTCGGCCAGGCGCAGGGCCTGGGCCGCGTTCTGCTCGACGAGGAGGATGGTCGTTCCCTGCTGGTTGATCTCGGCGATGATGGCGAAGATCTGGGCCACCAGGCGCGGCGCCAGCCCCATGGACGGCTCGTCCAGCAGCAGCACGTGGGGCCGGGCCATGAGGGCCCGTCCGATAGCGAGCATCTGCTGTTCGCCGCCCGACAGCGTCCCCCCCGGTTGCGTGCGGCGCTCGGCCAGCTGGGGGAAGAGGCTGAAGACGCGCTCGAACTCGGCCCCGAGACGGGCCCGCCCCGAACCCCCCCGGGCGTAGGCGCCCATCTCCAGGTTCTCCACCACCGTCATGCCCGGGAAGATGCGGCGCCCCTCGGGCGCCTGCGACACCCCCAGCTCCACCCGAACGTGACCGGGTGTCCTGGTGATGTCGCGACCGTTGAGGCGGATCGCGCCCGAGGTCACCCGGCGCAGACCGGAGATGGTCTTGAGCGTCGTCGTCTTGCCCGCGCCGTTGGCCCCGATGAGGGTGACGATCTCCCCCTCCTCGACGGCGACGGAGACTCCCCTCAGGGCCTCGATCTTGCCGTAGTGGACGTGGAGGCCGTCCAGCTCAAGAAGCATCGGAGTCCTCCGCCACGCCCAGGTAGGCCCGGATCACGGCCGGGTCCTGCTGGACCTGGGCCGGCGAGCCCTCCGAGATCTTCCGGCCGAAGTCGAGCACCGCGACCCGGTCGCTTATGCCCATCACCAGGGCCATGTCGTGCTCGATCAGAAGCACGGTGTGGCCCGCATCGCGCACCGAGCGGATGAGTGCCTGCAGGGCCCTCTTCTCGGCCGGGTTCATCCCCGCCGCGGGCTCGTCCAGGAGCAGGAGCTGGGGCTCGGTGGCCAGGGCCCGGGCGATCTCCAGGCGGCGCTGGTCCCCGTAGGCCAGGTTCTTGGCCGTCTCGTTGGCGACCCGCCCGATGCCCACGAAGTCGAGCAGCTGGTGGGCCACCTTCCTGCCGTCGCGCTCCTCGGCCCGGTGGGACGGGAGCCCCAGGACGGCGCCGGGCACGCTGGTGCGGTGGCGGGCGTCGGTCCCCACCATGACGTTCTCCAGGGCCGACATGTTGCCAAACAGGCGGATGTTCTGGAAGGTCCGGGCCAGGCCCAGCCTCACGATCTGGTAGGGCGGGAGCCCGACGAGCGACGTCCCGCCGAAGCGCACCGCCCCATGGTGGGGCTCGAAGACGCCGGTGACGATGTTGAACACCGACGTCTTGCCCGCTCCGTTGGGCCCGATGAGGGCGAAGATCTCGTTCTTCTCCACCGTCAGGTCGAGCTCGTTGACGGCGACCACGCCGCCGAAGCGCAGGGTCACGCCCCCCAGCTCGAGCAACGGCTCCCGCCCGGTGGCGGCTGCCGCCTGGGCCCCGGTCACGGCGAGGCCTCGGCCGTGACGTCCGCGGCCCCCAGCGTGCCCAGCCCGGCCTGGCCCTCCTCCATCTCCGCTCTCCGCCGCCGGGAGGGGAGGATGCCCTCGGGCCGGAAGATCATCAGGGCCACCAGGGCGCCCCCGAAGATGAGGTCGCGATGGCTGGCGAAGCCCCGGAAGCGCTCGGGCAGCCAGGCGACGAGGAACCCCCCCAGGATCACGCCGGGCAGGTTGCCCGACCCGCCGAGCACGACGGCCGACAGCACCAGCACCGACAGGATGAACTGGAAGTTGTCGGGGGTGATGGAGATGACCTTGGACGCCCACACCACGCCGGCCATGCCCCCGATGGCCGCGCCCATGGCGAAGGCCCACAGCTTGAACTTGAAGGTGGGCACGCCCATGAGCTGGGCCGCGTCCTCGTCCTCCCGTATCGCGACCCAGGCCCGGCCCACGCGGCTGTTCTCCAGCCGGCGCACGACGAAGACCACCAGGATGATGGCGGCCAGGGTCAGGTAGTAGTAGGGCTTGGGGTCGAGCACGCCGTACTGCAGGGCCTTGACGTGGCCGACGCTGGGGGGATGGGGTATGCCGGCGATGCCCCGGGGGCCGCCGGTGAAGGTCAGGTTGTTGGCCGTGACCCGGATGATCTCGCCGAAGCCCAGCGTCACGATGGCCAGGTAGTCGCCCCGCAGGCGCAGGGTGGGAGCGCCCAGGACGACGCCGGCGACGGCGGCGGCGGCGATGCCGGCGGGGAGGATGGCCCAGAAGCTCCAGTGCTGGTCCACGCCCAGCAGGGCCATGGAGTAGCCGCCGATGGCGAAGAAGGCGACGTAACCGAGGTCGAGCAGGCCGGCCTGGCCCACCACGATGTTCAGGCCCACGGCCAGAAGGATGTAGACGGCGATGGGGAAGAACAGGATCGACTTCCAATCGCTGGCCGGGGCCATGATGCGGCCCACGGAGTCGGCCGGCGCCAGCACCGCGACGACGAGCACGGCCAGCCCTATGACCCACTTGCCCCAGGTGGGAGTGCGCTGCCATACCGCGCCGGCCGCGCCCACGAAGTCGGGCAGCTGGACGCGGGGCAGCCTCACGCCCGCTCCCGGGTCAGGGCCTCCCCCAGCAGGCCGGTGGGCCGCAGCAGGAGGACGCCCACCAGCACGGTGAAGGCGATCACGTCCTTCCACTGCGATCCCCAGATGCTGGCGCCATAGTTCTCGATCAGGCCAAGGGTCAGGCCCCCCAGGAGGGCGCCCCGCAGGTTCCCGATGCCGCCCAGCACCGCGGCGGTGAAGGCCTTGATCCCCAGCACGAAGCCGATGATGTTCTGCGTCACCTCGAAGAAGACCCCGAACATGGTGGCCGCCGCCCCCGCGGCCGCCCCGCCCAGCAGGAAGGTGAGCAGGACCACCCTGTCGATGTTGACGCCCATCAGCACCGCCGTCTCGGGGTCCTGGGCCGTGGCCCGGATGCCCCGCCCGAGCCGGGTGCGGGCCACGAAGCGGTCGAGCACGACCATGAGCACCAGGGCGGCCACGACCACCAGGAGCTTGTCGTTGCGGACGTTGCCGTCCCCGATCCGGAACAGGGAGCTCTTGGCCATGACCCGGGGAAACGCGATGAGGTCGCGCCCGTAGCGGATGCCGAAGACCTCGCGAAGGAAGAAGGAGGCGCCGATGGCGGAGATGAGGGCGGCCAGCCGGGAGGCGCCCCGCTTGCGCAGCGGGCGGTAGGCGACGCGCTCCAGGATCACGGCCGCGCCGCTCGAGGCGGCCATGGCCGCCGCGAGGCACAGCAGCAGCACGCCGACGAGGGCGAGTCCCGTCTGGGGCCCGGTCACGTTCAGGCCGTGGAGGGTGAACAGGGCGGCGAAGGTGCCGATCATGAAGATCTCGGAGTGGGCGAAGTTGATGAGCTTCAGGACCCCGTAGACCAGCGTGTAGCCCAGCGCCACCAGGGCGTAGATGGAGCCCACCGTCAGGCCGTCGATGGTCGACGACCAGAACTGGTGGACCAGGTGGTCCACGCCTCAGTCCTCAGCTCTCAGCCGCCGGGCGGGGAGCCGTGTCCGCTCCCCACCCGGCGCGGTGTGCACCGCCGGCTGCCGTTCTCTACCCGCCTACCAGCTGGTCGACGACGCCCAGCTGGGTGACCTTCTGGCTCTTCACCTGGTACTCGTAGATGGAGCCGCCGGTGACCTCGCCCGTGGAGTCGAACTTCAGCGTCTTGGTGATGCCGGTGTAGCTGTTGGTGTTCAGGTAGGTGTTGATGGCCGCGCCCGTCGTCGCCCCGGACTCGACGGCGGCCAGGATGAAGTTGGCCACGTCGTAGGCCTCGGCCGAGTAGATGGCGGGATTGCCGTTGAAGGCCGACTTGTAGCCGGTGACGAAGCTGGCCGCCTTGGGATCGGTCGTGGGATCGGCGCAGGCGCAGGTGAGGTAGGCGCCCTCCGTGGCCTGGCCCCCCACGTCGACGATCTTCTGGTCCTCTGAGCCGTCACCCGACTCGAACGGGACCTTCACGCCCGCGTCGCGCAGCTGCTTGAGGAGGCGGCCCGAGTCGGCGTAGTAGCCGCCGTAGAAGATGGCGTCGGGCTTGGCCGCGTTGATCTTGTTGACCGTCGAGGAGAAGTCCTGGGCCTTGGGGTCGATGGACTCGGCCGTTGCTCCCACCACGGCCGTCGCCCCCAGCCCGGAGAGCGCCTTGCGCACCCCGTCGGCCAGGCCCTTGCCGTAGTCGCTGGCGTCGTCGATCACCGCGATCTTCTTGGCGTTGAGCTTCTTGACCAGGAACTTGGCGTCGGCCGGCGCTTGGGCGTCGTCGTTTGCCAGCCCCCGGTGGAAGTACTTGAACCCGTGGGTCTGGAGGGTGGCGTTGGTGGCCGAGGCGGTCACGTTGGGGATCCCCGCCTGCTCGAAGATGGGGTCGGCCACCTTCGACTCGCCCGAGAAGGCCGGTCCCACGATGGCCACGACCTTGTCCGACACCGCCTTCTGGGCCAGCTGGGGCGCCTGGGCCGGATCACCCTGGCTGTCGTACTCCACCAACGACACCTGGGTGGCGCCCGACTTCTTGTTGTGCTGGTCCACGGCCAGCTTGACCCCGTCGCGCTCGTTTATGCCGAGCTGGGGGGAATTGGGCCCGGTCAGGGAGCCGAAGAAGCCGATCTTGATCCCGGCGGCGTTGGTCGCCCCGCCGGTTGTGCCACCCGTGGTCGCGACCTTCTTCTTGCTGCTGCTGCAGGCTCCCAGTACAAGGGCGACGGCGGCCAACGCGGCCGCGCCTCGCCACCAAGCAGCTCGGTGAGACATACGCACCTCCATGTGCCGTTCCCACGTCGAAGCGCTATCAGGACGCAGGAGAACTGTACGACGTGCCGCCGGGATCTGCTGTGTAGTGGAGCCTGGGACGGCCGGTCTCGGACCGTATCAGCTGGCCCGGCCGCCGTAGGTGACCCGCCACTCGAAGGCGGTCAGGGCGCTCCACTCCGGCCCGGTCATCTCCTGCCAGTCCCAGAAGGACGCGCCCGTGGCCCCCGAGCGCAGGCTGACGTCGAGGAAGCGGCGGGTCTCGGCCGGGCTCGGGGAGGCGGGCCGGCCGTAGTCGCCGGCCATGTTGTAGGCCTGGCCAATGGGGTGGACGGGGCGGAGCGTGGCCAGCCTGCTCACCGCCTGGGCGGTGGCCTCGCCCGGCTCGACGCAGCCCCAGTACACCATGGGGGCGAAAGCATCCACGTAGGGAGCCATGGCCGCGTAGGGGTACGAGCCCCACTGGTGGTCGCTGGGTCGGTACACCGTGGCCACCAGGGGCCGGTCACCGGCGACTTGGCGGACCATCCCCAGGTAGAGCGTGGCCCGGCGTGCGCTCAGGACCACGCCCTCCGGCGGCCCCTCTATGTCGGCGCTGAACCCGTCCAGCGCCTCCCCACCCCGTGAGCGCCACTGCAGCGCGGCCCTGCTCCACGCCGCGTCACCGGCCGGGTCCCACAGGTACGGGAAGCCCCAGCCGATCACGGCCAGACCGGCCCGGTGCAGAGCGGGGACGAGGGCCTCCAGGGCGGGGCCGCCGTAGAAGCCGTCGCGCGAGTCGCCCACCCGCACCCACAGCTGGTGGAGCCCGGTGCTACGGGCCCGGCTGGCTATGGCGGCCACGTCGCCCCCCTCGGTCGCGGGGAGCTTCCAGATCCACATGCCCTTGCCCCACAGGGCGGAGAGGTCGCGCGTGACCTGGGCCGGAGGAGCGGGGCCTGAGGGCAGGGCCGCGTCGGGAACCAGCACCGCCGGGCGCCACGGAGGGGGTGGCGCGGGATGGGGGGGCGGGGGCGGCGGCGGACAGCCGGCCAGGGCCGTGACCGGCGCGCTGGGCGCGGGCTCGGGGGCCGGCGTCACCCCGGGCACGGGCGGCGCGGGCTCGGGTGCGGAGACGGGCGCCGGGGCCGGGGTGGAAGCGGCCGGGGCGTCGGCCGCCGCGGCCCGTTCCGAGGTGGGGTGCGAACGCAGGTGCCTGGCGGTGATGAGCCCGGCGGCCACCACGTCGACGGAGATCACCACCACCGCCGCTCCGATCAGTGCCCTGCGCCGACCCCCCATCGTCCCACCATGATCCCATCCCCGGCCCCGCGGGCGGTGGGCTTGCACGGCGGACGGCTAGCGCAGGCCCAGCCGGGAGAGGACCTCTTCCACGTCGGCCACCATGCCCGTGTAGAAGGGACCGAACTCGGCGTAGCGGGCCGAGGCGGGGTCGAAGCGCATGGTGTAGACGACGTCTTTGAGGTCGTCGGGCGCCACCGCGAACAGGGTCACGCCCCACTCGAAGTCGTCGAGCCCGGTCGAGCCCGTGATCAGCTGCAGCACCCGTCCCGCGAAGGTCCGCCCCACCGCGCCGTGGCCCTGCATGAACTGCTCGCGCTCGTCATAGGGCAACGAGTACCAGTTGTCGCCCTCACCCCTGCGCTTGGACATGGGGTAGAAGCAGATGGCCCGCTTGCCGTCGGGGGGCAGCCTGGGGTGGAGCCGGGGCTCGGTGCGCTCGGGGGGCATGCCCGCGGCGTACTCGGACACCTCGGTGAGCGAGACGTAGGAGTAGACCACGTCGAGGCCCGCGCCCTGGAGGGCCGACTGCAGCGCCCGCAGCCTCCAAAGGTCGGGGCCCAGGGCCAGGAACCCGACGTCGGCCTTGTGCCCGACCACGGCGAAGCTCACCACCTGGTGGTCCTCGCCCTGGGCCGCCTTCACGGCCGCGACCACGGCCTCGGCGTCGGTGTCAGGGCGCGGCTTGCAGAACAGGTGGAGCACGCCCCAGCCGGTGGTCGGCGAAAGCGCCTCGGTCACCGTCCGGCCTTCAGCGCTCCTCGTCGGGATCGACGGACGTGTCCTGGTGGAAGCCCCAGGAGGCGGCGGGCATGGGCTCGGTCTCGTGCTGGCCGTCCCCGTCTTCCGTGTCCCCGTCCCGGTCGCCCACGTCCGCGGCCCGCTCACCCTCGACCGGGGGCAGCACGGGGACGGGGGGCATGCTCAGGTCGGCGCCGCCGTGGGTGCGGTGGGCCACCGCGGCCAGGGCGTGGTAGGCCTCCATCTCCCGCACGAACTCGGGCAGGTGGTAGGGCCGG
>VAXP01000029.1:10766-17752 GCA_005884125.1 Actinomycetota bacterium | reverse complement strand
CCAACCTGCGTGACGTCAAGGACCGCTCTCGCCTCATGCACAACGGGGTGTTCACGACGCTGGACGAGGTGCTGCACTTCTACGACAGCAACAAGGCGGCGGGGGTGCCGAGCATCAGTGGGCCCGAGAGGGACGCCATCGTGGCCTTCCTCAAGTCCCTCTGAGCCTCCAGCCCCGCGGCCCCCACGCCCTGAGGCCCACGGCCCTGAGGCCCACGGGCCCGCGGCCTTGAGATCCGCTGCCCGAGGCACCGCGCCCTGAGACGCCAGCTCTGAGGCTCACCGGCTGAGCCCCCCCGCGCAGGCTGGTGGTGGCCTCCCGACCATGCCCGGGTCGGCCGCTTCCGCCCCAGACCGGTGGGGGCGTCCGGACAGAGGCTCCGGGGGCCAAGGTTTCCGAAAGGTCCGCCCACGAACATCCGGCTGGACAGAAGGGGACCAGCTGCGATGTCACTCAGGGCAACCGACCAAGGCAAGAACTCGAGCCGGCTGGGAACGGCCGGGCGGGGCCTCATCCCCGCCGCGGCAGCCACTGTCGCCGGGCTCATCATGCTCGCCGGGCCCGCCATGGCCGCCGGCAGCGATCACCTGCCGCTGCCGGCGACACCCGCGGCCTCGCCCCCGCCGGCCAACGTGGTCCGGATCCTGGGCCTGACCAACGCCGACACGGGCACGCCCCCGCCGCCCCCGGCCACCCCCACCGACGACCTACGCGACCTCATGGACGCGCTCGTTAGCGCCTCGACCCCGGCGGCTGCCGCCGCGGCCAAGCAGAGCGCCCTGGACATCCTCGAGGGCAACCCGATCGCGAACCGGGCCTACAGCGGCATTCCCCTGCTGGGTTGGAACATGCCGGCCAAGATCAAGAACGTCCCCGCAGGTGGGTCGGTGACCGTCAACGAGGTGCGCTTCGACGACCAGGTCCTCACCGACACGGCCCTGCTCACGTTCGCCGACCCCAGCCAGCCCTTCTCGGTGACCTACAGCGTCGCCGACCTCACCCAGTCGACGGGCGAGCTCGCCCCGGCCGCGCTGGGCAGCGGGAGCGGGACCCAGCTGGCGGCCGACCTCCTGGGCCTGCCGAACATGCCCACGGGCACGACGGTGGTCAACAACTTCCACCCCGAGGGCCAGCCCGAGCAGACCCGTGAGGGCGTCCAGCTGCACACCGTGCGCATGCCCGCTCCCAACACGGTGTCGGCCTTGCTCGACCCCAACATCGTGGACGGCCACACGGGCATGGCCACGCTCGTCCCCGCCTCCGCCGGCGTCGTGTCCGCGGTGCAGGCCCGCTTCGGGACCGACAAGGCCGCGGCCATAGCCAAGATCGGCGACCGGGCCCCGGAGAAGCTCCTCTGGAACGACCTCAAGGCCCTCAACACCAGCAACCTAGGCGCGGTCCACACCCTGGGCGCCCAGGACGCCTCGCTGGTGGTCGCCATCCGCATGCACAACCAGATCCCCGCAGGCGTCTCCACCGACCCTTCGGCCACCCTCTCGGTCGTCCTTCTCAACGGGCACGCCTACGTCTCGGCCCGCAAGCTCGACCTGGCCCCCGGCGCCCAGATGAGCATCTCGGTGACCAACGCCGACAACTATGAGCACGGCTTCAAGGCCACCGCCCTCTTCAACCGCAGCGCCACCTTCGGGGTGATCGACTGGGGCCAGTTCGACGCCTCCGGCCTGGGCTCGGCCACGCTCGCTCCGGGCGCATCCAAGACCGTGACGGTGACGCCGGCCTCCAACGCCTTCGCCCTGGTGCTGGGCGACGCCACCAACGGCGAGCAGGGCGCCACCTTCGTGAAGCTCAACCGCGGCGTGTCCCAGAGCGTCGCCCCGGCGGCAGCCGCACCTGCTCCGGCAGCCGCACCTGCTCCGGCACCCGCCGCTGCCCCGGCTGCGGCTGCTGCTCCCGCTCCGGCTCCTGCTCCGGCTCCCGCTCCGGCTCCTGCTCCGGCGGCCAAGGCGACTCCCGATCCCGCTCTTGCTCCGGTGCCTGCTCCTGCTCCGGCACCGGCCGGTGGCAAGGTTCCCGCTCCGACCGGCGGCGGCAAGGGCGGCGGCGGCAAGCCGTGAACCCCAACCCGACGCTGTCTGTCGGCGTCGGCGGCAGAAGCCTTCTAGCAGTCGCCGTCGCCATCGTCCTCATGCTCGGCCTCATAGGCGTGATGAGGGTGGGCGGCGGCGGGGCGCGGCCGACCGCAGCCTCGACCGCACCGGCGGCCGGAGGGGCGATCGCATCGGCCCAAGGCCCGTCCCCCGTCGTGCTCACCGGCCAGCAGGCCATGGGCCTGGTCTCCTTCGATCCCTCCCTCCTCGGGTACCACGTGGGGTTCCGCACCGGCCGCAAGGACATCCGCGCCCAGATCGACCGGGACCTGCGCAAGATCACGGTGTACGTCTCCCCGGGCGACGCGCTGCATCGGGTGGCCCACGACATCGCCCACGAGCTGGGGCACGCCTACGACGCCAGGTACCTGACGCCGCTGGCCCGTGACCGCTACCTGCAGGCGCGGGGCCGGCCCTCGGCCAACTGGTTCCCAGGCTTCCAGGCCGCCGACTACACGGCCCTGGCCCTCAGCGACTACGGCACCGGGGCAGGGGACTTCGCCGAGGTCTTCGCCCTGTGCCACGCCCCCAGCCCCGAGTTCCGCAGCACGCTCGCACCGGAGCCGTCCGACCCCTGCTCCCTCATCCCCAAGCCCGCTTGAGTCAGGGGCGGGCCCACCCAGATTGGGTGGGCCGGAACGACCCGTCAGGGGCTGGTGAGAAACCTGCCCGATCCGCATCCTGAACTGCACCTGAGGACTGAGGCAATCGTCATGACCGGAACAACCAGGCAGGACGACCACACGCAGTACGAGCAAGCAGGGGAGAGTGGCATGCTCGAGTTTTCCGTGTTCGGTGAGATCCACGTCCAGGACGGAGACCGTCACCTGGGCCCTCGCGACCTGGGCGGCATCAAGTCGAAGCAGATCCTGGAGATCCTGCTCCTCAACCGCGGTCACACGGTGTCCAAGGACAGCCTGGCCGACTTCCTCTGGGGCGACAGCCTCCCCACCGACTACTTCGGCGCCCTGGAGAGCCACGTCTCGGTGCTCCGCGGCCGTCTCCAGCCCGGGACCAAGGTGCGCCAGTCGGTCATCCGCACCGAGCCCGGCGGGTATCGCTTCGTGGCCGAGCAGGCCACCGTGGATCTCGACCGCTTCGACGCCCTGGTCGCCGACGCCGGCCGGGCCCGGGCGCCCAGGTCGCGCCAGCTGCTCACCGCCGCCCTCGAGCTGGTCAAGGGGGACGTGCTGGAGGACGAGCCCGACGCGGAGTGGTCCTGCGCCCTACGGGAGCGCTACCAGGCCCGCTGCGTGGAGGTGTGCGTGGCCGCAGCCGAGGCCGCCCTACGGGCCGGCCAGGCCGACGCCGCCCTGCGCCTGGCCGACCAGGCCCTGGCCATCGACCACGTGGCCGAGGCCGCCTACAGGACGGCGATGGTCGCCGCCTACCAGCTCGGGCGCTACGACGGCGCCCTCGACACCTTCGAGCGCTGCAAGGCCGTGCTGGCCGCCGAGCTCGGGGTCGAGCCCCTGGAGGAGACGGTGGCCCTGTACGAGGCCGTCTCCCGCCGCGACCCCCGCCTGTCCCACCCCTCCGCGGCCGGGGGCCTGCGCCTGGGCGCCGGCCGGGGCAAAGCCGAGCAGTTCCTGGGCCGCTCCGAGGAGCTGGCCCGGGTCGTCGGGCACGTCCAGACCGCGGTCACGGGCCGCCTCTCCGTGCTCGTCGTCCAGGGCGAGGCGGGCGTGGGCAAGTCCGCTCTGGTGGACGCCGCCCTCACCCGCGTCAACGGCACGCCCGTGGCCCGGACCGCTTGCTCGGGGCTCGACCGCGACTTCCCCTGCCTGGCCGTGGTCGCCTCCCTGCAGAAGCTCTTCGACGGCGAGGACGGCGAGCGACCCACGCCCCTCGACGACGTGCTCCTGGCCGCGTCGGTCTCGGCCGCCAGCGGCAAGACCCTGCCCCCGCCTTGGGCCCTGGACTCCATGGCCGCCATCGTGCGCGAGCACGCCCCCTTCGTCCTCGTGGTCGACGGGCTGGAAGGGGCGGACGACATGAGCCTGGCCGTGCTCGAGCACCTGCGGGTGGCCTGCGCCGACGCACCCGTCGCCCTCATCGGCGTGACCCGGGACCACGGCGCGACCGCAGGGGCCACGTCCCTGCTGGAAGGGGCGGCTCGCCTCGAGCTCGGTCCCCTCACCCCCGGCGACCTCGAGACCTCGAACATCGTCGAGCTCCACGCCCACACCGGCGGCCACCCCCTGTACGTGTCGGCCATGCTCCAGGCCGGAGGGTCGGCCGGGGACTCGGTCCCCAAGCCCGTGGGCGAGCTCGTCGCGGCCCGGTCCCGCGCCTTCGGTCCCCGCGAGCACCGCGTCCTGCGGGCCGCGGCCGTGCTGAGCGAGCCCTTCACCGCCGCCACCGTGGCCCACCTGCTCGACGACGACGCCGGCGAGGTGGCCGAGGTGCTGGACAAGCTCTGCGCCCACCGGGTGCTCTGGTCCACCGAAGGAAGGTTCAGCTTCCGCCACCGGGTGGTCCGGGACTCGCTCTTCCAGATGCTCTCCCCGGCCCGGCGCCGGCTCCTGACCAGCCGCCTGGGCTCGCCCCACACCGCGGGGCAGCGCCGGCTGGAAGCGGCCTGAGCCGGCGCTCTCGGCGTCGCCCATCGCGACAAGTCAGTCGAATCCGCCGATTCGTCTTCAGGTTGCGCATCCTTTGAGCTCACATAACCCCCGCGTCCGGCCACCATCCTCGGAAATCATCAATTTTGCGGAGGTTGGCGCCACCCCGACGTCTTAGCTTGCGCCCAGGGACGAGGGGAGGTCACTGGTGGCTTCGACCACGGCGACCGGCGGGGTGCGGCGCACGGGGCTGAGGACCGAGGTGGGGAAGATCGTCCCCGTCCAGGTCCGCGCCGCAGTGTTCGCCAGCCTGGTCTTCGCCGCCACCTGGGCGGTGCTGGCCGGCCTCGACATCAGGGGCCTGCGCCTCGACAGCAACCACCTCGAGTACGCCACCCAGCTCGTCGCCGTCTCCACCGCCGTGCTCGCCCTCTCCATCGGCGGGCTCTCCTTCTGGCGCTGGCGCCAGGAGGGAGACGAGGGCGACATGCGGGTGGGCGCCGCTGTCCTCCTCTTCGGGGCCCTGCCCGTCATCGCTTGCTCGGTGCTCTTCACCGACACCCCGGTTCCGGGCCCCATCGGCGAGGGCGAGCGGCTGCTCGTCTCCACCGGCCTCGTCGTCGGCCTGGCCCTGGTGCTGTGTCGCCTGGCGGCCCGGTGGCGACCCGCGGGCCGGCGCTCCGTCGTCGCCGTGGCCGCCCTCACCACCGCCGTCGTGGTGGTGCTCGTCGCCTTCCCGGGACTGGTCGACGTCCTGGCCAGCCCGCTCACGGTGGCCCCCCGGGCCGGCGGCGAGGCCGCGGGCCAGGTGCTCCTGGGCGTTGTGTGGATGCTTCTGGCCGTGGTGCAGTGGCGCAAGGCCGAGGGCAAGGGCGTGCAGCAGCCCTGGCTGGCCATGACCTTCGCCGCGCTGAGCCAGTCCCGGCTGGCCCTGGCCGTGAGCGTGGCCGGGGGCCCCATATGGCTCACGGGCAGCCAGCTGCTGCGGCTCGAGGGCGTGCTCATGGCCCTGGCCGGGGTCAACTACCACCTGGCCACCAGCTTCACCCGCGAGCGCCTGAAGGTGATGGCGTCCATGGCCACGGTGCAGACGATCGAAGCCGAGCGCGCCGTCGAGCGGGCCGCCAGCGAGGAGAAGGTCCACGACATCAGGGCCGCCCTCTTCGTCATCCGGGGCGCGGCGGAGATGCTCCACCAGCACTGCAACGAGCTCGACTCGGAGACGGTGACGACCCTGGCCCAGGCCTTGGCCTCGGAGGTGGCCCAGGTCCAGTCCCTCACCTCGGCCCGCACCCCCCAGCCCCTCCAGGCCGTCCGGCTGCGGGACGTGCTCGACCCCCTCATCCTGTGCGAGGCCCAGGCCCGCACCCGGGTCACCAGCGACATCCACGACGTTCTCGCCCTGGGCCGGCCCGCCGACGTGGCCGAGGTGGTGCGCAACCTCCTCAGCAACGTCAGGCGCCACGCCCCGGGCTCACCCGTCCACATCGAGGCCGTCGCCGGCGATGGCGGGGTGCGCATCTGCGTCGAGGACAGGGGCCCCGGCGTCCCCTCGGCCGAGCGCACCACCGTCCTGGAGCGGGGCGTGCGGGGATCGGCCGCGGCGGGGACCGAAGGCAGCGGCCTGGGCCTGTACGTGGCCAGCCGGCTGGTGGACCAGCAGGGCGGGCGTCTCTGGATCGAGGACCGCCCCGGCGGGGGGACCAAGGTCGTGTTCACCCTTCCCCTGGTCGCCGACCCGGAAGGAACCATCTCCCTGACCGATCGGCCCTTGGCGCCCGGCCCCGTGGCCTACGGCCGGGAATCGGACGTGATCGACCTGCGGGGCCGGCCCGCCCAGAACCGCCCGGCCTAGAACCGGCCCGCCTAGACACGCCCGCCTAGAACCGCCCGCCTGGACCAGGCGGCTCTCCGCCTCTAGGCCCCGGTGGTGTCCTTGACCAGGCCCGCCTTCATGGCGATCACGACCGCCTCGAGCTGGCTGTGGGCGCCCAGCTTGCTCAGGATGCTCTTCACGTGGCCCCGCGAGGTGTGCACGCTCAGGTTGAGGGCCCGGGCGATGGTCTGGGGGTCGAGCCCCGAGCCCATGAGGTCGAGCACCTCCCGCTCCCGCTGGGTCAACCCGAAGCCCTGGGGGGCGGGAGAGGCCTCGTTGCGAGCCTCGGCCAGCACGGCCGCCAGGGCCGCGGGGTGGATGAGCATGCCCCCGCTCTTGGCCATGCGTATGGCGGTCAGCACCTCCCAGATGGGGCTCTCCTTGGGCAGGAAGCCCGACACCCCGGCCATGGACGCCCGCAGCATGACCTTGGGGTCG
>VAXP01000029.1:0-10687 GCA_005884125.1 Actinomycetota bacterium | reverse complement strand
TGGGCGGCCATCTCGATGGCCTCCTTGCCCGTGGTGGCCGCGCCCACGCACTCGAGGTCGGGCTGCTGGCCCACGACTATCTCGAGCAGATCGAGCAGCGTGCGCTGATCGTCGACTATGAGGACTCTGGTCGATCCGTCCTGGCTGGCATCCGGGCCCACCGCCTCAGGATACGAGATGGGCGCGGCTTCACCGATCCTTGGCCATCGCTGGGTCGACCTTGGTCCCGCCCCTGCCGACACCTCCGGCAAGAACCCCAGGGCCTCCCAAAAGCCAGCCCAGGGTTTTCCAAAGCACTGGGTGGCACCGTGGCCATCAGTAGAAGCAAGTGAGGTGACGGATGAGCATGGACCGCCTGTCAGCGGTACACACCGGGCCTCGATCCTCAACGACCCGTCTCCGACAGCTGGCCTCCACTGACGGCCCGGACCGTACGGAGATCGCGGGCGCCCGTGAGCGCATTGCCATACCCGGCCGGGGCGCCGTCGGCGTCCGCCTGGTGGGGCGCAGCGGTCCTCCCGTCGTCCTCCTGCACGGCTGGGGAGCCACCGCCGACATCAACTTCGGGCTCCTCTACCCCCAACTCTCCCACCGCTGGCAGATCGTCGCCCCCGACCACCGGGGCCACGGCGGGGGCATCCGCTCCGACGAACCCTTCTCCCTGGCGGCCTGCGCCGACGACGTGGCCGCCCTCCTGCGCCACCTCGACCTGGGCCCGGCCACGGTGCTGGGCTACTCCATGGGCGGTCCCATAAGCATGCTGCTGGCCCGCCGGCACCCGGCCCTGGTGTCGGGGCTGGTGCTGTGCGCCACCGCCCCCTACTTCGCGACGGGCAAGATCCAGCACGCGCTGCTGATGGGGCTGGGAGGCATCGGGCGTGCGTGCCAGCACCTGCCCCGGGCCGTGCGCACCATCGGCGAGCGGCTGCCCGATCTGTGTCCCGTCGCGCAGGCCGGTGGGGTGCTGGGGAAGTTCCGGGCCGAGGGCTGGCTGGGGGCCATCGGGGTGAGGACGGCCGTCGTCGTCACCACCCGCGACCACCTCGTGCCGCCCGAGGACCAGCGCCGGCTGGCCTCAGGCATACCCGGCGCCTCCACCTTCCTGGTCGACGGCGACCACGACGTGTGCGTGCGCCATCCCCGCCGCTTCGGTGCTGCGGTGGCCCACGCCATCGGGGCCGTGAGCGCCCCCCGGCCCGTGCGCCGGGAGCAGGAGCTGGCGAAGATCGCCTGACGGGGCGACGCCGGCTCAGCCCAGCGCGGTGAGCGCCCCCCCGAGGTCGGCCCACAGGTCCTCGACGTCCTCGATGCCCACGCTCAGCCTGACCAGGGAGGCGGGCAGGTAGTCCTCGCTGGCCCACTTGCCCCGCCGCTCGATGAGCGTCTCCACACCACCCAGGCTGGTGGCGTGCACGCACACCCGCACCCGGTTGCACACGGCCTCGGCCATCTCCGACCCGCCCCGCACCTCGAAGGCGACCATGGCGCCGAAGCCCCTCATCTGCTTGACGGCCAGCTCGTGGCCGGGGTGCTCGGGCAGGCCCGGGTAGCGGACCCGCTCGACGGCGGGGTGGGCGGCCAGGCGCAGGGCCAGCTCGGCCGCGTTGGCCTGGGCCCGCTCCAGGCGCACACCTAGGGTGCGTACGCCCCGCAGGGCCAGCCAGGCCTCCAGGGGCCCGGGCACGGCGCCGTGCAGGGAGCGCCGCTGGGCCAGCGCCTGGGCCAGCCCTTCGTCGCGCCCGATGGCCGCGCCCAGGATCACGTCGGAGTGACCGGAGAGGAGCTTGGTCACGCTGTGCACGACCACGTCCACGCCCAGCTCGAGCGGTCGCTGCAGCAGGGGCGTGGCGAAGGTGTTGTCGGCCACCACGAGGGGCACCCCCGCGTCGTGGGCGCCCGCGGCCAGCCCGGCGATGTCGGCTATGCGCAACAGCGGGTTGGTGGGCGACTCGATCCACAGCAGACCCGCGCCCTGGCAGGCCCCCAGGGTTCGGGCCGTGTCGGTGGGGTCGACGAAGCGCACGACCAACCGGCCCCGGGAGGCCAGGTCGGAGAGCAGGCGGCGGGTGCCGCTGTAGGCGTCCTCGGGTGCGACCACGATGGCGCCCACCGGGAGCTGCTCGATCACCGCGGCGATGGCGGCCAGACCCGAGGCGAAGGTCACCGCCTTTCCCCCCTCGAGGGCCCCGAGCACCTCCTCCAGCGCCTCCCAGGTGGGGTTCTCGTCGCGGGCGTAGATGAAGCGGCCGCCGGCGTGGTAGGTGGACGTGAGCTCGACCGCAGGACCGAGGGCCCGGCCCGGCTCCTTCGGACCCCGGCCCGCGCTCACGGCCAGGGTCTCGGGTGACAGCGGGTGTTCCGCTCCCCCGTCGCCCTCGGGCCCGCTCAGAAGGCTCCCTCCACGATCTCGACGGTCCCGTCCAGCACCGAGGCCACGTCGAAGCGGATCTCCCGGGCCCGGGCCGGCGCCTCCTGCTGCAGCCAGCGGGCGGCCAGACGCCGGATGCGGGCCTGCTTGGTCCGGGTCACGGTCTCGACCGGCGCCCCGAAGGCGGTCGAGGTGCGGGCCTTCACCTCGCAGAAGACGTAGCGGCGGCCCTCGCGCACGATGAGGTCGAGCTCCCCCTCCCGGCAGCGCCAGTTGCGCACCAGGACCTCGTAGCCCCGGTCCTGGTACCAGGCCGCGGCAGCGTCCTCGCCGTCGATCCACACCGCCCGGGCCCGGCCCGCCCGCTGCGGGTCCTGGGGAGCCCTCACATCTCTTTCTCCGGGATCTCCTCCACGTTGACGTCCTTGAAGGTGACCACCCGCACCGACGAGACGAAGCGAGCCGGCCGGTACATGTCCCACACCCAGGCGTCCCCCAGCTCGATCTCGAAGTAGGTGCGTCCCCCGTCGGCGTCGCGGGCCTCCAGCTTCACGTCGTTGGCCAGGTAGAAGCGGCGCTCGGTCTCCACCACGTAGCGGAACATGGGCAGGACGGCCCGGTACTCCTGGTAGAGTCCTCGGCGCTCATGGGGCCGCCACCTCGGACTCGCTCATCGGGGGGGCTGCCCTCACACCCGCCATGCTAGGACCCGGGGCAGGGCCGCGTCCCGGGCGCCGGGGAGCTCGTGCACTAGAGGAACGCAGCGTGGCCGAGCGGCCACACCCGCAGCACGGTGCGGCCCACGATGGTGCTCACGGGGATGAAGGGCGAGTCGCCCCGCAGCGGGAAGCAGCGGCTGTCGCAGGAGTTCGACCGGTTGTCGCCCATCACCCACAGCGCTCCGGAAGGGACGGTGAAGGGCCCGAAGTCGGCCGGGGCGGCCACCGTGGGTTTCTTGATGTAGGGCTCCTCCAGGCGCCGGCCGTCGATGTAAACCCGCCCCGCCCTGCCTTCCACCGTCTCACCGGGTAGGCCGATCACCCGCTTGATGAACTCCGAGGTCGACGGCTGGATGATCCCCACCGCCTCGCCCAGCTTACGGACCCACCTGGCCGCGAAGCCCCGGTGGGTCTGGGACAGCTGGGCCTCCTGGTGCGGGGGGGCGTCGAAGACCACGATGTCGCCCCGGCGGGGATCGTGGGAGCGGTAGGCGAGCTTGGAGACCACCACCCTGTCGTTGATCTGGAGCTGGGGCTCCATGGAGCCTGAGGGGATGTAGAAGGCCTGGGCCACCACCGACTTGACGCCGAAGGCGATTAGGGCGGCCAGGAGCAGCAGCAGGGGCAGCTCGACCATGGCCCGCAGGGGCGAGGCCACCTCGTGGATCTCGAAGGGCGGCAGCCCCGGCTCCTCCAGCTCCCCCGCCGCCGCCTCGTCGGCCAGAACCGGGCGCCAGCCGATCACCGCGGCACCCCCGGGTGGCTCAGCCCGGGCGCGAGACTCACCGAGCCGCTCTCTTCTCCTTGATCTTGGCCGCCTTCCCCACCCGGCCCCGCAGGTAGTAGAGCTTGGCCCGGCGCACGTCGCCCCTGGTCACCACGTCGATCTTGCCGATGATGGGCGAGTGCACGGGGAAGGTGCGCTCCACTCCCACCCCGAAGCTGACCTTGCGCACGGTGAAGGTCTCGCGGGCCCCGGAGCCCTGGCGGCGCATGACGACGCCCTGGAACACCTGGATGCGCTCGCGGGTGCCCTCCACCACGCGGACGTGGACCCGCAGGGTGTCGCCGGGGGCGAAGTCCGGGATGTCTTCCCGCAGGGTGGCGGCGTCGACGAGATCGGTGGGGTTCATGGCGCGGAAGGCTCCTCGGAAGCACCGGGGGACGGCCCAGGATAACCGTGCTCCCGGAGAAGCCGCACCTCCTCGTCGGTGAGGCCGCCCCGGGCCTCGATCAGGTCGGGGCGCAGGCGCAGGGTGCGGGCCAGCGCCGACGCCCGCTGCCACCGGGCCACCCGGGCGTGGTCGCCCGAGCGCAGCACCTCGGGCACATCCCAGCCCCGGAAGGAAGCGGGCCGGGTGTACTGGGGGTACTCGAGCAGGCCCTCGGCGAAGCTCTCCTCGCCTACCGAGGCCTGGTTGCCCACCACCCCGGGGACGAGCCGGCCCACCGCCTCCACCACCACCAGGGCGGCGGCCTCGCCCCCGGCCAGCACGTAGTCCCCTATGGAGAGCTCCCCGTCGACGAGGTGCTCAGCGACCCGCTGGTCGACGCCCTCGTAGCGCCCGCACAGCAGGGAGAAGCCCGGGCCCGCGGCCATCTCCCGGGCCAGGGCCTGGTCGAAGAGCCGGCCCCCGGGCGCCAGCAGCCACACCGGCCTGACCGGCCCGACCGCCTCCACCGCCCCGAAGACGGCCTCGGGGGCCAGCACCATCCCCGCCCCCCCGCCGAAGGGGGCGTCGTCGACCGAGCGGTGGGGGTCGGTGGCGGCCGAGCGCAGGTCGTGGACCCTGAGGTCGAGCAGGCCCGCCCGCCGGGCCCGGCCGATCAGGCTCTCGGCCAGGTAGGCCTCGATCAGCCCGGGGAAGATCGTGAACACCTCGATGCGCATCGTCGCCCCGCTCAGCCGCGGTCGCCGCCCTCGTCGCTCGCGTCGGCTGCCTGGGCCGCGCCCGCCTCGTCGGCTGCGCCGGCTGCGTCGGCTGCGTCGGCTGCGTCGCCGTCGAGCAGGCCGGCGGGGACGTCCACCACGACCCGGCCCGGCTCCCGGCCCACCACGAAGCGCAGGGGGACCAGGCCTCCGGTGTCGAGAACGAGGAGGTCGCTGGCCGGGTTGGCCTCCACCGCCTCGACCCGCCCGTGCCTGCGCCCTTCCCGGTCCTCGACCTGGGCGCCGATGAGCTCGTGCACCCACAGGGCGTCGGGGTCGGCGAGGGGCTCGGCGCACAGCCCGGTGTCCCGCAGCGCCTCCGCCCCGTCACGGTCGCCCACGCCGGCGAAGGCGACGATCCAGCGCCCTTGGTGGGGCGAGGAGCGCAGCACCTCCAGGTCCGTCCCCGTCGTGCTACGCAGCACGCTGCCCGGCTCCAGCCGCTCGGTGCGGTTGGTGACCAGCTCGACGACGACCTCTCCCCGCATGCCGTGGGGCTTGACTATCCGGCCGACGTCGAGCAGGGCCATGGCCGGCCGCCGTCAGTCGACGATATCGACCTGGGCGTCGAGTCCCTCCCGGGCGGCGGCGGCTCGCACCACGGTGCGGATGGCGTGGGCCACCCTTCCCCTGCGGCCGATGACCCTGCCCATGTCGTCGGGGGCGACATGGAGCCTCAGGGTCACGCCCCGGCGGCCCTCCTCGAGCTCGACCACAACGGCCTCGGGGTCGTCCACGATCTGCCGGGCCACGTAATCGAGCACGGCTCGGGGCATTGCGCCGGTGACGCGGTTGCCGACGTCGTCGTCGACCTCGTCGTCATCGTCGAACTCGTCGCCCTCGAACTCGTCGGGCGACGTTACGCCGCTCTCCTGGTCGCTCACCGGTCCGTCCTCATGGCGTCGTCCTCATGGGCGTTCGCGAGGCGGTGTAGGCCTCCCACGCCCCCGAGATCTGGAGCAACTTCTGCACCCGCTCGGTCGGCCTCGCTCCTCGGGCCAGCCAGTCGACAGCCCGGTCGTTGTCGATCTTCACGACCGAGGGCTCGGCCCGGGGTTCGTAGGTGCCCAGCACCTCGATGAAGCGGCCGTCACGGGGGGAGGTGGTGTCGGCCACCACGACGCGGTAGGTCGGCTGCTTCTTCTTTCCCATTCTCATCAGTCGGAGCTTGACGGCCACTGCTCGCCTCTCTGGTCTGTCTGTGTGTGGTGTCGGAGGGTCTCGGAGGTCTATTCCCCGCCGCCGGGCGGCATACCGGGCAGGCCGGGCAGGCCGGGGATCCCGGGCACGCCGGAAAGCTCGCCCGTCCGCTGCAGCTCCCGTAGCGCCTTCACGTCACGCAGGCGCGGTGTCACCCGGCCCTTGCCCCCCTTCTTGCCCTTCTTGCCCCGGGGAGCCACGCCCATGGTCTTCATCATGCGCTGCATCTCCTTGAACTGCTTGAGCAGGAGATTGACCTCCGAGGTGGTGGACCCGCTGCCGTTGGCTATGCGCTGGCGCCGGGATCCGTTGATGACGGTGGGGTCGCGCCGCTCCTGGGGGGTCATGGAGCGGATGATGGCCTCGACCCGGCCCAGCTCGCGGTCGTCGACCTGGGCCTGCTTCAGCTCCTTGGGGATGCCGGGGATCATGCTCACCAACCCCTGGAGCGGGCCCATCTTCTTGAGCTGCTGCATCTGCTCCAGGAAGTCCTCCAGGCTGAACTGGCCTTCCATCAGCCTGGAGGCGGCCTTGGCCGCCACGTCCTGGTCGTAGGCTTCCTCGGCCTTCTCGATGAGGGTGAGGACGTCGCCCATCCCCAGGATGCGGCTGGCCATGCGGTCGGGGTGGAAGAGGTCGAAGTCGCCCAGCTTCTCGCCCACGGAGGCGAAGGCGACGGGCCTGCCCACCACCTCCTGCACCGACAGGACCGCCCCTCCCCGGGCGTCTCCGTCCAGCTTGGTGACGATCACGCCGTCCAGGGCCAGCGTCTGGTGGAAGGCCTCGGCCGTGGCCACCGCGTCCTGGCCGATCATGGCGTCGATGACCAGGAACGTGTAGTTGGGCTCGATCTCCTTGGAGATGCGCCGCACCTCGTCCATCAGCTGCTCGTCGATGGCCAGGCGGCCGGCCGTGTCCACCACCAGGACGTCGCGCCCCAGCCGCCGGGCCTCCTCCAGCCCCCTGCGGGCGACGGTCACGGGGTCGGACGCCTCGCTGAACACGGGCACGCCGGCCTGGCCGCCCAGCACCCGCAGCTGCTCCACCGCGGCGGGGCGCTGGAGGTCGGCTCCCACCAGCAGGGGGTTGCGGCCCTGCTGCTTGAACCAACGGCCGAGCTTGGCCGCGGCCGTCGTCTTGCCCGAGCCCTGGAGCCCGGCCAGCAGCACCACGGTGGGGGGGCGGGGGGCGTAGGTGACCCGCAGGGTCTCGCTGCCCAGGGTGTTGACGAGCTCCTCGTGGACGATCTTTATGACCTGCTGGGCCGGGGTCAGGCTCTGGGACAGATCGGCGCCGACGCACCGCTCCCGGATGCGGGCGACGAAGCCCCGGACGACGACGAAGTTGACGTCCGCCTCCAGCAGGGCCAGGCGGATCTCCCTCAGGACCTCGTCGACCTCGGCGTCTCCCAGGCGGCCGCGGCTACGGAGGCGGCCGAAGATGCCCTCGAAGCGGTCGGAAAGCGACTCGAACATGCGACCGACCAGGCTATAGGCCGCCCCGCCCCCTCACGAACCGGCGCCCGAGGACCAGGCCCTGCGTGGCCCGGCCCGAGCTCGGACGTGGCTCGCGGTGCCGGGCCCGGCCACAACCTTTCCCGAAGGTCAGCCACCCAAATTTCCCTATCGGCCACGGAGAACGTCATGGCCGGAGTCATCTGGAGAGAGAGGTGCCTGGCCGTGCCCAAGATCAGCTCCGTCCGCCGCGTCCGGGCGGCCCTCGCCTGCGGGGCCCTGGGGGCCCTTCTCCTGCTGGCCGCCGGGCCCGCCACGGCCGCCTCGCCGACCTTCAGCATCACCGGCACGCGCACCTACGACTCCACCGCCGACACCTCCTCGTTCGCCTTCACCTTCGGCAACCAGGACGCGTCCCACATCGCCATCCAGCCCTGCTCCGCCGCGACCCTGGTGAGCGCCAGCGGGCCGGGCACATCGCAGGTGGTGGCCACCGGGTCCGGCGGCCCGGGCACGACCGGCTTCGCCCTCAAGCCCGCGCCCGTCGGCTCCTACACCCTGACCTTCTCCGGCAAGCTGCCCGCCGTCGACCTCACCGTGAACCCCGGACCTCAGCAGTCGACCTTCACCGTGGGCTTCGCCAACTGCCAGCTCCCGGCGCCGGCGCCCGCACCGGCACCCGCCCCTGCGGCGGCGCCCGCGGTCGCTCTTCCCGCGCCGGCTCCTGCCCCCGTTCCTGCCGCCATCCCGGCCCCCGCGCCGGCACCGGCGCCGGCAGCGGTGGTCGCCCCTGACCCCGCCCCCGCACCTCCGGAGCCCCCGCCGGCCGTGCTCGCGCCGGTCCAGCCCGTGGTGATCGAGGCCGCGGTGATCGCCCCTGCCCCTGCTCCGGCTCCTGCGCCGGCCAAGCCCAAGGCCACCCTGCCCTTCACCGGCTCGGGCCACGTCGTTCACCTGCTGGCGCTGGCGCTGGCCCTCGTCACCGCCGGCTGGCTCTTCGTGTGCCTGACCGTGGCGCCCGCGGCCGAGCTGGTGCGGGTTCGGGTCCGCTCCCGCCGCGAGGGCCGCTGACGCCGGAGGCGTTCGCTCCCCGTCTACGAGGGCTGGGCGTCGCCTCCCACGATGGGTGAGTTGAGGGGCCTGCCGCCCATCGAGCCTTGGAAGGTGGCGTCGCCGAAGGCGAAGATGCCGCCGTCGGAGGCCAGTCAAGGATTGGTAGTTGTGGACGGCTGCGCCGGCTCGGTCGTCGGGGCCGGCGTTGGCTGTCCCGGCGAGGGGCGGCCCGCGGGCAGGGGCTTGGGTCCAGGAGGGGGCGGGACCACCTGCTGGAGATCGGCATCGACCACCGCAGGAACGGGGAACGTCGTGCCCCCTCCCTTCAGCTCGAACACGTACGCCGGCTCCAGGTTCGCCTGCGCTCCCCCTGACGTGGTGAACGAAGGCACCATCTCCAGCGCCACGTGCGCTCCGGTGATCGTCTGCACAATGGGCCGGCCGCACCAGGGATAGACGGCGGGGATCGGCGGGCCGGGAGCGGGAGGCGGCCCGGCTTGGGCTGGCGCGACTGGCGCGGGCGACGCTGACGGCGCAGGTACCGGGCAGGCGACCGGGCCCGGCAGGCATGACGGGGCGCGAACGGCGGGCCCGCCCGCCGGCGTGCCCCCGCCGGCGCCCTCAACCGCGGCACACGACCCGCACGGTGGCAACGGGCTCGGTGCGTTGGCGGGCGGAGGAGGGGCGGCAACCGCGGGAGAGTTCGAGGGGTCGGGCGCGAGCTTCGGCAACGGGCAGGCGACGGCCACGCCCGAGGTCCCAGCCACCTGCGCCGTGGATCCTGTCCCCACGGCCGGAACCGGAGGCAGCGGACCTGGTCCGCGCTGGGGTGGCGGGCCCGACAGAACCGCGGTCCCCGACCCCGCCGAGGCCGCGCCCAGCGGGACAGGGCCGATGCCCACGCCGTGGCGGAGCCGATCGAGGCCCTTGTCCAGGCCGGCGAGGGGGTAGTCCCCAGCCCGCTGGGGTGTGGCCAGCCAGCCGTTGGCGCTCGTGACCGACCCCTTGGGCCCGATGAAGGCCGACTCCTGGACGCCCACTGCCTCGACGCCGTCTATGGATGGGTCGAACTGCACCAACCAAGAGGAGAAGGCGTCGACGACCCGGACGGTCGCGCCAGTGAGGCTGGGCCCACCGGCCCGGCTCAAGAGGTCGGTCGCCACCCGCTGGGCCTCGTCGCGAGAAGGCAGGTCCGCCGGCCGCGGCGGTGGCGGGGGTGTGACGACGGGAGGACCGCGAGGGGTAGGAGGCGTGGTACAGCCGCTCGAGCAGTCGTTCGGCGCGATCGCCGTAGCCGTGCCGCTGGCCACTCCTCCTTCCGCGACCGCGCAGCCGGCGATGAAGCCCGGGCCTCCGCCGCCGGCCACAGACGGCGGCACCGCAGACGAAGTAACGGCGCAGGGACCCATGTCGAAGAGCCGCCAGGGCAGGCCCGGTAGGTCATCGACGCTCAGCACGCGTGTCCCGTCCTGGAGACGCCACTCCCGCCCGTTGAGCTGTGCCCGACCGTTCAGCCCCAGCGCGGCGACGAGGCGCTCGACGCGCTGCTGCCCACCCTCCATGCCAAGGGTGTAGGCCTGAGCATGATCGGGCAGCTTCGGGAGCGTGCCCTCCACCTGGTACTCGACGCCGAACGCGCCAGGCGACATACCGACTGCGGGCAGGGCAGCAGCGCCACCAGATGCCGAGGACGCCGAGGACCCGGAGGAGTCCAGGGGCAGCAGGGGCAGGCGCTGGAGGCGGCGTCCGCCTCCGCCGGAAGCCACCAACGACGCTCCGATCACGGCTCCGGCGAACACCATCACCGTGAAGATCAGGACCACCCGCTGGCGCATCGGTGAGCTCCTTCTGCGCCCATCATGGACGCTCAGCGCGTTGGACGCTCGCCCACGGCGTCAAAGTTCCCCGGGATTCCGAGTTAGTGGCCCACACTCGCCCCTGCGGAGAAGGCCATGGAAATCTC
>VAXP01000173.1:488-2815 GCA_005884125.1 Actinomycetota bacterium | reverse complement strand
GGTCGAGCTGGCCCCCGACCGCCCACTGCGTCCTGCCCCCGACGGCCGCCACCGGTCCCACGACGCCCACCTCGCGGGCGAAGGCGATCAGGGGCGCCTCCGAGGTGGTGATGGTGACCGGAGCCCGCCCTCCGCTCACACCCACGCTCCGTCGGGCACGTGCTGCAGGTCTCCGCACCGGGAGCCGGCGGGAAGGACCTTGGCGGGATTCATCACCCTCTCGGGGTCGAAGGCGTCCCGCAGCCGGGCCTGGGCGTCCAGGTCGTCGGCCGAGAAGAGCAGCTTCATGTGGTCCCGCTTCTCGAGCCCGATGCCGTGCTCGCCCGACAGCACGCCCCCCGCCTCGATGCACACCGAGATGAGCTCGTCCCCGGCCGCCTGCACCCGCTCCATCACCCCTGGCTCACGGGCGTCGAACACGAACAGCGGGTGCAGGTTGCCGTCTCCGGCGTGGAACACGTTCACGACGGTCAGGCCGTGGCGCTGGGCGATGTCGTACACGCGCCTCAGCACCTCGACCAGCCTGGTTCGGGGCACAACGGTGTCATGGAGGTAGTAGTTGGGGGCGATGCGGGCCACGGCGCCAAAGGCGGACTTGCGCCCCTTCCACAACAGGGCCCGCTCGGCCTCGTCGGCGGCCACCCTCACCGAGCGGGCGCCGTGGGCCGTGAGCACGGCGGCCAGGCGGCTGGCGGCGGCGTCGATGCCGGCGGGGAGGCCGTCCACCTCGACAAGCAGCACCGCGGCCGCGTCGGTGGGAAAGCCGGCGTGCACGAAGGCCTCCACGGCCCGGGTGATGGGTGCGTCCATCATCTCCAGGGCGGCCGGCACCATGCCCGCGGCGATCACCCCGGAGACGGCGGCCGCCCCCTCCTCCACGGTGGCGAAGTCGGCCAGCAGGGTGCTCACCGCGGGGGGCAGGGGGGTCAGGCGCACGGCGATGCGCGTGGCTATGCCCATGGTCCCCTCGCTGCCCACGAAGGCGCCCCGCAGGTCGTACCCGGGTGGATCGGCCTCCAGCCCCCCGAGCATCACCAGGGAGCCGTCGCCGAGCACGACCTCCACGGCCAGGACGTGGGCGCTGGTCACGCCGTAGGCCAGGCAGTGCGGGCCGCCCGCGTTGTTGGCCACGTTGCCCCCGATGGAGCACGCCTGCTGGCTGGAGGGGTCGGGGGCGAAGTTCAGGCCCAGGGGGGCCACGGCCCGGGAGAGGTCGAGGTTGAGCACGCCCGGCTCCACCCAGGCGACCCTTTCCTCGGCGTCGACCTCGAGGATCTTGTTCATGCGCGTGGTCACCAGCACCACCGGGTCGGCGCCCCCCTCCCCCACCGGCACCGCCCCGCCGGCCAGACCCGTACCCGAGCCCCGGGGCACGACGGCGCGTCCGTGGGCCCGGGCTATGCGTACCGCGGCCTGTACCTCTGGCGCGGTCTCGGGGAAGCACACCACGCTGGCGCGACCGTTGAGTATCGACGCGTCGCGGCCGTAGAGCACCAGCTCCAAGGGCTCGCTGTGGACGCGCTCGGGAGCCAGTGCCCGCGCCAGCTCGGCGGCCACGGCGTCGTGGGCTGCGTGCACCGCGCCAGTCTGCCCCGCCGCTACCCTCTCCGGCAGTGAACGAGCCCGAGCCACGCCCAGGATGACCGCGACACGACACGATGTGGCCGAGCGGGCCGCGGCCCCGGCGCGCCCTACGGCCATGGGCGCCGCCTCGGGCCCCGTTCCCCGTGCTCCGGCGGACGCCCACGAATGGGTCAGCTTCGAGGACCCGGAGGAGGAGCGCACCTGGGTCTTCGACGTCACCTTCCTGCTCAGCCGCTGGACCTGCATCTTCGGGCGGGGCTGCCAGGGCGTGCTCACCGGGCCCTCGCCCGAGATGGTCCAGGGATGCTGCTCCTACGGCGCCCACTTCACCGACAGACAGGACGTGGCTCGCGTCAAGCAGGCGGCCAGGAAGCTGACGGCGGAACAGTGGCAGTTCCGCTCCAAAGCCATGAAGGACGGCAAGCTCGACGTGGTGAAGACCACGGGCAAGGGCGACGTGGTCACCAGGCTGGTCGGGGACGCCTGCATCTTCCTCAACCGTCCCGGGTTCCCGGGCGGGGCCGGGTGCGCGCTGCACCGAGCCGCCCTGGAGCGCCACGAGCGACCGCTGGACGTCAAGCCCAACGTGTGCTGGCAGCTCCCCTTGCGCCGCGAGGACAGCGACAGCGACAACGGCCAGGTGGTCTCCACCATCCGCCAGTGGGACCGGCGCCACTGGGGGGCAGGCGGAGACGAGTTCCACTGGTGGTGCACGGAGGCCCCTGAGGCCTTCGTGGGCCAGG
>VAXP01000173.1:0-435 GCA_005884125.1 Actinomycetota bacterium | reverse complement strand
CGCTCCCTCCCCCCACCGTCCGGCGCAAGCGGTGAGCCCCGGTCCTGCGCCCTCCGAGGCGGCCGACGTCAGCTTCGTCGACGTCCTCGAGGCCGAGCAGCGGGACCTGCGTGAGCTGCTGGAGACCCTGTCCCCCGACTCTTGGGCCCGGCCCACGCCCGCGGCCGGCTGGGACGTCCGCGACCAGGTGTCGCACCTGGCCCACACCGAGGAGGTCGCCCACGACACCCTCACGGGCGGGCCCCGGGGCCTGGGGGCCGAGGTCGAGCGCCTGGGCGGGGGCGACGCCTTCACCGAGTGGGGCTGCGACCAGGGGCGAGCCATGGCCCCGGCCGACGTGCTGCGCTGGTGGCTGGACGCGTCGGCCCGCATGCGGGAGGGCTTCAGGGCGGCGGACACGACCGAGCGGGTCCCGTGGGGCCTGGGGATGAGCTG
>VAXP01000028.1 GCA_005884125.1 Actinomycetota bacterium | reverse complement strand
AGCCCGGCCCCGGGAAGGGCTGGCGCCAAACGATCTCCTCCGGGAGCCCGAGCTCCTCCCCCACGGCCCGCACCTCGTCCTTGAACAGGTTTCGCAGGGGCTCGACCAGCTCGAACTGCATGTCCGCGGGGAGGCCCCCCACGTTGTGGTGGGACTTGATGGTGGCCGCGTCCTTGGTGCCCGACTCGATGATGTCGGGATAGAGGGTGCCCTGGACCAGGAAGCGGGCGTCCTCGATGTCGGCGGCCACCTCTTCGAACACCCGGATGAAGGTCTCGCCGATGATCTTGCGCTTGCGCTCGGGGTCGACCACGTCGTTCAGCGCTTCTATGAAGCGGTCGGCCGCCTTGACGTGGACCAGGTCGATCTGGAACCATGATCGACGAAGATGCAGGTGAGTCGATCGCCGATGGCGCGGTGCACCAGCGCCGCCGCGACCGCCGAGTCGACGCCGCCCGACAGGCCGCAGATCGCCCGCTGGGCCGGCCCGACGAGCGTGCGGATCCGCTCGACCTCGTGCTCGATGAAGTGACCGGGTGTCCAGTCGGGGGTACAGCCGCAGATCGCGAACAGGAAGTTGTGGAGGATCTCTCCGCCCCGCGGCGTGTGGGCCACCTCGGGGTGGAACTGGACGCCATAGACGCGCCGCTCGGGATCCTCCAGGGCGGCGACGGGCGCCTCCTGGGTGCGGGCCGTGACCCGGAAGCCCGGAGGGGCGGCCATGATGGCGTCGAAGTGGCTCATCCACACGTCCTGCTCCAGGGGCAGGTCGGCCAGCAGGGTCGAGCCCGGCAGCGCCTGGAGGACGGTGCGGCCGTACTCGCCCCGCCCCGTGCGGGCCACCTCCCCGCCCAGCTGCTGGGCCACCAGCTGGGCGCCGTAGCAGATGCCGAGGACGGGGACCCCGATGCCGTAGACGGCGGGATCGGGCGAGGGCGCGCCCTCCACGTGCACCGACTTGGGTCCGCCGCTGAAGATGATCCCCTTGGGACGGCGGGCGGCCATCTCCTCCACGGCCATGGTGTGGGGCACGATCTCGGAGTAGACGTGGGCCTCGCGCACCCGCCTGGCGATGAGCTGGGCGTACTGGGCCCCGAAGTCGACCACGAGGACGGTGTCGAACTCCGTCACCGGTCGGCCACCGGACGCCGGTCGGCCCGGAACACTAGTGACCCATGCCCACCTGCTGGGCCCGCTGGAGGCTCTTGCCCTCGGTCTGGAGCGCAGGGGCCACCATGACCTCCGCCTTCTGGAACTCCTTCACCGACTCGTAGCCGCACGTCGCCATGGACGTGCGCAGGGCGCCGAACAGGTTCAGGCGGCCGTCGTTCTCGTGGGCCGGGCCGAGGAGGATCTCCCTGAGCGTGCCCCGGATCTCGGTCCGCACCCGGGCCCCTCGGGGCAGGGTGGGGTGGAAGGTGGCCATGCCCCAGTGGTAGCCCCGACCCGGGGCCTCGTGGGCCGCGGCCAGAGGAGAGCCGATCATGACCGCGTCGGCCCCGCAGGCGATGGCCTTGGCGATGTCGCCTCCCTTGCTCATGCCCCCGTCCGCGATGACCTGCACGTACACGCCGGTCTCGTCCAGGTGGCGCATGCGGGCCCCGGCGGCGTCGGCGATGGCCGTGGCCTGGGGAACCCCGATGCCGAGCACGCCCCTGGTGGTGCAGGCGTTGCCGGGGCCGACGCCGACCAGGATGCCCACCGCCCCGGTGCGCATGAGGTGGAGAGCGGCCTGGTAGGAGGCGCATCCGCCCACGATCACGGGGATGTCGAACTCGCGGATGAAGCGCTTGAGGTTGAGGGGCTCGACCGTGCGGGACACGTGCTCGGCCGACACAACCGTCCCCTGGATGACGAGGAGGTCGAGCTCGGCCTCCACCACGGCCTTGGCGAACTGCTCGGTGCGCTGGGGCGTGAGCGAGGCGCAGGAGGTGACCCCGGCGTCCTTGATCTCCCGGATGCGCTGGGTCACCAGCTCGGGCCTGATGGGCTCGGAGTAGATCTGCTGCATGCGGGCCGTGGCCTTGTCCGGGTCCAGGCGGGCGATCTCCTCGAACAGCGGGTCGGGGTCCTCGTACCGGGTCCAGAGGCCCTCCAGGTTGAGCGCGGCCAGGCCGCCCAGGTGCCCGACCTCGATGGCCATGGCCGGGCTGGTCACCCCGTCCATGGCTGCCGCGACCAGAGGGAGGTCGAAGCGGAAGGCGTCGATCTCCCAGGAGATGTCCACGTCCTCGGGATCTCGGGTCCGGCGGCTGGGGACGATGGCGATGTCGTCGAACCCGTACGCACGCCTGCCCGACTTGCCGATGCCGATCTCCAGCTCCGCCACGCTGTTCCCCTTCGCGCTCGCGACCCGAAGTGGTCGAGTCTACTGCCGACCTCCGTCGCCACCGACGATGTGGCCGCCGCGTCAGGACCCGTCGAGAAGGACCAGCTCCAGGAACTGGTGGAGTATGCGCGCCGTCGCTCCCCACACGGTGTCCTCGTCCAGCTCGAAGAAGTGGACGGTCCTGTGGGCCAGCTCGGGGCCCTCGCTCAGCTCGGGCCGGTGCCAACGCTCCTCCCGGTGCACCCCCTCGGCGGCCAGCCGGGCCAGGCTCACGTCGAAGGCCAGCTCCACCTCGGCCGGGTTGGGGTGCAGGACGGGGCGGCCCGGAAGGGCACCTACGAATGGGGTGATGCTCGAGCGGCTGGACACGGTGGCGAGCGGGGGGAGCTGGCCCAGGATCTCCACCGTGTCGGGGACGAGGCCGAGCTCCTCGGCCGCCTCCCGCAGGGCCGCGGCCATGGGCGCCTCTCCGGGGTCGAGACGGCCGCCGGGGAAGGACACCTCGCCGGTGTGGGTGCGGAGCTGGTCGGAGCGGCGGGTCAGGATGACGCGGGCCTCGCCGTCCTCCTCGAACAGGGGCACCAGCACCGCGGCCGGCACCCGCCCGTAGGGGGCGGGCCAGGGCTGGGAGGGGCCCATGCGGGCCATGGCCGCCCGCACCCGGTCGAGGCCGATGCCCCGGCGCCGGTCGGGTGCCAGGCCGTCCCACGGCGCCGCCTCACCCGCTCGGGCGTCGGGCGGGCGGGGGATCCGCTGCCGCCTGCCGCCCGCACCCCTCCCGCTGCTAGGCGCGGCCACTACTGGCCGATCAGCTCCCGCCGGTCGCGCACGATCTGCTCGAGCAGCTCCCGCATCCCGCCCGTCTTGAGGTTGGCCATGGCCCGACCCGGGGTGGTGTCGCCTCGCTCCCACTCCATCCAGAACTCGAGGAGCTTCTCGGGATCGGGCGCCGGCCGCTCTTCCATGGGGCCGAGGATAGGCGGGGGCTCCGACCGCGGCCCCCGCCCATCGCCGGCACGGCTACATCATCCCCATGCCGCCCATTCCGCCCATGCCGCCCATGCCACCCATGCCGCCCATTCCGCCACCGGCGCCGGCGGGCATGGCCGCGCCGTCCTTCTTCTCGGGTTTGTCCGCCACCAGCGCTTCGGTGGTGAGGAGCAGGCCGGCCACCGAGGCCGCGTTCTGGAGGGCGGATCGGGTGACCTTGGCCGGGTCGATCACCCCGGCCTTGACCAGGTCCTCCAGCTCTCCGGTCAGGGCGTTGAGGCCGGTCGAGCCCGTCTCCCGGTCGACGTGCTCCACCACCACCGAGCCCTCCAGCCCGGCGTTGGTGGCGATCCACTTGAGCGGCTCCTCCAGGGCCTTGCGCACGATCAGGGCGCCGGTGGCCAGGTCGCCCTGGGACTTGGCCACGACGTCGTCGATGGCGCTGCGGCTGCGCAGCAGGGCCGTCCCACCGCCGGCGACGATGCCCTCCTCGATGGCCGCCCTGGTGGCCGACAGGGCGTCCTCGATGCGGTGCTTCTTCTCCTTGAGCTCGATCTCCGTCGCCGCGCCGACCCGCACCACGGCCACGCCGCCGGCCAGCTTGGCCAGCCGCTCCTGGAGCTTCTCTCGGTCCCAGTCCGAGTCCGTCTCCTCGATCTCCCGCTTGATCTGGGCGATGCGGCCCTTGACCTCCGCGGGCGAGCCTGCGCCCTCGATGATGGTCGTGTCGTCCTTGTTGACGACGATCCGGCGGGCCCGGCCCATGAGGTCGAGGGTGGTGTTCTCCAGCTTGAGGCCGACCTCCTCGGAGATGACCTGGCCGCCGGTGAGGATGGCGATGTCCTGGAGCATGGCCTTGCGGCGCTCCCCGAAGCCCGGGGCCTTGACCGCCACGGACAGGAACGTGCCCCGGATCTTGTTGACGACGAGGGTGGCCAGGGCTTCGCCCTCCACGTCCTCGGCGATGATCAGCAGGGGCTTGCCCGTCTGCATGACCTTCTCCAGCACGGGGACGAGGTCGTGCACGGCGCTGATCTTCTGGTTGGCGATGAGGATGTTGGGCTCCTCCAGCACCGACTCCTGGCGCTCGGGGTCGGTGACGAAGTAGGGCGACAGGTAGCCCTTGTCGAACTGCATGCCCTCGGTGAAGTCGAGCTCCATACCGAAGGTGTTCGACTCCTCAACCGTCACCGTGCCGTCCTTGCCCACCCGGTCGATGGCGTCGGCCAGGATCTCGCCGATGGCGGCGTCGCCCGCGGATATGGCCGCCACCTGGGCGATCTCGCTGCGGTTGTCGATCTCCCGGGACTGGTCCTTGATGGACTCGACCACCGCCTTCACCGCCCGGTCCATGCCCTTCTGGAGGGCCATGGGGTTGGCGCCCGCGGCCACGTTGCGGAGCCCCTCACGGATCATGGCCTGGGCCAGCACGGTCGCGGTCGTGGTGCCGTCGCCGGCCACGTCGTTGGTCTTGGTGGCGACCTCCTTGACCAGCTGGGCCCCCATGTTCTCGAAGTGGTCCTCCAGCTCCACCTCGCGAGCGATGGTCACGCCGTCGTTGGTGATGGTGGGCGCGCCGAACTTCTTCTCCAGCACCACGTTGCGGCCCTTGGGCCCGAGCGTCACCCGCACGGCGTCGGCCAGCTTGTTGACGCCGGCCTCGAGCCCCCTGCGGGCCTCCTCGTCGAACTTGAGCGCCTTGGCCATTACTTCTTCTTCCCCACCTTGGCCAGCACGTCGCGCCCGCTCAGGATGAGCAGGTCCTCGCCCTCGATGGTGATCTCGGTGCCCCCGTACTTGGAGTACACGACTGTGTCACCCACCTTCACGTCCAGGGGGATGACGTTCCCCGTGTCCTCGGACCGCCGGCCCGGGCCCACGGCCAGGACCTCGCCCTGCTGGGGCTTCTCCTTGGCGGTGTCGGGGATGACCAGGCCGGAGGCCGTGGTCTCTTCTGACTCGTTCGGACGCACGACGATGCGATCCTCGAGTGGCTGCAGGTTCATCGGGAGCCGCCCTCCTATGGCAGTGGCTTTTAGCACTCACACCTTGCGAGTGCTAACGATAGCCCCGAGCCCGGGGACCGGGCAAACGGCCCCTAGCCCAGCAGGGGCAGGCGCAGGTTGGGGTCGGCGCCCGTGCCCAGGGAGCTGGGACCGTCGGCCCGCAGGCGCCACCAGCCCGCGGCGGCGACCATGGCCGCGTTGTCGGTGCACATGGCCGGGTTGGGCACGAAGGCCTGCAGGCCGTCCTCGATGCAGGCGTCCAGGGCCCGTTCCCGGAGCCGGGAGTTGGCCGCCACCCCCCCGGCCAGGCACAGCCCCCGGGCGCCGACGTCCCGGGCCGCCCGGCGGGCCTTGGCCACGAGCACATCGACCACCGCCTCCTGGAAGGAGGCGGCCACATCGGCCACGGCCTGGTCGGGGTGCTTGCGCACGTGGGTGATGACCGCGGTCTTGAGGCCCGAGAAGGAGAAGTCGTAGCCCTCGGCCAGCATGGAGCGGGGGAAGTCCGCCGCCTTGGGGTCGCCCTCGACGGCCAGGGCGTCGATGGCCGGCCCCCCGGGGTAGTCCAGGCCCAGGAACCTGGCCACCTTGTCGAAGGCCTCCCCGGCGGCGTCGTCGATGGTCTGGCCCAGCAGCCGGTAGCGGCCGTGGCCCTCCATGGCCACGAGCATGGTGTGGCCCCCGGAGACGAGCATGACGACCAGGGGCAGCTCCAGGGCGGGATCCTCCAGGAAGGCGCCGTAGAGGTGGGCCTCCAGGTGGTTCACGGCGACGAAGGGCACGTCCCAGACCAGGGCCAGGGCCTTGGCCGCGGAGAGCCCCACCAGCAGGGAGCCGATGAGGCCGGGCCCGGAGGTGGCCGCCACCGCCCCCACGTTGCTGCCGTCGACGCCCGCCTCCACCAGGGCCTCGGCCACGACCGGGGTGAGCAGCTCGACGTGGGCCCGGCTGGCGACCTCGGGCACCACCCCGCCGAAGCGGGAGTGCAGGTCGGTCTGGCTGCTGACCACCGAGGACAGCACGTCGCGACCGTCGACCACCACGGCCGCGGCCGTCTCGTCGCACGAGGTCTCGATGCCCAGCACCCGGCAGGGCGAGGGCACCTCCCACCCGCCCTCGGCCAGGGCCGCGCCGGCCTTGCTGGAGTGGCTCGCCGCCGTCACGACCTAGGCTCGTCGAAGATGGTGGAGCCCGACAGGGTCGACTCGATGCCGGCCAGCCTGCGCTCGTAGGCGTCGGTGTCTATGTCCTTGGCCCACATCACCAGCGCGTCCTCGTTGGTCTCCACGTAGTAGTTCTTGCGGATCCCGGCGGGATGGAACCCGAAGCGGTAGTAGAGGGCCTGGGCCGGCTTGTTGCTGACCCGTACCTCCAACGTCAGGTTCCGCGCCCCCTTGTTCGCCGCCACCCGGGCAATGTTGAGCAGCAGGCGCGTGCCGACACCGTGGCGGTGCCACACCGGGTCCACCGCGATCGTGGTGACGTGGCCGTCGTCGCCGCTGAGCATGAGGCCGCAGTAGCCGACCACCCCGCCCCGCACGCGGGCCACGTAGTAGGCGCGCGTGGCCCGCAGGGCCAGCTCGCTCATGAACAGGCTGAGCGACCAGGGGCGAGGGTAGACCTGGGCCTCGATGCGCAGCACGGCCCGCAGGTGGCGCCTGCGCATGGGCACGAGCTGCACCACGAGCTGCTCGTCGGCCCTCAGCACCTCGCCCTCGGGCTCGCCGTCGTCGCGGGGGACGCGGGCGGCCACCGGCCTCAACCCCCGCCCTCGGCCACGGCGACCCCGCCGTCGCCGTCGCCGCCGTTGCGCCGCCCGCCCACCGATCCCGTCCATCCCGCGGGGGCGCCCATCCCTTCCCTCCGCTTGCGCCAGGCCATCTCCGCGTCGGCCTGGCGCAGGTAGAGCGGGGTGAGCTCAGAGGGCTGCACGAACTCCTCCCGGATGGCACGGGGGTGGGCCAGCTCCACCAGGGCGCTGGCCGACGGATAGGCGTAGCCCACCGTCCCCACCGTGATGCGGCTGTCACCGTCGAAGAGGGCCCGGTGACGGAGGACCCCGTCCCCTACGACCAGGCACTCCGTGCCCAGGGCCACCAGCTCGAGCACCAGATCCCTCGGCTTCCACAGCTGGTAGTCCGAGACCCGCTGTAGCCCGCCCGGCACCGGGCGGTAGGTGGCGGCGTAGACCTCGCCCCGGCGGGCGTCGATGGCGGCCACCACGGTGCGACCCGTGTAGCGCACGGCGAAGGCGAGCAGGTCCAGGCTCGACAGGCCGATCATGGGCACCCGCAGGGCCTGGGCCAGTGCCTTGGCCGTGGCGATGCCGACGCGCAGGCCGGTGAACAGACCGGGACCGATGTCGACGGCGACGGCGCTCACCTCCCGCAGCTCGATGCTCGCCTCCTGGCACACGAACTGGATGGCGGGAACCAACGTCTCGGCGTGGCGCCGTCCCCGGGCCGCGTGGAACTCGGCCAGCACTCCCTCCACCCCGCCCACGGCGCAGCCCACCTGCACGGTGGCCGTCTCTATGCCCAGAACGATCACGGCCCGGCGTCCCTGCCCCATCGCCCCAGGGCGGCCGCCAGCGCGCCCTGGCGGGCCGACCAGGCCGGGCCCACGGCCCCCACGCTGACCCGGCGCTCGTCCTCGGCCTCGGACCACTCCAGGCGCACCTCGAGGTAGTCGGCGGGCAGGGCCGGGGCGGCCACGTCGCCCCACTCGACCACGGCCACGGCGCCCTCGTCGACGAGCTCGGGCAGGGCCAGGTCGACGACCTCCTGGAGGTGGTCGAGGCGGTAGACGTCGGCGTGGACGAGCCGCACCCGCCCTGGGTAGATGCGCACGAGCGTGAAGCTGGGGCTGGTGATGGGCTCCTCGATCCCCAGGGCCCGCCCGAAGCCCTGGGCGAAGACGGTCTTGCCCGCACCGAGCTCGCCGGCGAGGAGCACGACGTCGCCGGCCCGGGCCAGGCCGGCCATGGCCCCGGCCAGCTCCCGGGTGTCGTCGGGCGACTTGGTGCGGGCCGTGATCACCCGGCGGCCTCGGCGCCGACCTTGGCCCCCGAAGCACCGGCCAGGGTCAGCTTGGCCCGCACGAAGTCGGCCCTCATCCCGGCCAGGACCTGGCCGCCGCCCCGCAGGGCGGCCGCGGGGTGGAAGGTGGGTATGAGCACACCGCCGCGGAAGGGGTAGGTGCGCCCCCGCAGCCGGGTGATGCCCTCGGCCCGCTGGAGGAGGAGCCTGCTGGAGAAGTTGCCCAGGGTGAGCACGACCCGGGGCCGGATGTGGGCCAGCTGGCCCTCCAGGTAGGGCCGGCAGGCGGCGATCTCCTGGGGCAGGGGGTCGCGGTTGGCGGGAGGGCGGCACTTCACCACGTTGGCGATGTAGCACCGGGACCGCGGCATGCCCAGCTCCTCGGCCAGCAGGCGGTCGAGCAGCTGACCGGAGCGGCCCACAAAGGGCTCGCCCTGGAGGTCCTCGTCCCGGCCCGGACCCTCGCCCACGAGCATGAGGTCGGCGTCGGGATCACCCACCCCGAACACGACGGTGGTGCGCCCCGCGGCCAGGGCGCAGCGGGTGCAGGACGACGCCTCCGCCTCCAGCTCGGCCAGCGTGCCCACGGCGAGATGCTACCGGTCGAAACCGCGGCGCCGGCCGGCCGAGTTGGTGTCCGATCAGCGGGGCCGGGCCGCGCCCGCGGCGACCGACGGGTGGGAGTCGGTTGCGTCGGCGGGGGAGCCGTGCGCGTCGCCCTCCCCGACATAGACGCGCGGTACACGGGGTCCGATGGCGCAGAGCACCTCGTAGGTGATGGTGTCCAGCCTGGCCGCCCACTCCTCCGCCCTGACCTCCTCGTTCCCCTGCCTGCCGATGAGAACCACCTCGTCGCCGGGCGCCGCCGCCGCCCCCGGCCCGCAGTCGACCATGAGCTGGTCCATGGTGACCAAGCCCGCCATCGGGCAGCGGCGCCCACCCACCAGCACCTCGGCCCCCTGGGCCCACAGCCGCCTGGTCACCCCGTCGGCGTAGCCCAGGGGGACGGTGGCGACGGTGCCCCTCCGCTCGAGGCGGTGGCGCAGCCCGTAGGAGACGCGCTCGCCCGCGTCCAGCTCGCGCACCAGGGCCACGCGCGCCTTGAGCGTCAGCGACGGGCGCAGCTCGGCCACCGGGCCCAGGCCGGCCAGCTCGGCGCTGGGGACGTGGCCGTACAGAGCGATCCCGCAGCGCACGAGACCGTGGCGTGAGGCGGGATGGGCCAGGGCCCCGGCCGAGTTGGCCGCGTGCACCAGGCCGGGCTCGATGCCCTCCGCCTCCAGGCGCCCGAGCACTGCGTCGAAGCGCCGGAGCTGCTCGGCCGTGAAGTCGTGCGCGGGCTCGTCGGCCACGGCCAGGTGGGTCCAGAAGCCCCCGAGGCTGAGCCGGGCCGAGCCGTGCACAGCGAGAGCGAGCGCCACCGCCCCGTCGGGGTCGGCGCCCACCCGGTGCATCCCGGTGTCCACCTTCACGTGGACCGCGGTGCGCGTCTCGCGCCTGGCCGCGGCCAGCGACGCGGCCTCGACTCCTTCGGCCGTGTAGAGGGTGGGGGTGAGGCCCAGGGCCACGGCCTCGTCCATGGCCCCCGCGGGCGGCTCGGAGAGAAGGAGCACGGGGGCGTCGACGCCGGCGTCGCGCAGCTCGGCTCCCTCCTCCACCACGGCGACGGCCAGCCACCGCGCTCCTCCCGCCAGGGCGGCCCGGGCCACGGCCACCGATCCGTGGCCGTAGCCGTTGGCCTTGACCACCGCGCAGAGCTGGGCCGGGGCGACGGTGCGGGCCAGCAGGGCGGCGTTGTGGCGCAGGGCGCCGAGGTCGACCTCGGCCCAGCCCCGCCGGCGGGCGGGGTCGACCGGGGCCGCATCAACCACCGACGCCCCCAGCCAGGCCGGAGAGCCACCGGGGCAGCAGGTCGAGCAGGTCGCCGGCGACCAAGCCCCGCTCCGGACCCAGACCGGCGGCGGCGCCGTGGGCGTGGGCGGCCAGGGCCGCGGCCACCCGAGCCTCCAGACCCTGGGCCAAGAAGGCGGCGATGACCCCGGAGAGGACGTCGCCCGTCCCCGCCGTGGCCAGGCGGGCCGAACCGGAGGCGCAGAGCAGGGCCTGGCCGCCGGGCGGGGCCACCACCGTGGTCGATCCCTTGAGCAGCACGACCGCGGCCGCGGCCTGGGCCAGGGCCCGAGCCGCGCCCAGGCGATCGGCCCCCGGGGCCTGCCCGGCGAGGCGGCCGAACTCCCCGTCGTGGGGCGTCAGCACGAGGGGCGCCGTGCGCCCTCCAGCCAGCGCCTTCACCTCGCCCGCCGACCCGAGCAGGGTGAGCCCGTCGGCGTCGACGACCACGGGCACGGGCGCCTCGGCGACCAGGCGGCGCACGGCGGCTCTGGCCTCGTCGCTCCGGCCCAGGCCGGGCCCGACCACCAGCGCCCGGAAGCGCTCCAGCTCGGAGAGGACCTCCTCGGCCCAGCCCGCCGCGGGTAGGACCCGGGCCACCACCTCCGAGGCGGGCAGGTCGGACGGACCGGCGCCGGGCACCCCCAGGCGGACCATGCCCGCCCCGGCTCGCATGGCGGCCCGCGAGCACAGCTGGGCCGCGCCCCTCATCCCGGGCGAGCCGGCGGCCACGTAGACCGCCGTCTGCCACTTGTGGGCCTCCCGGGGGCGAGGGCGCAGCGCCCCGGCCACGTCGGCGTCCTCAACCAGGTGGGCGCGGGCCCCGCCCACGTCCAGTCCGATGTCCACCACCTCCACCGTCCCCGACCGCTCCCGGCCCTGGCCCAGCAGAAGTCCGGGCTTGAGGGCGGCGAAGGTGACGGTGGCATCGGCCCGCACGGCGTCGTCGTCGGCCTCACCTGTGTCCCCGTTGACGCCGGAAGGGACGTCGACCGACAGCACGCTCGCCCCCGGGGGGGCCACGGGGGCCCGGTAGTGACCGCGGAAGCCGGTGCCGTAGGCGGCGTCGACCACCAGGTCGCAGGGTGCCAGGCGCTGGCCCTCGGCTTCGGCCGCCTCGACGACGGTGACCCGCACCCCCCGGCGGCGGAGGCGGCCGGCCGCCACCCGGCCGTCGTCGCCGTTGTGACCCTTGCCCGCG
>VAXP01000027.1:9829-12018 GCA_005884125.1 Actinomycetota bacterium | reverse complement strand
GCCCCACGCGGAGAGCGTGGCCCCGACATGGCAGAGGTCATGGATGGTCACGCCGTCGGCGCCGAGTCGCCTGCGGGCCTCGTTCCAATCGGTGTAGAAGGTGGCCCGCCGCAGGGTCCACCGTGAGGACCGGTGAAGACGACGCCGTCGTCGGGCTTCGGCCCCGCGGGGGCTGACCGCCTGCGGGCCGGCGGTGGGCTGTTGGCCCAGTCTGTCCGGCGCTGGCGATGGTTGTCACCCCTTCTCGGCATCTTGAACGTTGTCACCGGGTAAGCGCAGGACGGCTCCCGGGGAGGATCTGATGAGGCGGTTCGAAGGCTGGTGGGGGGTAGCCACACGCGTCGCGGCCGTGCCGGCGACCGACGTCGAAGCGGGCGCGATCGACTGTTCGCGTGGGCGGCGGGGTGCGGTGTACTCCGGCCTCGCGGCTCTGGTGGTGCTCACGGCGGGGTGGGCGTCGCCTCTGTCGGCGCGGGCACAGGGTGGCGTGGGGGCGGCTCGGGCGCCGGCCGGTGTGCCGATCCTCTTCGGCGGCAACCGTGACCTGGAGGCCGTGAACGCGGACGGGTCAGGTCGCCGTGTCGTGTTGGCGGCAGCGGGTCAGCACGATGAGCCTGTCGCTGCCGACCAGACCGCGGATGGGGCGCGGATCGTCTACGTGAACTTGCACGACGCCCAGGACGCCGGCAACCAGCTCGTTCTGACGGAGACGTTGCGGGTGGCCAACGCCGACGGAAGCGGTGACGCGCCCTTGGGACGGCGCGCCGTGTACGGCACGGGGCCGCGGTGGTCGCCCGATGGGGAGCGGATCGTCTTCGACGTGACCGTCCCGAACCCGAACTCACGGCCGAACCCGACGATCGCCGTAATCGGCGCCGACGGTTCCAATCAGACGACGATCGGCCCCGGCTCAAGCCCAGACTGGTCGCCCGACGGCCAACGACTCGTGTACCAACTGAACAATCAGTTGCTGGTGAGCGACGCCCGACCCGACGCCGCGCCGGTCGCCATCGCCGCTTTGGACGTATACCCGAATAGCGGCGGGGCGAGGTGGTCGCCCGACGGTACGGTGATCGCCTTCACCCGAGCCGGCGGGACCGTGAGCGTGGTGCATCCTGACGGGTCCGGGTTGCGCGACGTGGGAAGCGACCCCCTCGGGGGTGTCGTCGGCTGGTCACCGGACAGCCGGAATCTCGCTGTGGTCTACGGGCAGGCGTTGGACTTTCCTGCCCTGAGCTGGACAGACCCTTCGACCGGCGCCACCCACGACATCTACCCGACCGAAGGCGGCTCGGCGTGGGCGAAGGCGAGTGGCCCGGTGCCCTGCCCTGACGGCTACTGGCTGGTCGGCCGCGACGGTGGCGTATTCAGCTTCGGCACCGCCGGCTTTCACGGCTCGACGGGTGGCATGGGCCTAAACCGGCCCGTCGTGGGCATGGGCAGCACCCCAGGCCATCGCGGCTACTGGCTGGTCGCCGCCGACGGGGGCGTCTTCAGCTTCGGCGACGCGGCCTTCCACGGATCCACCGGCAACCTGCACCTCAACCGGGCGATCATCGGCGTGGCCGCCAGCACGACCGGGTCCGGCTACATCCTGGCCGCGGCCGACGGAGGCACGTTCACCTTCGGCGACGCTCGCTTCCCAGGCAGCGCCGCCAGTCCCGGGCTCCCTGCGCCTGTCACCGCCAGCGCGGGCATCGGCCGCGGCTTGCTGCTCGCCACCTCGAACGGTGAGATCGCCGCGATGGACGACGCCCGCTGGTGCGGGTCACTCCGAGGCGTCCGTCTCGCAGCCCCCATCGTCGCCGCAAGCGCGGCGTGAGCTAGCACGGCTAGCCCACGAAGCCGGCCGAGCGCCCCGCATCGAGCCTTCGGTCGAGGACGCCATAGCCGATACAGCTGGCGGTGTTCGGGACGATCCGAGTTGCTGAGGCTGGGCGCGGACCACTCGCAGCCGGCCGCGTCCCGGCTCCCGCCGAATGGGTGCGGCACGGGTCTGTCACCCTCGTCGAGCATCTCGGGCGTTGGAGGGATATGGCTCCCACCAGCGAAGACGACGCCGCACTCACTACCGCTGAACCCACCCACAACGTGCGGCGGCGGCGGTACGTGACGTGGGGGGCGCTGCTGGCTGCGCTCACGCTCGTGGCCGCCATGTCGCCGCTCGTGACCCGCCACCGGCACCCCAG
>VAXP01000027.1:0-9781 GCA_005884125.1 Actinomycetota bacterium | reverse complement strand
TCTCCTCCGAGACCACGCTGGACGCCCTGCCGGCCACGACCACGACAGCGTCCCGACCGCGGGCGGCGCCCGCTGCCGTCCCTTCCCGCTTGCCCTCATCCGGCCCATCGAGCACCACCACAAGCTTGCCAACCGCCGATCGCTGTGCGGCCACCGGGACGCAGAGCGAGTTTCCGCTGCCGGCGCCCGACAGCTCTCCAGCCGGCATCACGACCGGGCCGGATGGGGCCGTTTGGTTCACGGTCCTCTCGACCAAGAAATCGGCGCCCGCCATCGGCCGAATCGCGACGTCCGGTGACGTCACCAGCTTCGCGTTGCCAGTGGAGGCCAACCCGATCCAGTTGGTGGCCGGGCCCGACCGGGCGCTCTGGTTCACCGACGCAGGCACGAACAGCATCGGGCGCATCACCACCGCGGGGGTGATCACCGAGTTCCCCACGCCCACCCGGGACAGCAACCCATCGGGCATAGCCGCCGGGGCGGACGGGGCACTGTGGTTCACGGAGGCCAAGATCGGACAGAACCGGGTGGGCCGCGCCACCACCGCGGGCACCGTCACCGAGCTCGAGCCCCCGCTCGGGTACGCCGGTGTCTCTGGCGTGGCGGCGGGTTCGGATGGCGGCATGTGGTTCACCGAGGGGTTGCACGGCCAGATGGGCCGCTTCGACGTCAGGACCGGCAAGCTGAGCCAGTTCCCCCTGCCCTCGACGCAGGGCGACTTCGGCGGGCCCGTCATCAACGGGGTGGTGGCCGGCCACGACGGCGCGATGTGGTTCCCCATTCCCTCGCGTTCCTCCGACCTCGACAAGAACCCCAACGCCCTGGGCCGCATGAGCACCACAGGGGCAGTCAGCGAGTTTCCCATCGGGCCGGGGACCCAGGTGTGGCCTGAGGGCATCACCGCCGGGTCCGACGGCGCGCTGTGGTTCACCGAACGAGCAGCCATCGGCCGGATGACGACGACTGGACAGATCACCGAGCTTCCCGCTCTTTCTCCCTCCTTCTCCAGCTACCCGGGCGGCATCGCAGCGGGACCGGATGGCGCCGTGTGGTTCACCGATACGGGCGGTAGCAAGATCGGTCGGGTTAGCTGCCGGCCGTAGTCGCGGGTGGGCTTGACACATCCACACCGAAGCTCCGCTCGCAGCGGCCCCCGACCCTTCCGAAGCTGTCACCCCTGCGGCACGCGCCGAACGTTGAGAAGGGCGAAGGAGGACTGCGCCGTTGAACGACTTTGGAGTGCCTGGTCGAAGCCCCGACGAGCTGCTCGAGCTCGTGTACGCCCGCGCCGCCACCTACCGCCGGAGGCGTCGGTTGCAGGCGGCGCTCGCCGTGGCAGTCGTGCTCAGCGTCGGCGCCGCCACCGTCGCCGAGGTGTCCCGCAGCAGCAAGCCCCACACGGGTCTGCAGGTGGCGGGCCAGCCTGCGCCGTCACCCTCGGAGCGGGTGGTGGCGGCCGAGCCCGGCCACCTCCCGGCGCCCGTCAGCGCCAGCGCGACCACCAAGAGAGGGGGGACCGCGGGACTGCCCAGACCGGCTGCCCCGGCCGTGCCCGCCCTGGCGCCCGGCGTGATAGCGACAGTCAGCGACGGGATAGGGAGGGGCTCCGGACGGGCGGTTGGCCAGGAGGCGGCCGGTCTGGTGGTCTCCGGGACCACCCTCTACGTGGCCGACCGGGCCGTGGGGGTCCTGCGCGCCCTGGACCTGCGCACGGGCACCGAGAGGGTCACCGCCGGGAACGGCCAGCTCAGCGCCGTCCGCCCGGATGGTCCCGCACCGGGCGACGGCGGGCCCGCCACCGCCTCGCCGCTTTCCCCCAACGCTGTGGCGGCCGCTCCGGGCGGGATTGTGTACGTCGCCGAGGCCCGGCGGATCCGGCGGATCGACGCCGCCGGCCGCATCACCACGGTGGCGGGGGGGGTCCCCAGCCGGGCCGACCTCGACCAGCCCCAACCCCAGGACAGCCCGGACGGGACGCCCGCCGCCCAGAGCACCCTCGGGGCCGTGGGGGGCCTGGCCGCCGACGCCGACGGCAACCTGTACTTCAGCGATGGGGACCGCGTCCGTCGGGTGGCCACCGACGGGCGGCTCGTCACCGTGGCCGGCGGCAACGGGCCCGGCTCGGCCGGCGACGGCGGTCCCGCCACCTCCGCGCAACTGCACGCTCCCGCGGCTCTGACCTTCGGCGGCCAGGGGGACCTGTTCATCTCCGATCCTCCCGAGAACCGGGTGCGCCGCCTCGACCACGCCACCGCCACCATCACCACCGTGGCCGGGGACGGCCGAGTGGGCCAGGACGGCGACGGCGGTCCGGCCACATCGGCGGCGCTGGGAGGGCCCCAGGGCATCGGAGTGGACACCGGCGGAGGGCTCGACATCGCCGTCGGGCCCTGCGTGCGTCGGGTCGACCCCGCGGGCACCGTCGCCACCGTCGCCGGCCAGTGCGCCGACGCCACGCCCTCCTACGCCGGAGACAACGGATCCGCGACCCGCGCTCACCTCGCCGGCGCGGCCCTGGCCACCTCGCCAGCGGGGCCCATCTACGTGGGTGGATTCGTGGTGCGCGCCATCAAGCTGGGCGGGGCGATCACCACCGTCGCCGGCACCAACACGACGACGGGCGCCTTCCCCGCCCCCCTCGACGCGGCCGAACCGGGCCCGGCCACGGCGGTGGCGACCCAGCCCGACGGCACCGTGTGGCTCCTGGCCGACGGGGGCAACAGCCTGTTCCGCACCTCGGCCGGTGGAGCGCTCGAGGAGCTCGCCAGCGGGTTCGTGCTCGCCGATCCCAGCTGCAGCTCGCTGGGCAGCCCCTGCCCGGGCGGCTTCCTGGGCGCCCTGGGTCTGGCGGTCGAGCCCGACGGCACCGCCTTTGTCGCCGACGCCGGGCGCTGTCGCGTCTTCCGGGTGGTGCCGGGCCAGGCCCCGGCCCCGGTGGCCGGGGGGACCATCTGCGGCAGCGGGGGCGACGGCGGCCCCGGCCTCTCGGCCCTCCTCAACCGGCCCGCCGGGGTGGCCACCGACGGCCATGGGTCTCTCTGGATCGCCGACACGGGCAACGGCGCCATCCGTCGCGTCGACCCGGCCGGCACCATCACCACGGTTGCCTCCGGGCTGGGACACCCGGCGGCGCTGGCCTTGAGATCCGACGGCGCCCTGGCGGTGGCCGACGGTGCCTCAGGCGCGCTCACGCTCATCGGCGCCGATGGCCATGCACGGCAACTCCGTCCTCCGCAGGGGGTCGGGCAGACCGGCACCGGTTCGAGCGGCATCGCCTTCGGGGCTCACGGCGAGGTGGTGGTAGCCGACATGGGTCGCTGCCAGGTGCAACGGATCGACGCCGACGGGACCATCTCCCTCGTCGCCGGACGCCAGGCGGAAGGGCGTGGCGTCTGCGGTAGATCAGGTGACGGCGGCCTGGCCAGCGAGGCGGCCCTCGACCGCCCCGCGGGCGTGGCCTTCGGACCCCGGGGCGCTCTATGGATCGCCGACGGACGCGGCCTTCGGGTGATCGGTGGCCCGAGGTCGTGACCCCGCCCACCGCCCTCCAAGCAGCCCCCTCCATCCCCCGATCGGGGGTATGGGCACCCATATCGTCGCCGGCGGAGGATCACGTGAGCGAGCGCCAGGCAGGCGACGACGACTTCGAAGCGGTGTTCCGCGACCTCCTTCCCACCGCCATCGCCGCCGCCCAACGGATTCTGGGCGAGCGAGCCGCGGCCGAGGACGCGGCGGCCGAGGCCTTCGCCCGGGCCTACGTGGCCTGGCGGCGGGTGAGCGCCCTTCCGTACCGCGACGCCTGGATCCTCCGGGTCACGGTCAACCAGGCCATCGACGCGGCCCGCCGTCGGCCCCGCTGGCTGCCGGTCTCTCCGACGTCGGATCCGTCCGACCCGGTTGCCACCCGCCTCGCGCTGGCGCAGGCCCTTCGGGCATTGCCCCGACGCCAGCGCGACGTAATAGTGCTTCGGCACCTCGGTGGCTTCTCCGAAGCGGAGGTGGCTGAGGCGCTCGACCTATCCGAGAACACCGTCAAGACGCACAACGCGCGGGGCATGGCGAAGCTACGCGAGCGCCTGGACACCTTGAGTCTGGACTAGGAGGCCGTGCGGTCGCCCCGGGTCAGCCAGCCCTACGCGGCCATTCCGGAGATCGGCCGGTTGAGGCGGATCGATCCGGTCGACCCGTAGAACCCCGCATCTCCGAACGAGAAGATCCCCCCGTCGGCGGCGACCAGCCAGTAGCCAGCGCCATCCGGCGTCCTGGCCATGCCCACGATTGGCTGGTTGAGGTGGACCGCGCCCATGGAGCCGAAGAAGCGGGCGTCGCCGAAGGCGAAGATCCCCCCGTCGGCGGCGACGAACCAGTAACCGTGGCCTGACGGCGTCGGCGCCATGCCCACGATGGGCTGGTTCAAACGCTGCGCCCCGGTGGAACCGAAGAAGGCGGCGTCGCCGAACGAGAAGATGCCGCCGTCCCGGGCGAGAAGCCAGTAACCGTGGCCTGACGGCGTCGGCGCCATGCCCACGATGGGCTGGTTCAAACGCTGCGCCCCGGTGGAACCGAAGAAGGCGGCGTCGCCGAAGGAAGAGACGCCCCCGTCAGAGCCGACGAGCCAGTAACCCTGCCTGTCCGGCGTCGGCGCCACGGCCACGATGGGCTGGTTCAAACGCTGCGCCCCGGTGGAACCGAAGAAGGCGGCGTCGCCGAAGGAGAAGATTCCGCCGTCGGCCGCCACGAACCAGTAGCCGGCCCCCGCAGATGGCTGCCCGGATGCCGTCGTCGTCGCACCGGCGGGGCCGGCCGAGCCGCCCGGCGAGGGCTGCATCTGTGGCTGGGGCGGCGGCAGTCCCGCCTGAGGGGTACCGCTGGCGGACGGCGACGGAGCCGACGGACCGGCCTTGTTGGTGGCGGTGATGACGAAGCTGTGCTGCACCCCGTTCTGCAGGCCGCCCATCAGCAACGAGTTCTTGGATCCGTCCACGCTCGCGGTGAGGCCCTGAGGCGACTCGGTCACGGTGTACTGCGTGATGCGCGCACCCTGGTCGTCGCCAGGCTGCCACTGGATCAGGGCCGTGGTGTCGCCGGGATTCACCCGAAGATCGAAAGGCGGCAGAGGGATGTTGTAGACGACCTCGTAGGGCAGGGCTCCGACGGTGGCCAGAGAGGACCCCCAGAGCCCGTACATCGCCAAATTCGCGACGCGGTCGTTCATGCCGACCCCGATCGGCCAGGCCCCCGTCTCGCTCGCCTTGGGGATGGTGATGGTGGCTTGGAAAACCCCGTCGTTGGTGCTGCCGCTCATCAGCTGGAAGGACCTCATGGGCCTGTCGTCCTGGTGTCTGATCGGCGACTGGAGAGATGTATCGATGGTGTTTGCCACCACGCCGGTCATGTTGTCGGTGATGTGGGCCTGCACCGTCACCGTCTGATCGCTGTCGTGGACGTCGACCTCGGGCGGGGTAATCGAAAAGGAGACCAGCTGTGGCGGGTCATTGTCGGGATTGGGGGAGTTGACGGAGAAGGTGTCCGGATAGCCGTCCTGGGCAACCGTGGTGGGCGAGAAGTCGACGTAGTTGCCGGCGGCGTCGTCCAGGCGCACCCCGAGGCTCCACGTCCCGGCGTGGGTGTGCTGGGGGATGACCACCTTGTAGTCCCACCAGCCGTCCGTCACGGTGCCGGAAACCAGCGTGCCGTTGCCATACGGGCTCTGGGGGAATGCGCCCCCGTTGGTCTGCTTGGGATCGACGAGGTAGGTGATGGCCATGGACACTCCCGACTTGTCGTCGGTGGCGTGGAGCTGCACGTCGAAGACGCTGTCACCGCTGCTCACATCGACCGTCTGAGTGATGATCTGCACTCCTGCGAGCTTGGGAGGGGTGGCATCGCCCGAGCTGTTGGTGACCGTGAACTGGTGGGGGTAGCCGGCCGCCTCAAGGTCGGAGGTCGTCCAGTTCTTCACGTTGCCCGCCTTGTCGTACAGGCTCAGAGACACGCCCCACGTGCCGGGCGTTGCCCCCTGGGGCACGTAGGCCTTGGCCTGAAACACCCCGTCGGTGTCTGTTCCGGACTGCAGCAGGAAGCTGCAGTTGGCACAGCCGTAAGCACCGCCACCGGGCGAGTAGATCGTTGCCCCCGAACGACCCTGGTCGACCCCTGAGTAGTCATCGGTGATGTGGGCGGTGAAGTACAACCACGCACCCGAGGCGCTGTCGTCGACGGTCGTGGGAGACAGGGCGAGCGACTGGAGCGACGGCGGGGTGATGTCGCCGGTGACCGGCCCGACCGCGCCCGCCGCCGCGATGGGCCACGCCGAGATCCCGGCGGCCGCGATCGCTATGAGGACCCTGCGCCCCCTGTCTCCCGCCCGTCCCTTGCCCACCTTCTGCCAGATTCGCCACAGTCAGCAGGGATTCCTCCGTCGTGGCTTCGGCACCACGACTCCAGGCTGCGATCAGTCGCTCGTGAGGAGCTCCTGCATCCGGCAGTCGGGCGCGCGTCGGCACCGGGATCGTGGCGCCCTTCCGGCCCGCGGTGGTCGCCGTTGGCTGTGGGCGCCGGGCATCCCGCATCGGATCAGCGGGCTCCGATCTGGATCACGAGCTTGCCCCGTACGTGACCGCCCTCGAGGAGAACGTGGGCTTCAGCCGCACGCGCCAAGGGGAAGACCTCCTGCACCGTGGCGGACAGGACACCGTCGGCCAGCAGGTCGGCCAATTCGGCCAGTTCCTCGCCGCTCGGCCGACACCTGATGGCCGTGGCGGCGACGTCGGCCCGGATCACCGAGGGCAGCCCGGCGACCGCCACAACCCGGGCCGCCTCGGCCAGGACGCCCTGGTAGGCGGCGATGTTGTCACCCCCTACCGCGTCGAGCAGGTAGCTGATCCCGGCCACCCGGCCCGTTGCGTCGGGGGCGTGGTAGTCGATCACCTCCGACGCGCCGAGGCCCCGGACGAACTGGTGGTTGTCCGGTCCAGCCGTCGCGACAACCTCCAGCCCGCGAAGGGCGCCGAGCTGGACGGCGAAGTGGCCCACCCCGCCCGCTCCCGCGGTCACCAAGAGTCGCTCGCCCGGTGGCACGTCGAGGACCCGGAGCGCCTGGAGCGCGGTTAGTCCGGCGAGCGGGACCGCGGCCGATTCGGCCACGGGCACGGCGGCCGGGCGGCGGGTGACCATCGAGGCGGGGACGACCAGTTGCTCGGCGTGACCGCCCGGACGGGCGAACCAGCCGAAGAAGGCGAAGACTGGGTCTCCCGGCCTCAGTCCGTTCACGCCCGGGCCGCAGTCGATGATGGTGCCCGCCGCTTCTCGCCCCGCGACGTACGGCGGCTCCTTGCCGCCTGGTGCGCCGGGCCCGCCCCGGGCGCGGATCTTGGTGTCGCTCGGGTTGAGGCCGGCGACCTCGACCGCCACCAGCACCTCCCCCTCGCCGGGCGGCTCGGGTTCAGGCCAGTCTTCCCGGACCTCGATGACATGGGCCGGACCATGACGAGGGACCACCGCGGCGCGCACGGCCCCAGCATGTCCCCTCGTCGCCGCTGGTCGCCGGACCGTCCTGGGGCGGGTGTTCAGGGACAGGGCGGATGCATGCCCGGGCGAGAGGCTAGAGGCGCTTTCGAAGAGTGCGAGACTTCGGCGACCAATTCGTCCCGGGCAGTGTCGATCACGCGAGCATGTCGGCATGCCGTACCCACAGTTCGAGGGTAAGCACGTCCACGACGCGCTGTACTCACCAAACGACAGTCTCGAATACGAGACGCGGCACGGGCTCGGTGCCTTCCCGGCGTGGGATTCGGCGATCCTCTTCTACCAGCGCCGGCTGCTGCAATGGGTGGTCCAGAGCGAGCCCACGGCCTCCAGAGCGGGATGGTGGGCGGATCAGACTGTCTTCACTCTCGGAGGAGAGGACGGTCGTATTGCCTTGGTCGGCGACTTCGGGTGGGGAGCGCCGATGGCAGCTCTCGTGCTCGAGCGCCTGGGCGCACTTGGTGTCTCAAGGGTGGTGAGCATCGGCACGGCAGGGAGTCTCCAGCGTCACATATCCATCGGTCACACTGTCGTCTGCGACCGCGCGGTACGAGACGAAGGCGTCTCGCATCACTACCTCCCTCCAGGCCAGTTCGCCCACGCGAGCCCCCAGCTCACTGCACGGCTGCACGCGGCGATGGACCAGAGCACGCTTGGGGCTTCGTGGACCATCGACGCCCCCTTCCGTGAGACCGTCGAGGAGGCTCGGCACTACCAGGAGGCTGGAATCCTCTGTGTTGAGATGGAGGCCGCAGCACTCATGGCGGTCGCCGAGGTTCGAGGTATTCCAGTTCGCAACCGCATTCGCCATCAGCGACTCGCTCGCGGAGCTGCAGTGGGACCCCCAGTTCCGGGCCCCGGAGACTACCGAGGGCCTGCAGCGGCTTTCGCGCCGCGATCGGCGCACTCGCGTCGTAGCCGGCGGTCAGCGGTGGCCGACGGCCGTTGCTCGGGGACGGTCCCGCGCTGCCTCGTGTGGCACCTCTCGGCGAGCGGATCGAACCGAGCTACTGCGGCCCGTGACCCGGGACCATCCGAACACGTTCAGGACGGTGCCTCTCCGACGTCGGGAAGCGTCAGCGAGCCGTCCTCGCCGAGCGCGAAGCCTGGGTTATGGGCGACCTCCCACAGATGGCCGTCCGGGTCGCTGAAGTAGCCCGCATACCCCCCATAGAACGTCGCTTGGGGCTGGCGTGTCACTCTGCCACCTGCCTTCACCACTGCCGTGATTACCTCCGCTACCTCGCCCTCCGACCGCACGTTGTGCGCGAGCACGACGCCCGAGAAGCCCCCACTGTTGCCATCGACCTGTTCGATGCCGGAGTCCAGCGCGAGCTTCTCGCGGCTCCACAGCGTCAACACAATGCAACCTGCCTGGACGAAGACCGTCTCTTCGACCTCTTGGCCTTGCCAACCCAACTGCTCGTAGAACCTCCGAGAACGGTTGACGTCGGAGACACCGAGGGTGATGAGGTTGAGTCGCTGCTCCATAGGACCAACCTAACTTCCCCGCCGCGGACCGCCGCTTCTCCGCCACTCGGAGGTTCACCGTGCCACGGGCCGTCGCGTCAGGACAATGGCTTTGTCGCCGCCACCCGAAAGACGATGCCCATGGTGTTCCGGTGTACTTCGTCCACGTGGAACCCGGTCTCTTCCACGTAGGGGACCGGATCGCGGGTGATGTGGTCCGCCTGGAACCGCACGAACAGCGGATCGAGCGCGCGCTGAGCTGTGTAGACGACGCGGTTGACAGACCGGCCGTGCTCAACCAAGAGAAAGCGACCACCGGTGTAGGTCGACACCACGGTGTCGAAGCTCTCGTTGGAAAGGTCAAGTGCCTGCACGTCGCCCACGGCAACACGGGCACGGTCCCCGAGACCGTGTTCCACGATCCGCTCACGAGCCATCGAGACCATTTGCTCTGACAGATCGACCCCCAGCACCCGGGTGGACGTCGAATATGCGGGGAGGTTCAGGCCCGTGCCGACCGCCAGCTCGAGCACGTCACCACGAGCGCGCGCAGTCGCCCACTCGCGACCACGGCCGAGGAAGAACCGCTCGCATCGCAGCATGGACCTGTCGTACCTGGGTGCCCCTTGTCAAAGACACGCCTGACCTTTTCGCTGTCGGCAGCGGCCATCGCTCGTGAGTCTGCCTCAAGGCCCTGAGTGCGGGCGAGCAGTTCCCGACGACGGCGGCGGCGCAAGGCGGCCCCTCCACCGATGCCCACACGGCCAGAGATCACGACCATCCT
>VAXP01000026.1 GCA_005884125.1 Actinomycetota bacterium | reverse complement strand
ATGGCACGAGGCGAGCCGATGACGGGGATCACCAGGAATGGGATGGCGAAGGTGGCAACGATCGCGCCGAGCGTATTGGCCGCGAGCAGCCGCCCTGCGCTGCTCGCCGTCCGCGCCGGATCGCTGCCCAGCAGAGCCGATGAGGCTGGGAAGGTGAAGCCCATCACCAGTGTGGTTGGCAAGACCACCAGCGCGATCGGCCAGGCGATGGCCTGCAACGTGACGAGGCCGGCGATGATGCCGAAGGCCGACGGGTGGCTAATGACGAGGACCAGGCCTCCGAGGGCGAGGATGCTCGCGAGGACCTGCGCTACAGCGATCGGCAGGATCGAGCGCCGGATGGCGCGCCGAACGATCGAGAAGAGCAGTGCCCCGATTGCGATTCCGAGCAGGAACGTCGCGAGGATAAGCGTGAAGACGTACGTGGAGTTGCCGGTGCCCGACGACAGCAGCCGCGTCCAGAGCACCTGGTAGCCGAGCGAGGTCAGGCCCGACACGAATGCCAGCACGATGGCGAGCCGCGGCCGGGCAACGACGCCGACCTCCTCGGTCGCCTCGGCGAAGTGGCGCGCCACGTCATGCCGATCCAGCGGGATGGCCCTCCGTCGACGCCGGCTGAGCAGGAGCGCGGCCGCTCCCGCGGCGCCCGAGCAGATGGCACCGATTACGAGCGTCCCGGTCAGGCCCAGCAGCTCGATAAGGAGAACGCCCGCCGCCAGGGTGCCCACGATGGCGCCGATTGTGTTCGCCGCGTAGAGGCGCCCGAAGGCACGGGAGAGGTGCGCGCCGGCGGTGAGATGGCGCGTCAGCGCTGGAAGCGTGGCCCCCATCAGGATGGTCGCCGGGGAAAGCCCGAGCACTGCGAGGCCAAAGCGCAGCAGGGCGACGAGCTCCGGCCTGCTTTCAAGCGACGGATAGGCTCCTCGGTACACCTCGTGGAGCAGGTGAAAGGTGAGCGGGGTGGCCAGCACGACCACCACCAGCACCAGCTCGATCATGCCGTAGAGGCGGAGTGGCGACCGGACCCGGTCCGCGAGCCGGCCCCCGAGGAAGCTGCCGATGGCCATGCCGCCGAAGAATCCGGTCAGGATCGTGGAGACCGCCTGCGTGGTGTTGCCGAAAACCAGCACCAACTGGCGCGACCAGACGACCTCGTAGATGAGTCCGGCGGCGCCTGACAGCAGGAAGATCAGGAGGATGAGCCAGGTGTCGCGTCCCGCTGCGGGCTCCGTGCGCACGGAGCGGACATCGGACGTCTGACTCACGGCGCCGACCATAGCAGCCACTGTCCAGCCCGCGCCGGGCCGGTGCAGCGCAGGACCAACCTTTCCGCGAGGAGACCTAGGCCTCTCCCAGAAATGAGAAAGGCCCCGGGTCTAGGAGGGTTAGACCTCCTTGTACTCGCCCTCGATCGTTTCGCCCTCTTCCTCGGGAGCTGCTTCCGGCTGACCCTCGGGACCGGCGCCGTTGCCGCCCGTCGAGCCATCGCCACCCCCTTCGCCACCGCCGCCCGCCTCGTAGGCGCGCGTCCCGACCCGCTGCAGCACATCGGCGAGCTGCTGCTTGGTCGAGTCAATGACTCCGGCGTCCTCACCCTTCAGGGCCTCGCGAACGGCCTCGACGCGCGTCTCGATCTCCTTGCGGTCGTCCTCGGAGATCTTGTCGCCGAGATCCTTCACCAGCCGCTCGGCCTGGAAGGTCAGCGCATCGGCCTCGTTGCGTGAGTCCGCCTCGCGTCGGCGCTTGGCGTCCTCATCGGCATGCTCGGCCGCATCGCGAACCATCTTGTCGACGTCTTCCTTGGAAAGCATCGACGAGGCCGTGATGGTGACCTTCTGCTCCTTGTTGGTCGCCTTGTCCTTGGCGGTCACGTTGAGGATCCCGTTGGCGTCGATGTCGAAGGTGACCTCGATCTGAGGGACTCCCCTGGGTGCCGGTGGAATGCCGTCGAGCCGGAACGTCGCCAGCTTCTTGTTGTCGGCCGCCATCTCCCGCTCGCCCTGCAGGACCACGATGTCCACGGACGGCTGGTTGTCGCTGGCGGTCGAGAAGATCTGGGTGTGGCTGGTGGGGATGGTCGTGTTGCGTCCGATCATCCGCGTGGCCACACCACCCAGCGTCTCGATCCCGAGCGAGAGCGGCGTGACGTCGAGCAGCAGCACGTCCTTGACGTCACCGGCCAGGACTCCGGCCTGAATTGCGGCGCCCACAGCTACCACCTCGTCGGGGTTGACGCCCTTGTGCGGCTCCTTGCCGCCGAAGAGGGCCTTGACCGCCTCGACCACCGCCGGCATGCGCGTCATGCCGCCGACCAGGATCACCTCGTCGATCTCGTTGGGCTTGAGGTTCGCGTCGGCGAGAGCCTTGCGAACCGGCTCCTCGGTCTTCTTGATGAGGTCGGCGACGAGGTCCTCCAGCTTGGCGCGCGTCAGCGTGATGACCAGGTGCTTGGGACCCGATGCGTCCGCCGAGATGAACGGCAGGTTGACCTCGGTGCTGGTCGTGCTGGAGAGCTCGATCTTCGCCTTCTCGGCGGCCTCCTTGAGGCGCTGCAGGGCGATGCGGTCCTTCGACAGGTCCACCCCCTGGTCCTTCTTGAACTCTTCGCTCAGCCACTCGATCACGCGCTGGTCGAAGTCATCGCCGCCCAGGTGGGTGTCGCCGTTGGTGGATCGGACCTCGAAGACGCCCTCCGACAGCTCCAGGATCGAGATGTCGAAGGTTCCACCGCCCAGGTCGTAGACGGCGATCTTCTCTTCCTTCTGCTTGTCGAGCCCGTAGGCCAGGGCCGATGCCGTCGGCTCATTTACGATGCGCTTGACGTCCAGGCCGGCGATGCGTCCGGCGTCCTTGGTCGCCTGCCGCTGGGTGTCGTCGAAGTAGGCCGGGACGGTGATCACCGCCTCGGTGATCTTCTCGCCCAGGTAGGCCTCGGCGTCAGCCTTGAGCTTCTGGAGGATCATGGCGCTGATCTCTGGTGGGCTGAAGGTCTTGCCGTTCCCCAGATTGACGACCACGCCATCGGACTTGGGATCCTTCTCCACCTGGTAGGGCACCAGGCCCTTGCTGCGCTGCACCTCCGGGTCATCCCAGCGGCGCCCCATGAAGCGCTTGATGGAGAAGATGGTGTTTTCCGGGTTGGTGATCGCCTGGCGCTTGGCCACCTGGCCCACGAGGCGCTCGCCGGACTTGGCGAAGGCAACGACCGATGGGGTGATCCGGCCGCCCTCCGAGTTGGTGATGACCTGCGGCTCGCCGGCCTCCATGGCGGCGACCACCGAGTTGGTGGTTCCCAGGTCAATTCCGACGGCCTTGGACATGGGTTGGTGCCTCCACTTAGCTCTTGATAGACCCTCTGACTTAGGAGAGTATAGCAAAGTTGAGTCCTGACCTATCAAGGCATGTGACCAAGGACCACCGTTGAGCCTCCTGGTCCTCCTCCGCCACGGCGAGAGCACCTGGAACCGGGAGAACCTGTTCACGGGCTGGGTGGACGTCGACCTCTCCGACCGGGGTGAGAAGGAGGCCCGCCAGGCCGGCCGGCTCCTCCGGGAGGCGGACCTGGGCCCCGAGGTCGTCCACACCAGCGTGCAGCGCCGGGCCATACGCACCGCGGTGCTGGCCATGGAGGAGATGGACCTCCTCTGGCTGCCCCTGCGCTGCCACTGGCGCCTGAACGAGCGCCACTACGGGGCCCTCCAGGGCAAGGACAAGCGTCAGACGGCGGCCGAGTTCGGGGTCGAGCAGGTGAGGCTCTGGCGCCGCAGCTACGACGTGCGCCCACCTCCGGTGGGCCTGGACGACCCCATGCACCCCGTCCACGACCCCCGCTACCGCCACCTCGCGCCCGACGTGCTGCCCGCCTCGGAGTGCCTGAAGGACGTGGTCGGGCGCGTCCTGCCCTACTGGTACGACGTGATCGTGGCCGACCTCCGGCTGGGCCGGAGGGTGCTGGTGGCGGCCCACGGCAACAGCCTGCGGGGCCTGGTGAAGCACCTCGAGGGGATCTCCGACGACGACATCGCCGGGCTCAACATCCCCACCGGCAACCCTCTCGCCTACCAGCTGGACCAGGACCTGCGCCCCCAGGGCCCGCCCGGTCTCATGGGGTTGCGGGGCCGCTACCTGGACGAGGACGGGGCCCGGGCAGGCGCCGAGGCCGTGGCCCGCCAGGGTGAGGCGCCCCCTCAGGCCTCCTCGAGGTAGCGCTCCAGCTCCCAGGGCGTGACCCTGCTCCAGTACTGCTCTATCTCGGCCCGGCGCCCGTCGACCAGGCGGGACAGCAGGGCCTGGTCGAAGGAGTCCACCAGCACGTCGTCGGCCAGCAGCGAGTCCAGGGCCATGTCGAGGTCCCGGGGCAGCGGCACCAGCCGGGCCGAGTCCATGGAGGCGGGGTCGAAGCCCTGGAAGTCCTCCTCCACGGGAGGCCCGAGCTCGAGCCCGCTCTCCAGCCCGTCGGCCCCGGCCACCAGCAGGCCGGCGAGGAGCAGGTAGGGGTTGGCCAGCGGGTCGGCGCCCCGGAACTCGATCGAGGGCGCCCCGCCCCACGACGACGTGACCCGCAGCAGCGCGCCCCTGTTGACGTGGGCCCAGACCGAGGCGCTGGGCGCCTCCGGGCCCGAGTGGAGCCGCTTGTAGGAGTTGACCGTCGGCGCGGCCAGGGCCGACAGGCCGCGGGCGTGGGCCAGCTGTCCGGCGACAAAGGAGCGCCCGTCGTCGTCGAGCTTCCCCGACTCGTCGATGAGGCGGCCGTCGACCCGCTGGTGCAGGTGCAGCCCCGATCCCGGCTCGCCCTCCAGGGGCCTGGGCATGAAGGTGGCCTTCAGACCCAGCGCTCCGGCCTGCTCTCGGATGGCCTGACGCGCCAGCACCAGGGCGTCGGCCATGGCCATGGCCGCCAGGGGAGCCAGGTCGAGCTCGTATTGTCCCGGCCCGGCCTCGTGGTGGCAGGCGTCGACCGCCACCCCGTAGCCGTCGAGACGGTCGGCCGCGGCGCGAGCGGCGGCCACGCCCGGGCTCTCGGCCTCGTCGAAGTAGCCGCCGCGGTCCACAGGCGCGCCGCTCTGGTCGAACAGGTAGAACTCGAGCTCGGCCGACACCTTGTATCCGGACGCCAGCTCGGTCAGCTGCTCGCACACCAGCTCCAGCGCGGTGCGGGAGTCCCCGGGCCAGCGGCTCCCGTCCGGGGACCACACCGTGCACACGGCCCGGGCCAGGCCGTCACGTATGCGCACCAGCGTCCCCGGGTCGGGCCGCAGCAGCATGTCTGACTCCAGGTGGCGGGCCCTACCCTCCAGGGCCGATCCGTCGAAGGGCTCCCCTTCCGCCACCGCTCGGTCGAATCGGCTGGCGGGCAGCTGCACGGAGTGTGCCGCGCCGAAGACGTCAACGAAGCTGAGGCGCACCCAGGACAGCCCCTTCAGACCCTGCAGGTTCACAGACGACATCATCGCAGGACCACCGTCAGACCGATGATCGCCGCGACCAGGGCGAGGAACCCCAAGGCGATCCCCGCGACCAGGATCCACAGCCTGCGGGCGCTGTCCGCGGCGGCGGCCAGACCGCCGATGGGAGGCTCGGGGGACAGGTCGTAGGCCGTCGGGTCCAGGCTGTCGAGGTGGTCGAGGTCGGCCACGATCTCCTCCGCCGACGCGTAGCGGTTCTCGGGATGGCGGCGCATGGCGTGCAGCACGACGGCATCCAGGGCCGGGCTCACGTCGGGGCGCAGCTTGAGGATCCGCGTCGGCGTGCTCTGCAGGTGACCGGCCATGACCGCCAGCCAGTTGTCCCCCCCGAAGGGCACCCGCCCCGTCAGCAGCTCGTACATGATCACCCCCCAGCTGTAGATGTCGCTGCGGGCGTCGCCCCGGTTGCCCTGGACCTGCTCGGGGCTCATGTAGTCGGGCGTGCCCAGACTCTCGCTCAGATGGCGCCAGGTGAGGCGGCGGGCTCCCGTCAGCATGGCCGTGCCGAAGTCGGCCACCTTGAGCCTGCCGTCCGCGGTGACAAGGATGTTCTCGGGCTTGAGGTCGCGGTGGACGATGCCGTTGGCGTGCAGGTAGGCGAGGGCCTCGGCCAGTTGCCGGCCCCAGTCCAGGGCCTGGTCGATGGGGACGGGGCCTTCGTACTGGCGCAGACGCTGGCGCAGGCTGTCGCCGTCCACGTACTCCAGCACCAGGTAGGGCTCGCTGCGCTTCTCGGCCAGGTCGACGCTGCGCTGCACGCCCGGGTGATGGAGGCGCCGGGCGATCTCCGTCTCCCGCCGGAAGCGCTGGAAGAGGCCGGGGTCGGCGAAAAGCATGGGGTCGGGTGACTTCAGCACCACGGTGTCCCCGGTGGCGGTGTCGCGCGCCTTGTAGGTCTCCGCGTAGGCGCCCTTGCCCAGGGCCTCGAGGACCTCGTAGCGGTCGATGCGGCTGCCAGGCTGGTAGCGCACGTCAGCCCCGGGCCCTGCGGAAGAGCGACCGCCGCCCGCTCGCCGCGGGAATGGGCTCGTCCGACGTCACGCACACGACGGCGGCGGTGATGTTGTCGGGGGCCTTGCGCTCCAGGGCCAGCTCGACCAGGGCGTGCGCGGCCTCGGCGACCGAAGCTACGGCGTCGGTGCCGATGGCCCCGACGGCCTCGGCGATCTCGGCCCGGGCCACCGAGTCCCAAAGACCGTCGGAGCAGAGCACGAACCCGTCTCCCGGTTCCAGGACCTGGCGTACGAGGTCGATCTGGACCATGCCTTCGGCCCCCAGGCTGCGGGTGAGCATCGACCGGGCCGGATGGGTAGCCGCCTGCTCGGGCGTGATGAGGCGCATGCGCAGGAGCTCACCCACCCGGGAGTGGTCCGCCGTCAGCTGGTGGCACTGGCCCCGGCGCACCAGGTAGGCGCGGCTGTCGCCCACGTGGGCCACGTGTGCCTCCCTGCCCGCCAGGGTCAGGGCCGTCAGCGTGGTGCCCATGCCCCGCCGGCCTCGCTCCAGGGCGGCGTCGTACACGGCCACATTGGCGGCGCGGGCCGCGGCCCGCAGGGCCTGGTTGGGGGCGCCCGGCGCGCCCTGGCGCCAGGAGGCGAGGGTGGCCTCCACCGCGAGCCGGCTGGCGACCTCGCCCGCGGCGTGGCCGCCGAGGCCGTCGGCGACGACGAAGAGCGGGCCCCGGTCCCAACCCTGGTCGCGGCCCTCGGGGACGAAGGCGGCGGCGAAGTCCTCGTTGTGGGGGCGGACCTGTCCCGGGTCGGATCGGAGGGCCCAGGCCAGCTTCTCCGCCTCGCCCGCCAACAGGAGCACTCCGTTGCCCTCGGTGGCCTCCTCCAGCCCGTCGAGGACGACGGGCTCCCCCTCGTCGGTCACGACCGGTCCGGTACCGTCGGGGACGTGGCCAGGTCGGGACGCCGGTCGCCCCGGGGCAGAGGGCGGGTGACCGGGCGCGTAACCCCGGGCGGGACCCAGGCCGGCCGCCGTGGGTCGCGTCCGGGCCGGCCGGCGCGGTCGGGCCGGCCGGGTGAGCCTGCGCCGCCCACCCAGATCGGCCGCAGGCCATCCAACCCCGCCTTCCTGGCTCTGATGGGCCTGCTGTGGATCGGGGCCGGCTTCGTCGCCCTCACCCGCCTCCACGCCGGGTGGCACCTCGTCCCCGCCATCGTCTTTGTGGGCATTGGAGTGCTCTTCCTGCGGGGCGCCGCTGCCACCGTCGTGCGACGCGAGGCCCGGCACGACGACGGCTGAGTCAGCCCGCCGAGCTCGCCCGCTCGCCAGCCCGCCTACCTTACGGCTGCGACGCCTCAGATGGGCCGAACCGTGGCGCCTCAGTCCAGATCACAGACCAGATGTATGGACTGTCCCGCCCCGCTCGACCATGAAGCTCGGTGTGGGCCGCTCCGGCCCGGCAGGCCACGACCCGGGAGCGGGCGCGGCGCGCCTGGCCGGGTGATGGCAGCCGGGGGCGTTCAGACGGCCGCCACTGGCGCGGCTCGCCTGGTGTCGACCACGTCCTTGGCCTGACGCTTGTTGGGGTTGAGCGCCGCCCATACCAGCCCGATCACAATCCAGACGCCCACGATGGCGAGCGACTTGTAGGCGTCCTTGGCCGTGGTACCGCCGGCGGTCAGGGCCAGGTACACGACTCCGAAGAGCTCGGCCAGATTCATGAGCGCGCCCACTCCTGGAATCAAGAAGTGCTTGAGCACGTGCTTGTCGTGGCGGCTGGCGAAGGCGACCATGGCGATCACGCAGCTCATGCCGTACACCAGGAAGGTGCCGGTGTTGGACGCCACCGTGATCTGGGTGATGTTGTCCACGTTGTAGGGGGTCGCGCAGTAGACCCCGATGGCGGCCGACAGCAGGGTGAGGACGACAATGCCGCCGTGCGGTGTGGCGAAGCGGCCGTGGAGCAACCCGAGGATGCCCGGCATCTCCTTGTCCTTGGCCATGGCGTAGGTGACGCGCACCCCGGTGTTGAGGCAGGCAAGGGTCGTGCCCAGCAGCGCCATCAGAACCGTGACGGCCACGATGAGCGACACCGTCGTGCCCGTGTGGCCCAGAGATCCCTCGGCGATGTTGTGGATCATCGTGCCGATCGGCGCGGGGTCCGCGCCCGCCGCCGCGTAACCCGTCAGCGTCTTGCCGCCGGCGACGAACGTCTCCGTCTTGGCGCCAACGACGAAGTTGGCGGCGAAGTACTCGATCAGGTAGCAGATGCCGCCCTGGATGATGAGCGACAGCAGCACCCCCCGCTTGATGTCCTTCTCCGGGCGTATCGCCTCGGCTCCCAGGGCGGTGACCGACTCGAAGCCGACCAAGAGCAGAATGGCGATCGTCGACTGGTAGATCACGTTCATCAGCTTGTGGGGAATGATCACCTTCCCCGCGTTGGCGAGCTGGTACGCCTCGTTGCCGTGGCCCAGCCGGTGGGCGATGAAGAGCAGGCTCACCAGGAGCAGGGTGGTGATCTGAACGACGTTGATGATGATCGCCGTCATGGTGGATCCGCTTACGCCCCGATAGGCGATGTAGCCGCACACCACGGCCAGGGCAACCGCGGCGGCCGCCTGAGGGACGTACGTCAGGGTGTGGTGGAACATGGCCGAGTAGATGTAGCCGAACAGGATGCCCATGAAGCCGACCATGATTGCCGGGTACAGCCAGTAGTAGAGGTGGCTGATCCAGCCCACGGTCAGCTTCGCGGATCGGGCCCACCTACGGTGCTGCGGCTTCTCCTTGTCGAGCAGCGCGGCCTCGGCGAAGTAGTAGCTCGACCCCGTCCCGGCGTCGGGATAGACGCGGGCCAGCTCGCTGTAGCTGTAGGCGGTCAGCAGAGCCAGGATCAGCGAGAAGAACAGGCCCGTCCACATGTCGGGGGCCGTCGCGCCGCCCTTCTGCGACGCCTGGATCTGGAATGTGGTCCAAAGGAAGGCCCCAGGCGCGATGAGCGCCATGGCATTCACGGTGATTCCGGTGAGAGTGAGGCTTCGCTTCATCTCCCCGGACGCAGCAGTGGTCTCCGCCACTCGATCAGTTCCTTTCGTGCGAGCGATGGTTCTCCGGAAGCGCGAGCCACCGCGCCGCCACGCTGCGGCCGGGTGAGCCGCCCCGAGAGTACGAAGGCCTTGTTTCGCAACCCGCACCGGCACGTAAACGGCGTGTTAAATCCGAGCCCGAGAGGGGCACACGGGGAGCGGGAGTGCAAGGCCTGGGGAGCGGCGTTACCCTCTGGCGCCATGCCGCGCAGGGACATCAAGCTCGACCACCTGGCCAACACCTGGCTCTTCTCGGCCTGCACCAAGAGGGACCTGGCCACCATCGGGCGGGCATCGGAGGAGGTCACCGTGCCCAGGGGCAAGGTGCTGACCGAGGAGGGCAAGCCCGGGCACGAGTTCTTCCTGATCCTGGAGGGCGAGGCCTCGGTGAGGCGGGGCGGCAGGAAGATCGCCAAGCTGGGGCCGGGCCGGTACTTCGGTGAGCTGTCCCTCCTCGACCGCCTCCCCCGCTCGGCCACGGTCGTGGCCGAGACCGACATGACGCTGCTCGTGATCGGCCAGAGGGAGTTCAGCGGCGTCATCGATGACGTCCCCGGGCTGGGGCACCGCCTGCTCTCGGCCATGGCCAGCCGGCTGCGGGAGGCCGACGCCAAGGCCGTGCACTGATCCCCCGCCGGCCTCCTCCGGTTCGAGGGAGGCCAGGGCCCTCGGGGTAGCGTTCGGCCGTGGCCAGCCGCCAAAGTCCCCGATTCCGACCATCCCATCTGGCCATCGTCCTGGGTGTCGTCAGCGGTCTGTACGCCGCCTTCTCCTGGATCGCGGGCGCCTACCAGCGCCACGACCCCTCGCCCGTGAGCCGCACGGTCTTCGGCAACATCCCCGACGCCCTGCGGGCCGCCTTCTACGGCGTGCTCATCACCCTCTTCCTTGCCGTCTCATGGCTGTTCGCCCAGCGCATCCAGACCTGGGAGCGGGGCCAACCCGACGACCGCCGCACCACCCGCAAGAACATCGGGCGCAGGCTGGCCCGGTTCCGCTCCGGGGTGTACATGCGCACCCTGCTGCGGGACCCGGCCGCGGGCCTGATGCACTCCTGCATCTATTTCGGCTTCCTGGTGCTCTTCGCGGTGACGCTGATCTCCCAGGCCCAGGACCTGGCGCCCCCCAGCCTCAAGTTCCTCCACGGTGACACCTACCGCGCCTACGTGGCCGTGGCCGACGCCGCCGGCGTCGTGTTCCTGGTAGGGGTGATCTGGGCCGGCCTCCGGCGCTACGTCCAGCGCCCCTACCGCCTGCGCCTGAAGACCCGGCCCGAGGACGCCCTGATCCTGGGCACCTTCCTCACCATCGGGGTCACCGGCTTCTTGGTGCAAGCCCTGCACATCGCCGAGGCGGGCCGCCCCGCCTTCGAGCGCTGGTCCCTTGTCGCCTATCCCCTCTCCGCCCTGTTCGACGGCGTGTCCCACGCCGGGATCGTCCGGGCCTATCAGGCGCTGTGGGTCGGCCACGTGGGCGCCTTCATGACCTTCCTGCTCATCCTGCCCGTGACCAAGCTCAGGCACATGCTCACCTCACCCCTCAACATGTACCTGAGCGAGAGGGAGCGGCCCAAGGGGGCCATGAAGCCCCTGCCCAACCTCACCGAGACCGAGCTGGAGACCTTCGGCGCTGCCGCCATCGAGGACTTCACCTGGAAGCAGTTGCTGGACACCGACGCCTGCACGGTCTGCGGCCGCTGCACCAGCGTGTGCCCGGCCCAGGCGACGGGCAAGCCCCTGGACCCCCGCGAGATCGTGCTGAAGGTGGGCCAGGTCATGGCCGAGACCCGCCCCGGGGGGCCCGTCGCCCCCATCGTCGGCCACGAGCCCGAGCTCACGGTGAGCGCCAACTCGGTCTTCGAGCGGATCACGGCCGAGGAGATCTGGGCGTGCACGTCCTGCAAGGCCTGCGACGAGATCTGTCCGGTCAACATCGAGATCCTCGACAAGATCTTGGACATGCGCCGCTACCTCTCGCTCATGGAGTCGAACTTCCCCAGCGAGCTGGGCAACGCCTACCGGTCCATGGAGAACTCGGGCAATCCCTGGGCCATGAGCCAGGGGGAACGAGCGGACTGGACCAGGGCCCTTCCCGACGGGGTGGCCGTGGTCGACGGTTCCTCGCCCTTCGATCACGAGTACCTCTATTGGGTGGGCTGCGCGGGCTCCTTCGACGACAAGAACCGCAAGGTCACCATCGCCACGGCCAAGCTCCTCAAGCGGGCGGGAATCGACTTCGCCATCCTGGGGCCCTCCGAGATGTGCACGGGCGACCCGGCCCGGCGCTCGGGAAACGAGTACATCTTCCAGATGCTCGCCATGCAGAACGTGGAGACGCTGAACGGGATCGGGGTGCGCAAGATCGTGACCCAGTGCCCCCACTGCTTCAACACGCTGGGGAACGAGTACCCCCAGCTGGGAGGCAACTACGAGGTGGTGCACCACAGCCAGTTCCTGGAGTGGCTCATATCCGCGGGCAAGCTCGACCTCGCCGGCGCATCGCTGGCCGAGAGGGTGGTGTACCACGACTCCTGCTACCTGGGCCGCCACAACGACATCTACGCCGCGCCCCGGCGGGTCATCGGCTCCCTGAAGGGCATCGAGATCGTCGAAGCCGGCCGCAATGGCACGAAGGGGATGTGCTGCGGCGCGGGCGGGGCGCGCATGTGGATGGAGGAGCACATCGGCAAGAAGGTCAACACCGAGCGCTCCCAGGAGCTCCTGGACACCGGGGCATCCCGGATCGCGACCGCCTGTCCCTTCTGCTACATCATGATCGACGACG
>VAXP01000025.1:9718-10848 GCA_005884125.1 Actinomycetota bacterium | reverse complement strand
GGAAGTCGAAGATCTCCCTGGGCTTGGGCAGCTCGTCGAAGCGCACCTCGGAGGACTCGGCCAGCTCCTCTTCGATGATGTCGTTGCACAGGTCGATGCACTCGTCGCAGATGTACACGCCCGGGCCGGCGATGAGCTTTTTCACCTGCTTCTGGGACTTGCCGCAGAAGCTGCACTTGACGAGGTCGCCGCCATCCCCGAACTTGGCCACTCCAGCTCCCCCCGACCTCTCTCTACGCCACGCCCGCGGCCTGCGGTACGGCCGCCAGCTCCCGAGTGGTTATGACCTCGTCGATGATGCCGTAGTCACGGGCCTCGTCCGCGCTCATTATGAAGTCCCGGTCCGTGTCCTTCTCGATCTTCTCTCTGGGCTTGCCCGTGTCGTGCGCCAGCATCTGGTTGAGGAGATCCCGCATGCGCAGGATCTCCTTGGCCTGCAGCTCGATGTCCGTCGCCTGTCCGGCGGCGCCGCCATAGGGCTGGTGGATCAGGATACGGGCGTGAGGTAGGGCAAACCTCTTGCCTTTGTTCCCGGCCGCCAGGAGCACCGCCGCGGCCGAAGCCGCCTGACCGAAGCAGAAGGTCGATTTGTCAGGCTTTATGAACTTCATGGTGTCGTAGATGGCGAACAGGGCGGTGATGTCTCCACCCGGAGAGTTGATGTACAGGTGGATGTCCTTGTCGGGGTCCTCGTACTCCAGGAACAGGAGCTGGGCACACACCAGGTTGGCGATGGTGTCGTCGATGGGCGTGCCCAGGAAGATGATCCGCTCCTTGAGGAGACGGGAGTACAGGTCGAAGGCGCGCTCGCCCCGGTTCGACTGCTCTATGACCGTGGGGACCAGGTAGTTGTAGATGGGTTCGATCTTGCTCACGCGTTGCTCTCCACGGTCTCCGGCTCGCCTATGGCCGATGGGCTCTCCCCCGGCGTCTCACCGTCCGCCGGCGCCGCCTCCGGCAGCAGCTGGGCCCGATCGACCGGCCGGCCCTCCTCGTCGACCACCCCGACGTGGTCCACCAGCCACTTCACCGCCTTGTTGTTTCGGATGTCCGAGCGTACCGCACCCATCTGGTCCGCTTGTTCCAAGGCCCTGCGCAGCTGGGCCGGCTTCTGCTTCATGCGTTGGGAG
>VAXP01000025.1:0-9629 GCA_005884125.1 Actinomycetota bacterium | reverse complement strand
TGCGGGCCTCGGCCACGAGCTGATCACCGCTCTGGCCCGTGGCCTCCAGGTACTGGCGCAGGTCGGCGCCCTGGGCCTGCAGGCGGTGGTTCAGGTCGTGGACGCGCCGCTCGACCTCGGCGTCGACCAGGGGCTCGGGGGGATCCTCGGCGACCAGCTCGGCCAGGGCCGTGAGCGCACCCTCTCTCAGAGCCAGCTGTGCCTGAACCCGTTTCACCGCGAGCAGCCGCTCGCGGATGTCGGCGCGGAGCTCGTCCACCGTCTCGAACTCGGACGCCTCCGACGCCCAGTCGTCGGTGACCTCCGGGAGCTTCTTCTCCTTGATCTCCTTGACCAGCACCTGGAAGCTCGCCTCTTCGCCCTCGGGCAGGGGGGCGTTGAACCGGAAGATGTCTCCGACCCTGGCGCCGCGGAGCTCCTCATCGAGCTGGGGCACGAGTGCTCCGCTGCCGAGCTCGTAGAGGTAGTCCTCTGAGGTCAGGCCTTCGATGGTCTCGTCGTGGCGGTATGCCTTGATGTCGATGCTGACGTGATCGCCGTCGCGCGCCGGCCGGCTGACAGTGACCAACTCTCCGAACTGAGACCGGAGGCGATCGAGCTGGTGGCCGACGTCCTCCTCGCCCGCCTCCAGGGAGGGCACCGTGACCTGCAGGCCCTCGTACCCCGGGATGGCGACGTTGGGGCGCACCTGCACGACGGCGTCGAAGGCGATCGGACCGGCTTCCTCGCCCGAGGTGATGTCGATCTCGGGTGGCGCGATGGCATCCAGGTCGGCCTCACGCAGCGCTTGCGCGTAGTAGGTGGGGAGCGACTCCCGCAGTGCCTCCTCGCGCGCCACCCCCTTGCCGACGCGCGCCTCGAGCACCCGCCGAGGGGCCTTCCCGGGCCGGAAGCCCGGGATGCGGACCTCTCGCGCGATCTTGCGGAAGGCGGCCTCGAGGGCACGGTCGAACTCCTGCTCGTCGACCTCGACGGTCAGCTTGACCCTGTTGCCCTCCAGGGGCTCCACGACAGACTTCATAGGACCTCCGGGCAGCTTACCGGTGGGTCGGCGAAGTCCAGACGCTCCTGGCTGCCAGTGCGCCCGGGCCCGAGCGGGCAGCGCCATACTGGCGTTGCGGGGAAGGCGGTTCCGCCTGCCCCGATCGAGACGGGGAGTGGCGCAGCGGTAGCGCCATACTGGCGTTGCGGGGAAGGCGGTTCCGCCTGCCCCGATCGAGACGGGGAGTGGCGCAGCGGTAGCGCACCTGCTTTGGGGGCAGGCGGTCGGGGGTTCAAATCCCCCCTCCCCGACAGCTACCGTGCAACCCGCACGCGGGTGTAGCTCAGTGGTAGAGCTCCAGCCTTCCAAGCTGGCTACGCGGGTTCAATTCCCGTCACCCGCTCTCTCCCGCTCTCGGCGACGAGCCGGCGCAGGCAGGCGAGCATCCCCCACCAGTCGCCGACCCGGTCCTACGCTCCTGCTGCCGTCCAAATGTGTAAGTACGGCGTCGGGATGCCGTCGCCCGCCAGCGGTCGAGAGGGGTTGTCATCCGGGCCACGACTTCGATCCGCACGATGATGGTGATGACCATCGGGGCGCTGTTGGTCATCGGCCTCGTCGGCGTAGGTGTTCACCACTCCCCCTCCCGCGAGCGGGCCAGGTCCTTCGGAGCTCCTGCTGCGAACCCGGCTCAGGTTGAGGGGACCAACGCCACTGCGCCCGCGGCCGCTCCTGCGCCACCGGCCGCGTCACCCACCGCCTCACCTGCGCTGGCCGGGCCCGGTTCCTCCTCGTCGGGCTCGTCAAGCCCCGGCGGAAGCGGGCTCCAGGCCCAAGGGGCGGGGACCATCGCCACCGGGAGCGGGCCCATACCGAACACCGGAGCGCCTTCCATGCTGATCCCGGGTTGCCTCCTGCTGGGGCTGGCCCTGGGAGCCCGCCGCCTGGTCAAGCAGGCCTCCTGAGCAGTCGCCGTCCGCTCGCCTGACACGAGCGAGACCGAACAGCGGACGAGCGAGCCGTCCGCACTTCCCCTGATCGCCCGTCGCCGTCGAGGCGGGCCGGACGTGTCATTGTTTGATCCCGGCGGCCCGGCTGCGGCGCCGTCCGCTGAGCCCAGTGCGAGGAGGCTGTGGGCCGGACCGTCGTGCGCATCTCCCGGGGATGGCTGGGGCTTGTTCTGGGCGCGACGCTCGTCGCCCTTCCGGACCTACCCGTGGCCGGCGCGCCGGCTTCCAACGACCCCCTGCTGGCCTCCCAGTGGGGGCTGGAGCAGGTGCACGCCCCTGAGGCCTGGGCCACGGCCAAGGGAGACGGCGTCGTGATCGCGGTCGTCGACACCGTGATCGACACGGCGCATCCCGACCTCCAGGCCAAGATCGTGCCCGGGTTCGACTTCGTGACCAACACACCGATCACGCCGGGTGCTGCCGTCGTCCCACCTCAGGAGGCCCACGGCACCCATGTTGCGGGGCTCGCCGCGGCCGTGACCGACAACGGGACGGGGATCGCGGGGACCGCGCCCAACGCCCTGGTGATGCCCGTCCGCGTCCTGGACCAGAACGGCGTGAGCACGACGGAGGGCATCGCGGCCGGAGTCAACTGGGCAGCCGACCACGGCGCCCGCGTCATCAACCTCAGCGTGGCCGGGCCTGACGTCCTGTCGGGCCCGAGCGACCCGCTCTACGCCGCCATCGAGCACGCCGTCGGCCTGGGTGACATCGTCGTGGGTGCCGCCGGCAACGAGGCCGTGCCGGTCTGCGACAACCCGGCTTCCGATCCTGCCGTCATCTGTGTCTCCGGAACGGACAAGCACGAGGCTCTGAGCCCCTTCTCCAACTTCGCCAAGAAGGAGGACATGCTCGGCCTGGCCGCCCCCGGAGGGTCGGCCAAGGCGAGCTGCGGGGAGAACGTGCTGTCCACCGTCCCCCGGGGCCGCAGCTTCAACGGCGCCCTGTGTGGATACGGCACCGACTATGACGAGCTGGCCGGGACCTCCCAGGCCGTGCCCTTCGTCTCAGGCATCGCCGCCATGCTGTTCGGCCAGGGTCGGCGCCGGGCCGACGTGGTGCGGTCCCTGCTCACGACGGCCCGCCAGCCCGGAAGCGGGCAACGGGGGGTCTTCGACTCGGCCCACGGCTTCGGCTTCGGAATCGTCGACGCCTCGGCCGCGGTGCGGGCACCCGTCCTACCCACCCTGTCGGGCAAGGGGTACCACCTGACGGCCAGGGACGGAGGCGTCTTCTCCTTCGGCAACGCCGCCTTCTACGGCTCGACCGGTGCCATCCACCTCAACAAGCCCATCGTGGCGATGGCCTCCACGCCCGACGGTGGCGGCTACTGGCTGGTGGCGTCCGACGGCGGGATCTTCTCGTTCGGCGACGCCCGGTTCTTCGGGTCGACCGGCGCCCTAGGCCTGAACAGGCCCATCGTGGGCATGGCACCCACCGCGGACGGCGGGGGCTACTGGCTGGTGGCGTCGGATGGGGGCATCTTCGGCTTCGGCGACGCCGCCTTCTTGGGGTCGGCCGGTGGCCAGCGCCTCAACCAGCCCATCGTGGGGATGGCGGCCACGCCCGAAGGGCTGGGCTACTGGCTGGTGGGCTCGGACGGGGGCATCTTCGGCTTCGGCGACGCCGCCTTCTTCGGCTCGGCTGGCGGCGTCCGGCTTAACCGCCCCATCGTGGCCATGGCCGCCGCCCCCGACGGCGGGGGCTACTGGCTGGTCGCTTCGGATGGGGGCGTCTTCAACTTCGGCAGCGCCCGGTTCCTCGGGTCCACGGGCGACCTACCGCTGACCAGGCCCATCGTGGGTGTGGCGCCGACCCCGGACGACGGCGGCTACTGGCTCGTCGCGTCCGACGGGGGCGTCTTCTCCTTCGGGACGGCCCCCTTCTACGGGTCGACCGGCGGGACGAGGCTCAACCAGCCCATCCTCGGCGCGGCTTCGAGCTGAGCCTCCCGCCTGGCCCGACGTCAGGTCGGCGTCACGCGGGTTGGACAGCCATGCCCACGATGGGTTGGTTCAGATGGATGCTTCCTGTCGAGCCCAGGAACGGCGCGTTCCCGAAGGCGAATATCCCGCCGTCCGAGGCCACCAGCCAGTAGCCGGCTCCGGATCGGGTGCGGGCCATCCCCACGATGGGCTTGTTGAGGTGGATGGCACCGGTCGAACCGAAGAAGCGGGCGTTGCCGAAGGCGAATATCCCGCCGTCGGACGCGACCAGCCAGTAGCCCCCGCCGTCCGCGGTCGGTGACATGCCCACGATGGGTTTGTTCAGGCCTATGGCCCCGGTCGACCCGAAGAACCGGGCGTTGCCGAAGGCGAAGATCCCTCCGTCGGACGCCACCAGCCAGTAGCCCCCGCCGTCGGGGGTGGAGGCCATGCCCACGATGGGTTTGTTCAGGCCTATGGCCCCGGTCGAACCGAAGAAGCGGGCGTTGCCGAACGAGAAGATCCCTCCGTCGGACGCGACCAGCCAGTAGCCCCCACCGTCGGGTGTCGGGGCCATGCCTACGACCGGCCGGTTGAGGTGGATGGCGCCCGTGGAGCCGAAGAAGCGGGCGTCGCAGAAGGAGAAGATGCCGCCGTCGGTGGCCGCCATCCAGTAGCCCCCGCCGCCCGTGGCCGGGCAGGGCGACTGGGTCAGGGGGGGATTGGTGAACGAGCCGGTGTGGCGGGCGTCCTTGTGGAACATGGGCCAGGCCAGGTTCCCCAGCTTCCCCCCGGTCGCGAGCGTGTAGTGGCTCACGACGCCGTTGCCGTTGGGATCCGTTCCCGCCACCGTGACGCCCAGCGTGCCGTTGCCTTCGTCGGTGACCAGGGGCGAGTTCTGGTAGCCGACCTGGCCGGTCTTGATCCCCCACAGCTCGGCGCCGCTACGGCCGTCGTAGGCGAACACGCCGCCGCCGGTGGGGACGAGGAGGCTCTGGTAGCCGCCGCCGGTCAGATCGCCCGTGGTGATGCCGCCGATGATGGGGCCGGCCGGGTGACCGGCGCTGTCGGCGACCACGACCCCGTTGAACTGGGGCAGGGGCGTGCCGTTGGAGCCGTCGACCACGTAGATTCGCCCACCGGTGCCCGACCTGCCCGGGATGTCGGCCGTGCCCATGACGACGTCCAGGCGGCCGCCACCACGCACGTCGGCCAGGCCCGGGCTGCCGAGCGTGATCGAGCCCAGGTCACGGCGCCACTTCTGGCTGCCGTCGCGGTTGAGGGCGAACAGCGAGGTCGAGTCGGGCGAGCCCCCGTTCCTGAACCAGAAGTCACCCGTGCCGAAGACGATCGAGGGCTGTCCGGAGCCGTCGATGTCGCCCACCGCGGGCGCGCCCCGCACCTGCTCGTCGACAAAGTGCTGCCAGATGGTGCCGCCCCCGCCGTCCACGGCGCGCACGACACCGCCCCTGTGGTCGATGGGCCCCCCGGGCGAGGAGTCGCCGCCGAAGACCGTGTCGGTGATCCCGTCCCCGTTCACGTCGACCAGGGCGGGGCTGGAGAACACCGTGTCGTCGGTGTAGTAGGGCCATCCCCCGAGCAGGCCCCCCGACTCGCTGTAGGCGTAGGCCTGGAGCCCGAGTGCGGGCGACACCACGTCGACCACGCCACTGTGGGAGATGTCACCCAGGGCCGGGGTGGTGTGGATGGCCGTCTCCGGGAAGGGAGGGGCTCCGATGGCCCCCGGGCTGCCCTCGGCCTGGCGGAAGCGCTGCCGGCCGTCGTGGGTGAAGGAGTAGAGGGCTCCGGCCGGGGACTGGTCGTAGCGACCGCTGCCGATGAAGACCTCGGCCGCGCCGTCGCCGTTGGTGTCGGCGATCGAGGCCGACGAGTTGATGCCGTTGCTCGTCTGCACCGGCCATCCCGGCGTGGCCGAGCCGTCCGACTCGTGGAAGGCGTAGACCTTCCCATCGAGAGAGCCGACGACCACGGAGTTGCCCGCGCCGTCGAGGACGCCGGGCGTCGGCGACGACTCGCGAATGGCCGCTCCGGGCAGGACCTTCTCCCAGGCCAGCGTGGGCGTGGCCGGGGCGGCCGCGGCCGGCCTCGTGATGGGGCCGGCAGCGAAGTCGACGGCGACGACGGATCCGAGGATCACGACCCCGGCCGCCACCGGCGGCCCGAGGCGACGGTTGAGGGCGCGGACCGACAGATGCACGGTTTGCCTCCGGGGGTCGGGTCTGGCCGAACCTTAGGCCAGGCCCGATTCTCTATTGCCTCAATGCCGGTCGAGCACTCGGGCCAGGACGGGGTCCAGGCGGTCGGCCAGAGCTTCGTCCGAGTAGCGGGCCGCGCCCCGCTCGGCTGCGGCCGACAGGGTGGCCAGGAGCCCCGGGTCGGAGATCAGAGCGCGGGTGCGCTCGGCCAGCTCGGCCGTCGTGCGGAAGTGGAAGCCCTCGACCCCGTCGACCACGGTCTCGGCCGGTCCCGCGCCGCCGTGCACCACGGGGACGGCCCCGGCCGACATGGCCTCCACCACCGCCAGCCCGAAGTGCTCCTGGCGCTCGGGTGCTCGGGCCGGGTCCTCGCCCAGCCCGGTGGCGTGCCAGTAGACGCTGGCCCGGCCGTAGAGCTCGGACAGCGCCGACCCGGGGGCGTCCACGTGGACCGACACGGGCAGCCCGGCCGCCGCCGACCGCACCTGCTCCAGGTAGCCCCGGTCCTCGGGCTGGCAGCCCCCCACCAGGTGCAGCTCCCAGCCCGTCAGGCCCGACTCCACCAGGTCCCCGAAGGCGTGCACCAGCTCGAGCTGGCGCTTGGAGTGGCCCCGGCTGGCGGGGAAGAACCGGCCCACGGAGAGGATCACCGGGGCCTTCCCGGCCCGGCGGCGGGCCGGCACCGCGGGGTGCAGCACCACCGCGTCGCGATACCACCACCGTCGCACCCAGCGCCGGGTGAACTCGGAGTTGACGGCGACGGCCCGATAGAGACGCATCCTGCGCAGGCTGAAGGCCCGCTCGAGAACGGGCGCCCGGCCGACCACGCGGGCCAGGGGCCCGGGCCCGATCCTCACCCCCGCGACCTGGACGCCGAGCGTGCGGTGGTCGCCGGGGTCGACGTGCTCGCCGGCCCGGAAGACGTCGCTCGAGATGCGCACGGGCACGGGCGAGCCGTCCTCCCGCCCCCGGGCGGTGAAACGGACGACGGGCCACCCCCCGCCCGGCTCCACCTTGGCCGCGGCCAGGGGCTCGTCCTCGGTCGACAGCTCGACCTTGGTGGCGCTGGGCCGGTCGCTGCCGAGGGTGAGCTCGACGGGGAAGGTGCGTCCCGCCGGGAGCCACAAGAGCAGCTGGGCGTCTCCGTCGGTCCAGCAGAACGAGGGGCCGTCGCCCCGCTCGCGGGCCGTGAACCCCGGGCCCCACTCGTACGCGGGCCCCCGGTCGAGCACATGGGTGCGCAGGGCGGCGTGCAGGGCCGCTCCCCGCAGCCCGTCCACGCCGTCGTCCACGCGGAACGGAAAGTGCACGACGAGGATGCCGGGAACGCGCGGCAGCACCATGTCGGTGGCGCAGGTCCCGATGGTGGCGAAGGTAGTGTTGACGAACAGGTCGTAGCCGGCCGATAGCTGGCTCATGCGCAGGGGGTCGTCGAAAGGCGCCACCCGCCGGCCGAAGGGCTCGAGGTCGGTGCCGAGGCGCTCGCCCACCAGGTCCCAGTCCACTCCGTCGGGCGTGAGGAGCTCGACGTCGCCGTGGAGGAGGAGGGCGCGGGCGATGCCGAGGGCGTAGCCCTCGCCGCCACCCGCGGTGGCCCAATACCTGTTGCACACCGCGATCCTCACGGCGTCGCGCCCGGCGGGCCACCCCCCTCGAAGATCGCCCGGGCCACGGCGGCGACGGTAGCGTCCTCGCCCTCATGGGGCTGCTCACGTCCGCCCTGACCGGCGCCCGAGATCTCCTGGGCGCACGCCGGGACCCCCGACGCACGGCCTGGCCCGACGTGACACCGGCGGCCGCCCCTCGGCGGGTGGCCTGCTGCATCTGCGGCTGGAGTGGACCGGGGTTCCAGGGCGTGGCCCACTGCGAGTCCTCCACCTGCCCGGCTTGCGGAAGCATCGCCCGGGACCGCTTCCTCTACCACTGCTTCGTCCGGCGCACCCAGTGGCGGCCGGGCCTGCGCGTGCTGGAGACCAGCCCCAGGCTGGGTGCTGACTACCGGGAGGCCATGGCCCGGCGGGTCGACTACCTGTGCAGCGACTACGACCAGCGGGCCCACCGGGGGGCGATCAGCGTCGACCTCCAGGCCATCGAGATGGCCGACGCCTCCCTCGACGTAGTCCTCAGCGCCCATGTACTTGAGCACGTGCCCGACACCGACCGGGCCTTGTCCGAGCTCCACCGGGTGCTGAAGCCCGGTGGGCACCTCTTCCTCCAGGTCCCGCTCCTCCAGGGCGGGACCGCTCCCCCGGCCGAGCCCGAGTACCACGGCGACCGGACGCTGGTGTACTGGAGGTTCGGCTGGGACCTCACGGCCCGGATCCGCGAGCACGGCTTCGCCTGCACCGCGCTGGTCACCCGTGACCTGTACCGGCGGGCGAGGGGCGGTGACCCCGGCTGGCCCTCGGTGTCGCCCGAGTTCGACGTGGAGGAGATCCTGAGGATGGTCCGGCCCGGCGACCTGACCCCCGTGGCCACCGATCGAGTCGCCCGCAGGGCGCGGTTCGAGCCCAGCTACATGTTCGTCACCTGGCACGCCTCCAAGGCGGGGTGACCCTCACGAGGCCCCGGTCACGTCCGGCCACCACCTGACCTGGCCCACCTCGGACGGCGCCCGACCCAGCACCCGCTCGAAGAACCGGACCGTGGCGTCTGCGTTGGGCATGGGGCCGACGATCACCGTCGTGACCCGCCAGTGGGCCAGGTCGGCGAGCACCGTGCGGCGGAGCGGGTCGGAGACCTCGACCGGCCCGCCTTCTCGCTGGATCTGGGTCAATAGAGTGGCCGTGGTGGTGGGCAGGGGCCCGAACACGGGCCGGCCGGCGCGGTCGGGGCCGATGAAATAACCCCCGGGCATCCGGTAGCGCATGCCCGTCTCCACCTGCCAGAGCATGGCGTCGACGTCGAAGGGGGGCACCACGAACGGGGCCACCAACGCGACAGTGCCCGCGGGAAGGCGGCGGCCCTGGTGGGGGAAGAAGGCCGGTACCGGCCGCGTGGACGACGGGTAGGGAAGCCGGGGGAACCGGCCCGTGCCCAACGCCTTCCAGCAGTCACCACCGTGTCCAGGAACAGCGCGAACAACAGGCCCATGAGCATGTCGGCGTACAACATGAGCCGGTTCGGCAGGATGTCGCGAACGAGGGGTACCGATTGGACAGCATCCCAGGGCAGCGGCACCCCCGTGACGTGACCGCGCACGTGCAGATGGGCGCCGAGCGACAGAACGCACACGGCAACCGCCAGGGCGGCGGTCAGCTTCACCAGGGGTCGCGCCCACAGACGCCTGGCCACGACGAGGGCGACGACGACAAGGGGAATGCCCAGATAGGCCGTCCGCTCGCTGCCGTGCGTGGTGAACTGGTCACTGGTCGCAGAGCCCAGGGAGCTAGGCGCGAGTTGCTGAACAGACGTCGGTACGACGAAACCCCAAACGTCGCTCACGTACACGTCTCGAGGCTGGAGAGGATGGCTGTTCACCCGCTCGGGGCCGCCG
>VAXP01000124.1:981-26049 GCA_005884125.1 Actinomycetota bacterium | reverse complement strand
AGCGGGGGCGGCGTGGTTCTTCCTGTGCACCCGGGTCATCCTGCCCCACCTCAGCGGCGAGACCTTCTACAGCAACTTCTTCTCTGCCTTCGGCAACAGCGTGGGCAGCATCATGGCCAACATGGTGCTGCACCCGAGCCGGGTGGCGCGCCTGGCCTTCAAGGGCGATCGCCTCACCTACTACCGTCAGCTGCTGGCGCCCGTCGCCTTCCTCCCCCTGGTGGCCCTGCCCGTGCTCCTCATCGGCGGGCCCCAGGTGCTGGTCAACGTGGTGTCCGACCACGGCCCCACCCACGACATCCGCTTCCACTACAGCTCGATAGTCGTCGCCGCCGTCTTCCTGGCCACGGTGGAGGCCTGCGCCCTGCTGGGCCGGTCGGCCGGGGCCCGCCGCTTCCTGGTCGGGGCGGTGGCGGCCACGGCGCTGGCGGCCAACGTGGCCTGGTCGCCCTCGCCCCTGGGGGTCAAGTTCCACACCGGCGTCTGGGCCGAGGCCCAACCCAGGCACTCGGCGGTGAACGAGGCCCTACGCCTGGTGCCCGGGAACGCAGGCGTGAGCGCGACCTACTACCTGGTGCCCCACCTCACCCACCGGAGCTTGATCTACGAGTTCCCCAATCCCTTCAGGGTCGTCAACTGGGGTGTGCACGGCGAGCACCCGGGCCGGCCGGAGGACGTGGACCTCCTCGTCCTGGACACCACCCTGAACGGCGACCAGGCCGCCCTCTACGACTCCCTGGTGGAGGCGGGGGGCCCCTTCACCGTCGTCTACGACCGCGACGGGATCGTGGTGGCTCGGCGGCGAACAGCTGGGAGTGGATGAGTCCGCGCCGGTGGAGGGAGTAGCGGACCATGGTCCAGAGCGTGGCCAGCCCGTAGCGGAGGTTGGCCGACATGGTCGTGGACGAGGCCTCCGAGTCGTAGCGGGTCTGGATGGGCACCTCCCCCACCCGGCAGCCGAAGGCCACGGCCTGGGCGATCATCTGGGAGTCGAAGACGAAGTCGTTGGAGTTGCGCAGGAAGTGGACCCGTCGCAGCAAGGCGGCCGAGTAGGCGCGGTAGCCGGTGTGCAGCTCGCTGAAGGACCGGCCCAGGACGGCGTTCTCCACCGTGGTGAGGAACCGGTTGGCCACCCACCGGTACCTGGGCATGCCCCCGGCCCGGGCCCCGCCGGGCACGAGCATGCGGCTGCCCAGGACCATGTCGGCCTCCCCCGAGAGGACGGGGCCCACCAGCTCGGGGATGAGGGCGGGGTCGTACTGACCGTCGGGGTGGAGCATCACGACCACGTCGGCCGCCAGGCGCAGGGCCTCGAGGTAGCACACCTTCTGGTTGGCGCCGTAGCCGGCGTTGTGGGGCAGGGCGATGACCCGGATGGGCAGGCGGGCCGCCTCCTCCAGGGTGGCGTCGCTGCTCCCGTCGTCGACCAGCAGGACCTCGTCGACCGCGCCGGCGGGGATGGCGTGCCACGTCCGGGCCAGCGTCCGCGCCGCGTTGTACGCGGGCATGACCACGACCACCTTGCTCACGCGAACTGCGGGGCGGGTGGGTTCGGCGGCTCTAGCGCCGGCGCTCCTCGTCGGGATCGATGAGCTGCTCCCGCACCGCGTACATCACGGCCTGCATGCGCGAGTGCAGGTGGAGCTTCTCCAGGATGTTCCGGACGTGGTTCTTCACCGTGTTCTCGGAGATGTAGAGCTGGTCGGCGATCTCGCGGTTGCTCATGCCCTTGGCCACCAGTCGCAGCACCTCGAGCTCCCTGCTGGTGAGCGCGGGGGCGGGGAACTGCTGCTTCTCCTCCGCCTTCTTCACCAGAGTGTTGAATTCGGTGAGCAGCTTGGAAGCCATGGAGGGCGAGATGAGGCTCTGGCCCTGGACCACGGCCCGGATGGCCTCGGCCACCTCCTCCACGGAGATCTCCTTCAGGAGGTAGCCGTTGGCCCCGGCCTTGATGGCCTCGTAGAGGTCGTCCTCCTCGTCGCTGACCGTGAGCATGAGGATCTTGGTCGTCGGCGCGATCCCCCTGATCGTCCTGGCCGCGTCGATGCCGTTGACCTTGGGCATGCGCACGTCCATGAGGACCACGTCGGGGGCCAGTTCCTCGGACTTGGCCACCGCTTCCTCGCCGTTCTCGGCCTCTCCGACCACCTCGATGCCATCCTCGGTGCCGAGCACCACGTACAACCCCCGCCGGAACAGGGCCTGGTCGTCTGCGATGAGGACGCGGATGACCTCGTCCGCCGCGGTGTGTACGTCGGTCACGAAGTCCCCCTGGTCAGGTCGCGTCGATGAGTCCGATGTAGCCGTCATTGCGCCTGTAGACGACGGCTGCCCGATCGGTCTCCGCGTTGGTGAAGAAGAAGAAATCGTGACCCAGCAAGTCCATCTGGAGGGCCGCTTCTTCGGGTGTCATGGGCTTGATGGCGAACTGCTTGGTCTTGACGATCCTGGACCGTCCCTGGTCTAGCTCGTCCGGCTCCTCGTCGGTCTCATCGCCTGTGTCGGCTGCGCCGGAGGCCGGCTCCCCAGCACCGGGCGCTGATTCTACCGACGCGGCCCGTCGCGGATGGGAACGGTCGATGAGGCGACCCTTGAGCTTCTCGATACGGTGCTCGAGCTTGTCCACCACGCGGTCGACGGCGGCGAAGGTGTCGGGGGCCGCGGCCCGGGCCCGGACGATGAGCCCGTGGCCCTCCATGGTGACCTCGCACACCTCGCGTTCGGCGATGCGGGGGTTGCGCTCCTCCGAGAACTTGACCTCGGCCCGCTCCATGCCCTCGAAGAACCGGCTCAGCCTCGTGACCTTGTCCTCGACCGTGGAGCGCAGCGCCTCGGTCACCTCGATGTTGCGACCGTGGATGGCGATGTCCATCCCACCCTCCTGTCCCTCCCCGCGCCGGGCACCGCCGCGCAAGGCGTTGCCCCTAGGCCGCACCGTGCCTGGCGGTCGGGTGTCGCCTCAGACGCAGCTTCGCCTGTTGTGGTCCTGACTCGCTACCGCAGACCGGGGCCCGGCCCATGGCTCAGTGTAGGCAGTTTGGGCCACACAAGCCGGGCTGGCCCTGTGACCGGCGGGCGTCGACGAGGGAGCGCACGAGGGCGGCGGCCAGTTCCTCCGAGCAGGGCCAGCGCGCGCCCGCCACCTGCTCCCGCCCCCTGGCCACGGCATCGGCCCTCACGTCGGGGCAGGCGAGCACGCGCTCGAGCACGCCCTCGGGCAGAGACGGGCGGTTTTGCACGGCGGCAGAGGGAACGCGCATCACCCATGACGTCGGAGCGACGGTCGGTCACCTTGAGTGGTGGCCGGCGACGGCGACGAGGCGGGCCAGGCCCCGTCCGTAGGGTGGGCGGGCCACTCCCGCTTCGGTGACCACGGCCGTCACCAGCCGGGCGGGGGTCACGTCGAAGGCCCGGTTGTCGACGGCCGCCCCCGGGGGGACGAGGCGCCGGCCCCCGAGACAGGCGACCTCGTCGCCGGTCCGGCGCTCGATGGGGATGGCCGCCCCCGTCGCCGAGCTCAGGTCGATCGTCGACGAGGGCGCGGCCACGAAGAACGGGAGGTGATGGTGGCGGGCCAGCACCCCGAGCGCGTAGGTCCCGACCTTGTTCGCCGTGTCGCCGTTGGCCGCCACACGGTCGGCGCCCACCACGACGCAGTCGACCTCGCCCCCGGCCATGAGGCACCCGGCCATGGAGTCCACCACCACCGTGCACGGGATCCCGAGCTGACCCAGCTCCCATGCCGTGAGGCGCGCCCCCTGCAGCACCGGGCGGGTCTCGCCCACCCACACGTGCAGGCGCATCCCTCCTTCGTGGGCGGCCCGTAACACCCCCAACGCCGTCCCGTAACCAGCGCACGCCAGCCCGCCCGCGTTGCAGTGGGTGAACACCCGCAGGGTCCCGCCCCTGCCCGCAGCGTCGGGCGTATCGCCCTGGCCGCCCTCGTCGCCCTGGCCGCCCTCGTCGCCCTGGCCGCCGTCGTCGCCCCGGACCAGCCCGGCCAGGAGGGCGGCGCCCTCCGCCCCCAGGCGCCGGTTGCGGTCAACATCCTCCTCGGCCATGAGGCGGGCCTCGGCGACGGGGTCGGCCGCGGCCAGGGCCCGCTCCAGGCCCCAGGCCAGATTGACCGCGGTGGGCCTGGTGGCCCGCAACCGCTCGGCGGCCCCGTTCACGTCCTCGCCGGTGGTGGCGGCCAGGGCCACACCCATGGCCGCGGCCACGCCCAGGGCGGGCGCGCCCCTGACGGCCATGGTTGCGATGGCGTGGCACAGCTCGTCCACCGTGGCGCAGTCGACAAAGGCGAGCCGGTCCGGGAGCTGGCGCTGGTCGACCAGGCGCACGCGGTCCCCCCTCCACTCGATGGTCGGCGGCAGGGGGTCGTCCATGGGCAAGGACCGGGGCCGGGGCCCTTGGCTCGGGTCGGGCCGCCGGCGGCCTAGGTCCCCACCCTCCAGGAGGACAGGTACTCCTCCTGGGCCGGCGTCAACCTGTCGATGTCGACGCCCATCGTCTCCAGCTTGAGGCGGGCGATCTCCCTGTCGATCTCCCGGGGCACGTCGTAGACGCGGTGCTCGAGACTGGAGGCGTTGGCCACGGCCCACTCCCCGGTCAGGGCCTGGTTGGCGAAGCTCATGTCCATCACCGCCGCGGGGTGGCCCTCGGCCGCGCTCAGGTTCACCAGGCGGCCCTCCGCGATCACCATGACCCTGCGGTCGCCGTCCGGGCCCGGGACCAGGAACTCCTCCACGAAGGGCCGGACCTCACGGCGTCGCTCCCCCCCGGCCAGCTGGCCCAGGGAGCGCAGGTCGATCTCCACGTCGAAGTGGCCCGAGTTGGCCAGGAGGGCGCCGTCGCGCATGGCCGAGAAGTGCTCGGCCCTGAGCACGTCTCGGTTGCCGGTGACGGTGATGAAGATGTCGCCCTCGCGGGCCGCCTCCTCCATGGGCTCGACCCGGAAGCCGTCCATCACCGCTTCCAGGGCCCGCAGAGGGTCGACCTCGGTCACGATCACCTGGGCCCCCAGCCCCCGGGCCCGGCTGGCCACGCCCTTGCCGCAGTATCCGTAGCCGGCGATCACGACCAGCTTGCCCGCGATGAGGACGTTGGTGGCCCGGATGATGCCGTCCAGGGTGGACTGGCCCGTGCCGTAGCGGTTGTCGAACATGTGCTTCGTGTCGGCGTCGTTGACGGCGACGATGGGGTACCTGAGGGCGCCCTCGGCCTCCATGGCCCGCAGGCGGATGACCCCGGTGGTCGTCTCCTCCGTCCCGGCCAGGACCCCGGCGGCCTGCTCGGGGCGGGACATGTGCAGGCGCGACACGAGGTCGCAGCCGTCGTCCATGGTGATCTGGGGCTTCTCGTCGAGGACGGCGTCCAGGTGGCGGTAGTAGGTGTCGTTGTCCTCGCCCTTGACCGCGAAGGTGGCGATGCCCTCGTCGCGCACGAGCGAGGCGGCCACGTCGTCCTGGGTGGAGAGCGGGTTGGAGGCGCAGGCCACCACGGTGGCGCCTCCCGCCTTGAGCGTGCGCAGAAGGTTCGCCGTCTCCGTCGTGATGTGGAGGCAGGCGCCCACCGTCACCCCGTCGAGGGGCCGTTCCTTGGCGAACCGCTCCCGAATGGAGGTCAGGACCGGCATGTTGCGGTCGGCCCAGGCGATGCGCTGCCGGCCCAGATCGGCGAGCGCGGGGTCGGCGATGTCGAAGTTCATCGGTTGGGGTTCTCCTCGCTTGGGCGGCCGGTCACGGGCCGGGCCGGGTGTCGTGGGGGTCGGCGGTCACCGGGCCGCCAGCCCTCGCTTGAGCTCGACGAGGACGGGCACCGGCCCCGGGTCCAGGCCCTCCTGGGCGGCCATGTACAGCGACACGAAGTCGCCGAAGAGGACCAGGTCGAGGAGCTGGGCCAGGTCGCCTTCGCCCTCGGCCCTCACCTCCTCCATCCCGGCCACCACCTCGCGCAGGAGGTCCTCCACCAGCTCGAAGCGGCGCATGACCTGGGGGTGCTCGGCGTCGTGGCGCAGGTTGACCATGGAGAAGACCTGGCGGGTGACGTCGCCGTGCTGGCCCCACCCCTGCACCTCGTTGTGGCACAGCTCCGGGTGCAGGGCCCAGAAGGCGGGCGTCTTGGCGTTCTCGTTCACCTGCGTCTTCCACCGCTGGGCCGCGGTGGCCCCGATGGCGCCCGAGCTGTACACCAGGGGGATGGTGCGCCCGATGCGGCGGGCCAGCTCCGCCGCCGGGTTGCGGCTGGAGACGAGCTGGTCCCGGCGGCGGCGGAGCTGGCGCACGGCCAGATGGACCCACTGGCTGGCCCCGGGGAACAGGCCTATCTGCTCCAGCACCAGCAGGGGTGGGATGGCCATGGCCCCCAGGGCGGCCCTGGGCTGGGGGATGGACGCGGGCACGGGGACAAGGGGCGCGCCCCACCCCTGGGCCAGGCGCCCCAGCTCGCCCCCCGACGTCACCACCACCACCCTGGCGCCCTGCGACGCCGCGTCGGTCGCCGCCTCGACCGTCTCTTCGGTGTCGCCCGAGAACGACACCGCGAACACCAGGGACCCCTCACCCACGAAGGCGGGGGGCGTGTAGGACTTGAGCACCACGACGGGGATGGACATGAACGGGGCGGCCACGGCCAGGACCAGGTCCCCGGCGATTCCGCTGCCTCCCATGCCCAGCACGACCACGTTCTCCACCGCCTCGCGGGCGGGCAGGCCAGGGAGGCGCCCGGTCCCGAGGACGGCCTCCTCCACCTGCTCGGGGAGCCCGGCGGTGGCGTCGAACATCCCCAGGGTGTCCAGGGCGGGGGCGACCACCGAGCCGCTCCGCTCCGCGCTCACTTGCCGCTGTCGTCGGGGTCGAAGGTGGGCCGGATGCCCTCGGCCTCGGCCTTGGCCAGCAGGCGCTGGTGCTCGGCCTCGTCGACCGTCTCGGCCTCGTCGATGAGCATGATGGGGATGTCGTCGCGCACCGCGTAGCGCCGCTTGAGCCTGGGGTTGTACAGGCTGTCCTCGTCCTCGAAGTACAACAGCGGCCCCTTGTCCTCGGGGCAGGCCAGGATCTCCAGCAGCTGGGGGTCGAGAGCCATCAGTTCGGTCCTCCCGTCATCACCGCCATCACCTCCTGGACCCGAGCATCGCACTCCGCAGCCGTGCGCGCCTCCAGGTTCAGTCGCAGGAGGGGCTCGGTGTTGGACGGACGGAGGTTGAACCACCAGTCTCCGAAGTCGACGGTCAGCCCGTCCATGCGTGACTGGGTCGCCTCCGGATGGGCCGCGGCGTAGTGCCGGGCCACCCCCTCGATCACGGCCTGGGGGTCGGGCACCCTGGTGTTGATCTCCCCGGAGGAGGCGTAGCGCTCGAAGGGCCGGCGCAGCTCGGAGAGGGGCCGGCCCTCCCTCGACATGAGCTCGAGCACGACCAGGGCCGCGATGGAGCCCGAGTCGGCCCTGTAGTTGTCACGGAAGTAGTAGTGGGCCGAGTGCTCGCCCCCGAACACGGCGCCCGTCTCGGCCATGACGGCCTTGATGAAGGAGTGCCCCACCCGGGTGCACACGGGCACCCCGCCGTGCTCCCGGACGATCTCGGGGACGGCCTTGGAGCAGATGAGGTTGTGGATGATGGTCGCCCCCGGATGGCGCTCGAGCATCACGGTGGCGACCATGGCGGTCACCGTCGAGCCCGACAGGGGCTGGGCCCGCTCGTCCACCAGGAAGACGCGGTCGGCGTCCCCGTCGAAGGCCAGCCCCACGTCGGCCCCCGTATCCGTGACCCGGGCCTGGAGGTCCTTCAGGTTCTCGGGCTGGATGGGATCGGCGGGGTGGTTGGGGAAAGAGCCGTCCAGCTCGGGATACAGCAGCTCGAGTCGGAAGGGGAGACCGGCGAACACCCGGGGCACGACCAGGCCTCCCATGCCGTTGGCCACGTCGGCCACGACCCGCAGGGGGCGGAGGGTGGACACCTCGACGAACGAGCGCACGTGGCCGGCGAAGCCGTCGAGCACGTCATGGGAGGTGACCGTCCCCCGCCGGCCGTCGACGGGACCGGGTTCGCCGGTGGCCACCGCGGCCTTGATCTCCGCCAGACCCGTGTCCTCGCCCACCGGTCGGGCGCCGGCCAGGCACAGCTTGATCCCGTTGTAGGCCGCGGGGTTGTGCGAGGCGGTGAACATGGCGCCGGGCGCGTCCAGCTTGCCCGAGGCGAAGTACATCATGTCCGTCGAGGCCAGCCCGATGTCGACGACGTCGACGCCCTGCGAGGTCACCCCCTCGGCGAAGGCACGAGAGAGTTCGACGCCCGAGGGTCTCATGTCCCGCCCGACCAGGACCGACCCCGTCCCCGCGAAGCGGGCGAAGGCCGCACCCACGGCCCGGCACAGGTTGGCGTCGAGCTGGTCTGGGACCGTGCCGCGGATGTCGTAGGCCTTGAATACTTCGTCGAGGGCGGCCATGTGCGGGGGCGAGCCTATCGCCCGGGCCCCCCGGCTCCCGGCCTTGCGTCAACGGCATGGGGCCGGGCGTCGTCGGGGGCGAGGTCGTAGCTCCGTCCGCCGACACGGGCGCGCAGCACAATCAGGTCGCGCACCATGCGCAGGGCGTCCAGGGCGACCCGCACGCTCGACTGCTCCGTGTTGGCCAGCTCCACCGGGACCTCGACCAGCGATAGCCGGTAGCGCTCGGCCAGGTGGAACAGCTCGACGTCGAAGGCGAAGCGGTCGACGGTCGAGCGCGTGAAGAGGGCCCGGGCCACGTCGGAGCGGAAGGCCTTGAGGCCGCACTGCGTGTCGCGGTAGCGGCCCAGCAGGATGAGCCCGGTCAGCAGGTTGAACAGCCGGCCCGTCAGCTCCCGGAGGCGGCGGGCCTGCACCAGTGTCTTCGTCTCGACGTGACGACGGCTCCCGACGACCATGTCGGCGCCCGCCTCCACCTCGGCCAGGAGGTGCAGGAGCTGGGCGGGCGGGTAGGCCAGGTCGGCGTCGGTGTAGGCCACCGTGCGCCCCCGGGCCGCCAGCACGCCGGCGCGCACGGCCGCCCCCTTGCCCCGGTTGAGGGGAAGGGCCACCACCTGGTCGGCGCCCGCGGCCCGAGCGGCGTCGACGGTGCCGTCGTCGGACCCGTCGTCGGCGACGACTATCTCGACCGCCCCCCCTTCGCCCTCGGCCGTGATGGGGGCCAGGGCCCGACGCAGGGTGTCGATGGTGCTGCCGATCCGGGCCGCCTCGTGGTAGGTGGGAACGACCACGCTGAAGCGGAGCTGGCCCGGCGGGGGCGGTCGGCCGGCGCTGGGCATCTGGTGCTCGCGCACCGTGCGCAGCAGCCGGCGGCGGTATCCGGTGGAGCGCACCAGGGCGCCGCCCGCCATGCCCGCGGCCTTGACCCAGGTCAGGGTGGCCACGCCCCCTCCCCCCACCAGCCCCGCCAGGACCAGCACGACAGCCAGGTCCACGGCCCCGGCGGCCAGGGCCATGGCGACGAAGGCGGCCGGCTCGTACACCCACCGCATGTGCCAGTCACCGGCGAAGGTGACGCGGCGGTTGACGATGTAGGACGCGGCCGCGGCGAGGAACAGGGCGATGACGTCGGCCAGCCACAACGGGGCACGCGGGCTGCGGGTGAGGGCCAGAAAGGCCCCCATGTCGATGGCGGTGGCGCCTGCGCCGACGACGGCGAAGCGGGCCCAGCGCGCCGCACGCGCCGGGGCGGCCACGCCGGCGCTCAACCGGGGACGAGCTCGGGCGCGGGCTCGGGGCCGATGCCCTCCGACCGGACGCGGCCGGCCTCGTCCTCGTCGCCCGCCCCGCGGTCAGGAGCCTCGGGCCCGTAGTCGACGGGACGCCGCCGGGCCAGGGCCACCAGCGCGACCAGACCGGCCAGGGTCACTAGCCATCCCAGGACGTCCACGGGCGTGTAGCCGTAGTGGAGCGAGACGTGGCGGGCCGTGGGCACCACGACCATGAGGTTGGGCGAGACACGCCAGGGGCCGCGCGCCCCCGACGCCTGCCAGTTGGGGAAGTAGGAGGCCTTGACCAGCACGGGCGACCCGACCCGGTCGACGTCGAAGGAGATGCGATCGTCGCCCGTGCGGATGCCGGTGACGGTCACGGGCGCGGTCGGCACCCGGGGAGCAGACGCGGCCTGGTCCAGCGGGACCCGGGGCCATTGGGGAGGACCGCCGGCAGCCAGAGGCACGTCCCACCGGGCCGGGTCCTCGTACCAGTCGACGGCCATCTTGAGCCACGGCTTGGACCCCTTGGACAGTCCGGTCACCACGGCCGGGAGGTTGGTCATGGGGGCCACCTCGGCCGAGCCCCGCACCTCGTAGATCTCCCACGACCGCTGCTCGGTGCCGCTCTTGTAGGTGACCTGCGCGGGCGGCGTCCTGGTCAGCAGGACCAGGTCGGGATCGGACCGGGCCTGGGCCTGGGCCTGGGGGGAGATGGCCATGTAGTAGCGGACCCCCAGGACCTGGAGGTGGGCGATGCCGGCGGGAACGTCGAGGTTGCCGTAGGGCAGGCCCCGCTCGGCCCGCGACGGAGAGGCCGACAGCTCCGACTGGTTGATGAAGTGGTACGGGGTGCTGGCCGAGGACTCGAAGAACAGCCCCTCCATCGACGCGATGCAGCCCTTGGTCCAGTAGGGCAGGAGCATGAGGGCCATGGGCGTGCCCATGCGGTCCAGCTCGGGCTCGTACTCCCACATGGCCCGCCCGCAGCCGTTGGTCTTGCCGATCGAGCCCATGGTGGTGACCAGCTGGCGGTACTCGGGATAGGCGGCCTTGCGCTCGTAGCCGGTGTAGTTCCAACGCACCCAGTCCGGTATGAAGCTGCGATCGGCCGTGCGGATGCCGACCCAGGAGACCAGGTCGGAGCTGACGCGGTGGGCCGCGCCCTGCAGAGGGAGCGAGACGAACACCAGCGCGGCCACCAGGGCGGCGAGGGGCGTGATCGCCCCCACCGCCCTCTCGGCCGCCCCGACGGCTTGCGGTCCGGGGTGGAGCAGGTGGCGGGCCCCGTTGGGTCCGAGGTCCCGGGCGTGCTCGGTCAACTCGTCGTCGACGCCCCAGTCCTTGGTCTCGAGTCGTCCCTGTCGCAGCCGGGCCGACTCGAGCATCCAGCGGGCCGCGGCGCCGAGCTCGTTCACTCCCGCCCCGGCCAGCAGGTAAAGGCTCAGGAACCAGAAGGGCAGGACCCTGGCGTTCCAGAGCCGACCCTGAGGCACCACCACGAAGGCGACGCCGCTGATGCCCGTCATGAGGGTGAGGAACAGCCCCGTGCGCCTGCGCATCACCAGCGAAGCGATCCCACCCAACAGGGCCAGGGCGACCACCCAGTGGAGGTCGGCGGGCAGCAGGCTCTTGCGGTAGGTGGTGATCTTCTCCCACCCCATGTCGGTGGTGTAGGCCAGCCGCGTCAGGAAGGGCAGGACCCAGAAGGCCGTCACCGCCCCGCCGGCCAGGCCCGCCGTCACCATCCAGCGCACCCGGCGCCGGTCGAGGCGCATGAGGGTGAGCACGGCCGCCCCGAGCAGGGCGAAGAGGGTGGGGACGATGTGGCACAGGGCCGTGGCCGCCAGCAGAGCGCCGGCCAGGGCGCGGTGACGCCCCGTGTCCAGCCCCCGCGCGACGACGCCCAGGAAGACCAGGGCCAGCGACAGGCTGATCGAGAAGGCGAACTCCCCGGCCAGCGTGGACGGGATGTTGCCCCCGTAGATGGTGAAGGCCCGTTCGAACAGGAATGGGAGCGTGGCCACGGCCAGGCACGCCGGCCCCGGGTCACGCATCCCCGAGAGCCGGCCCAGGGCCCAGGCGGCCACGGGCAGGCTGACCAGCCCCAGCACCGTCACCAGCTTGAAGGCGATGGCGTAGGGGATGATGTTCCCCAGGGCCACGATCAGCAGGCTGGGCAGGGGGAAGTAGAACGTCAGCGCCGGGTAGCCGCCGTACCAGTCGGGCGTCCACCCCGTGAGTCGGCCGTGGGGCAGGAGGTGGTCCCTGAGGTAGGCGGGCCCGTGGACGTGGGCGCCCATGTCCCCCCCCGCGGGGGTGGTGTGGGCCAGGAGCAGGTCAGGCCTGAGCTGCCACAGGACGAAGGCGACGACGCCGCCTACCGCGACCAGGCTGGCAACGGAGGTCGCTGAGCGCCTGCGCATCGGGTCCTATGTTGCCCCGACGCGGCGCCGGATTCCTGTCAGCGCCCGGTTGCGGCCAGTTCGAGAACGCTGTCCAGGCTCGAGCGTTGCCCGTTCTCGTGCCACCAGCGGCTGTCGCAGCGCGAACAGCTGCGCATGAGGACGCTGCGCTCCCTGATCGTGAGGGATATCTCCACCACATGGGCCGCGCGGCACACAGGGCAGGCGGTCGTAGTCACGTCGTCCTCCGGGAGGGGTGTCCGGGCGCGTGGGCCCCCCGAGATATCGGCGGGCGCCGGCCCGGCCTTTAGCCCCCGGCGCGGGAGGGGCCGGGACCGGGGCGCTCCTCATCGGGACAGGGCGATGACGGCGATGGTGGCCCCGTTGAAGGCGGCGTGGGCCACGATGCCCGGCCCCAGCCGGCCGCTGCGCTCGGCCAGCAGGCCCAGGACCACCCCGAAGGCGACCAGGGCCACCAGCTGCACGGCCTCGCCGTGGGCCACGCCGAAGCTGAAGGCGGCGATCCCGATGGCGGGGGCGGGCCCGACCCATCCGGCCAGGGAGCGCTGGAGCAGGCCCCGAAAGAACACCTCCTCCACCAGCGGGGCCCCGGCCACGACCAGCACGGCCAGGACGATGAAGCCGGGGCCGTGCGCCCTCCGGGTGAGCGACTCGGCCGGCTTGCCCAGGTCCTTGTAGATGTGGGGGCTGATGGCCCGCAGGGGCAGGTAGAGCAGGGGGATGAGGAGAAACTGGGAGCCCAGGCCGCAGCCGATCCCCACGGGGACGTCGCGCAACCTGAAGCGCAGCCCGAAGGTGGGCACGACGGGGCGCCGGCCGCGGACGCGGGTGAACACGAACACGGCCCCGAGCATCCCCATCCACAGCCCGATCAGGCCCACGACGTCGGCACCGAAGGTCCTGCGGTCTGCGCCCGTGGCCGCGTCCCAGAGGGCGATGCCCCAGCCGGCCAGGATCAACCCGATCAGGAAACCGGCGGCGGCGACGCCCGTCCCCCAGGCCGGCAGCCGGCCCTGGTCACTCCCCGGCACCTCCCCGACCTCGCCCCCTTCGCCGGTCGCACCCTCCATGCCGGCCCGCTCGTCCGGGCCCTCCCGCCCCGGGCGCTGGGCCGTGGTCACGAGGGCAGGGACTTGCCCACGTACTGGGATCGGGCCCGGCCGTCCTCGCGCCAGTAGGCGTACCAGTAGGGACCGTGGGGGCAGCGGGTGCAGCTCGGCTTCCCGCAGCGCACGGACTGCTGGCGGTAGGTGACCCGGGGCTGGCCCGTGTCGTCCTCGAAGCGGGGCCCGGACCGGTTCTGCAGGCGGCCCCGGGCCACGATGACCAGCTGGCGCAGCTCGTGCTCGTCCAGGCTGCGGACCAGCTCGAGGGCACGTCGGTCCAGAGGCACCGCCCGCCAGCCTACCGGGGCCCCTGGCCCGGCCCGGGCGCCACCAACGGTGGCCGATCTAGACGGCCAGCGGCCTCCGGATGGGGATGATCGGAGTGCGGCGGTCGTCGCGCGCCCATCCCACCGGGACCCTCAGGCCGTCGGCGTGGGCCGCGCACATTCCCCAGGCGCCCACCTCCAGGTCACCTTCGAAGGGATCGAGCCACACCGTGCGCCGCGCGTAGTCGTAGGTGAGCTTGGCGGCGGCGACCGTGTCACAGCCGGGCCTGGCGCAGTGGCGACCGTCCATGGGGTGAAAGGTAGCGACACCCCAGGGGTGCCTGGTGGACCCCGGTTCCCCGCCGGAGGGTGCCGACCCCGGATCTCGGGCCTGCGACAGGTCGCTTGCAGCCGGTCTTACGCGCACAAACCTACATAAGACACTGTTGTGATTTCCCAAGGTCACGTTCCCCTCCCGAGGGTGGCGCCCGCGAGCGCTGGGTGGTGACGCGCCGCGCCCCGCCCGGCCCCGGTCGCGGCCTGGCGACGGTAGGGATGGGAGCAGGGTGGGCCTACGATGGGAGCATGAGCCGTCCCCCCTCCGAGCCGCGGCCGCGCCGCTCGGACCGCCCCCGAGCGGGTGGTCAGGGGTCGACCGGCGCCCCCGAGCAGAACTGGCGCTGGGCGGTGATCGTCCTGCTCGGCCTGGTCGTGGCCGTGCTCCTCCTGCCCCCCCTCTTCAGCCACACCCCCCGCAAGCAGCTCACCTACACCGACCTGATCGGCAGGGTCGACGCCGGCCAGGTGCGCAGCGCGGTCGTGGACAACTCCAACGGCCACATCACCGGTGAGCTGGCTGACGGCACCAAGTACCGGGTCTCCGGGCCCCAGCCTCCGATCGCCGACGACCTGAAGTCCATGCGGGCCCACAAGGTGGACCTGACCTTCCACTCCCCCCAGAGCAACATCTTCGGGTCGCTGCTGGCCTACGCCTTCCCGATCCTGCTGGTCATCGCCTTCTTCGTCTGGATGAACCGAAGGGCCCAGGGCCAGATGTCGGGGATCATGTCCATCGGGCGGTCCAAGGCCAAGGTGTACACGACCGAGAGGCCTCGCACGACGTTCAACGACGTGGCCGGCTACAACGGCGTGAAGCAGGAGATCCGCGAGGTCGTCGAGTTCCTGCGCTCGCCCCAGCGCTTCAAGGAGATCGGCGCCCGCATCCCCAAGGGCGTCCTGCTCGTGGGTCCCCCGGGGACGGGCAAGACCCTGCTGGCCCGCGCCGTGGCCGGTGAGGCGGGCGTGCCCTTCATGTCGGTCACCGGATCCGACTTCATGGAGATGTTCGTCGGTGTCGGCGCCAGCCGGGTCCGGGACCTGTTCCAGACGGCGCGCAAGCAGGCCCCCGCCATCATCTTCGTGGACGAGATCGACTCCATCGGCCGCAAGCGCGGCGCCGGGCTGGGCGGCGGCCACGACGAGCGCGAACAGACCCTCAACCAGATGCTCTCGGAGATGGACGGCTTCGAGACGACCGAGGGCATCGTGATGATGGCCGCCACCAACCGGCCCGACATCCTCGACCCCGCCCTGCTCCGCCCCGGTCGCTTCGACCGCCAGATCGTGGTCCCCCTGCCCGACCTGGAGGAGCGCCTCCCCATCCTCCAGGTCCACTGCCGCGACAAGCGCATCGCGGCCGACGTGGACCTGCGGTTGGTGGCCCGGGGGACGCCGGGCATGGCCGGGGCCGACCTGGCCAACCTGGTCAACGAGGCGGCCCTGCACGCTGTGCGCCGGGGCGCCGAAGCCATCCACATGCAGGACTTCGAGGCGGCCCGCGACCGGGTCATCATGGGCCAGAGGCGCGAGTCGCTGGCCCTGACCGACAACGAGAAGGAGCGCGTCGCCTACCACGAGGGCGGTCACGCCGTGCTGGCCTACGTGCTGCCCCACGCCGATCCCGTCCACAAGGTGACGATCCTCCCCACGGGGATGGCGCTGGGGGTGACCCAGCAGCTGCCCATGGAGGAGCGCCACATCTACCCCCTCGAGTACATCGAAGACTCACTAGCCGTGCGCATGGGCGGACGGGTGGCCGAGGTGCTCGTCTACGGCGACCTCTCGACGGGCGCCAACAACGACCTCGTCGGCAACACCGAGCTGGCCCGCAAGATGGTCCGGGAGTGGGGCATGAGCGACCGCATCGGACCCATGGCCTGGGGGTCCCAGGGCATGGTCTTCCTGGGCGAGGACCTCATGCACACCCGCGACTACAGCGACGAGACCAGCCGGGTGATCGACGAGGAGGTGGAGCGCATCCTGCGCGAGCAGGAGGAGCGCGCCGTCGAGTACCTGACCAGGCACCGCAGAGGGCTGGACGCGGTGGCCGCGTCACTGCTGGAGAAGGAGACGATCGACGGGACCGAGGTGGGGCGCCTGGTCGATGCCGCCTTCGGCCGGCCCGTGCACGGCGACGGCGCGGGCGCCGGCGTCCCCCACTTCGGGTCCACCGAGGCCACCGACGCCGGGCCCCCGGACGGGGAGGCGCCCGACGATGCCGTCGCGGGCCGGACCCCTTCGACCCTGGACGACACCGCCGTCCTCGAGCCCTCCCAGGTGCCCGAGGGCGGCCACCGGCCCGGCCGCTAGAGCCGCAGGCCGTTCAGCCCGGGCCCGGCTCATCCCCCCGGGCCTCGGCCACCGCGGCCCACAGGTCGGGAGCGGGAGCCACCCCCACGAAGGAGGCCCGCACCACGCCCTCCTCGTCGGCCAGGAGGGTCAGGGGCACGACCTCGATCCCGTAGCGCTCGTGCAGGTCGCGGCGCTCCTGATAGGCGACCTCCTGGTACTGGACCACGGGGCTGGCCAGCACACTCGCCTTGGCCGTGGCCTGGGCACACGAGTCGCAGGTGGACGACGTGAACACCGCCACCAGCCAGGGCAGGTCGGTCCCCGCGAAGTCGCGCCTGTCGAGCTGGGCCGGCACGGGCCAGCGGGCCTGCGTCGGGGGGGCGTCCCGGCGGCCCCTGATGACTGCGGCCACGGCCACGGCGAGAGCCACGAGCCCGGCGGTGACCAGCAGGCGCTCCACGGCGTCTCAACTATGCAGTAAGGGCCGTCCTCCGCTACAACTCACCCGGTGAAGGAGCTGGGGGCTCCCCTGGAGGGCGGGGTCGACGCGCCGGGAGACGCGGGCGGGCTCACCGGCGAGGTCGCACCCACCGCCGCGGCCAAGGTCGCCTCCGGCGTCTCGGCCTGGCCCATGTGGATCCTGGGTCTGGTCGTGATGATCGACCAGCTCGATCAGAACATCCTGCGCGGCATCGAGACCCCCCTGAAGGCCGACCCCCACCTCCACATCAACGACTTCACCTTCGGGCTGCTGCTGGCGTCGTTCGTCGCCGTCAACGGCCTGATCTCCGTGCCCGCGGGCTACCTGGCCGACCGCTGGCACCGCACCCGCACCGTCGGTCACACCATCGTGGCCTGGTCGGGCATCACCGCCCTCACCGCGGCCTCGCCCAACTTCCCCGTCCTGCTCGGCATCCGCTCGGCCCTGGGGTTCGGCCAGGCGGTGACGGAGCCGTCCTGCGCCAGCCTCCTGGCCGACTACTACCCCCTGGAGCAGCGGGGCAAGGCCTTCTCCATACAGCAGTGCCTGCTGTTCGTGGGCTTCGGTCTGGGCATCGGCCTCGGCGGCTTCGTGGGCAACACCTTCGGGTGGAGGTGGGCCTTCCTGCTCGTGGGCACCCCCGGCGTGCTCATCGCCCTGGCCGTGTACCGCATGCGCGAGCCCCGCAGAGGCGCGGGCGACCGCCTCCACCTCGGCATCACCGACGAGGGCGAGGACCCGGCCGCCGGTCAGCCCCTGTTCGACGAGGGCCTCAGCCGGTTCCTCGCCGAGATGTGGCGGGGCCTGGTCGCCGACCTGCGCACGATCCTGGCCATCCCCACCATGCGCTACGCCCTGGTCGGCATCTCGTCGCTTCTCTTCAGCGTGACGGCCGAGGCCGCCGCTCTCCCCCAGTTCTACGAGCGCAGCCTTCACGTGGACAAGGCCGCCGCGCCCATCTACGTCGGCGCCATGCTCATCCTGGGGGGCATCCCCGGCGTCCTCCTCGGGGGCAGGCTGGCCGACCGCTACGCCACCCGCATCCGCGGGGCCCGCATGGCCATCCCCGCCTACTGCATCCTCGTCGGACAGGCCATCTTCGTGGCGTCCTACCTGAGGCTGCCCCTGGGACCGGCCTTCGCCCTCCAGTCCCTGGGGGCCTTCGTGATCACCCTCGCCATTCCCGCCCTGCGGGCCGGGTTCTCCGACGCCATACCCGCAAACCTGCGGGGAGCCGGCTTCGGTGCCTTCAACGTCGTGTCCGTGATCGGGGGCCAGGCCGCGGCGTCGGTGATCGTGTTCTCCCTGGCCGCCATCTTCGGCCACAACCTGCGCACCGCCCTCCTCCTCATCAGCCCGCCCGTGTTCGTGGGCGGCCTCGTGTTCCTGAGGGCCAGGGACCATCTCGACGAGGACGCGGGGAAGATCTTCCAGGCCATCCTCACGGCCATGGAGGACCAGCGGGCCCGCACCGAGCGGGCCTGAGCAGGGGCGAGCGGGCTGAGACCCGGCCCTAGCCCACCTCGGCGATGGAGGCGACCATGCCCGAGCCCCCACCCGTGTAGAGGTCGCGCTCGACGACCACGGGGCGGTCGGAGCTGACCACCAGGGCCAGGTCGTCGCGCCGGATGTGGTCTCCCAGCCTGACGGCCAGGCGCTGTCCGGGGCCGACCTGCAGCCCCTGGAGGCCCTCGACAGCGAGCAGCTGCCCGGCGGCCAGGGCCTGCACGGAGAAGGTGGCCCGGTCCGGCCCCGGGTTGAGCACGACCACCCACTCGTCGGTGGCCGGGTTGGTCGCGCCCAGGGCCAGCAGCCACCTCCTGGCCGGGGCCCGGGCCCCGAGCACGTCGAGCAGGCCGTGGCGGGGCGCGGGAGCCGTGGCCGTGACCACGCGCTCGGCGACCAGGGGCACGCCGTTGGTGACGGCGACCACCGCGCCGTGGGGCACGCCCTTGGGCACCCGGGGCTCGGCGCTGGTGACCACGCCGACGGTGCCCTGGGGCGGGACGGTCAGATGGAAGGGCTCGGCCTCGCCCTGGTCCAGGACCAGCGAGAGCTGGGCCTGGCTCTCGCGGTCGGAGGGGTTGTAGAGCTGGTAGCGCTCGACGATGCCGTCGCCCGTCGCTCCGTCCGGGAAGTACCACGAGGTCCCGGCCGAGGGCGCTCCCAGGTCGAGCGTCGTCCCCAGCGCCGGCGCGCCCCCCCTGACCTGGAGGCGGGAGGCGACGATGCGCCCGCTCCGGGCCGCCACCGTGGTGGACACAAGGTCCCTCCGGCGCACGTGCTGGCCCACGTCCACCACCAGCAGGCCCCGGCCGGGCACGACCAGGCCCTTGAAGTCGGCGGGCTCGGCTCGGCCCTGGTCGGTGGTGAAGGACAGGTCGACTATGGCGTCGTCGGGGAAGGGATCGAACAGCCCCAGCAGGAGGGTGTCGTCGCGGCCGGTGGAGCCCTCGGCGAAGTACCAGTGGTCCGAAGCCGACGAGGCGCAGGGCGTGAGGGTGATGCCCGAGGGACCGAACACGGCTTCCTCGGCCGCGGCCTGGCCGCCGTCGATCTCGACCAGGGCTGCGACCCAGGGCGCGTCGGCGGTGGTGGTCACGATTTCCGCCAGCCCGACCGCGACCTGGGCCCGGGGCGGAAGGCGCACGGCCCGGCTGGCCGCCTTCCCCTGGACGGGCATCACGGTGACGTTGGCGCCCAGCTCGGTGTCGCCCGAGTTGGCCAGGACCAGCAGGCCCCGGGCCGCGCTCCCGGCCGCGGTGGTGGCCAGCGGGCAGTACCAGGCCGACGCCAGCGCGGAGCCGGGAGCGGCCCCGGGCTGGAGGCGCTGGCGGGCGGGGGCGGGGGCGGCGTGGGCCGGCCCGCCCGGGGCGGAGCGATCGGCCACCGCGGCCGCCAGCACCAGCCCGGCCAGCACCAACAGGGCGGGCAGCCGGCGGGCGGGCCTGGCCCCGCTGCCCGAGCGAGCCGCTCCCGTGGGCGCCGTCACCGCCACCCCGAGGCGGCGCCCGCGCCCACCGGCGCCGGGGGTGGGGGCGGGAGCACCGGCGTCCGGGTCGGACCGGGCAGCGCCGCCCGCCGGGACCGCCACAGCGTGAACAGGCGGTGCAGGGCCAGGCTCCAGAAGATCGCCTCCAACACCAGGGCGCCCCGGCGTGTGGGCGAGCTGCGATAGGACAGGGTGGCCCGGCCCGGCTGGCCCACGGCGAAGGAGTTGGCCCAGCCGAAGGCCGTCCGCCTGGGCGCGGGGCGGCCGTTCACCCGCAGGGACCAGCGGTCCGACGCGGCCTCGGCCACCTCGACCGTGCCCGCCGGCACCTGCCCGGCGAAGGTGGTCGGACCCCGGCCCCGGCCGAGCACGGGAGTGGCCCCCGAGAGCTCGGCGCCCTGGGCCGCCACCAGCCCGCCCCGGGTGCCGGCCGCCGCCGCCGCGGCGTCGATGGCGGCGCGTGTCGGCGCCCAGGCCACGTTCTCGTACACGGTGAGGGCGCCGTCGCTGTCCAGCTGGCGCAGGTCCACCTGGTCGAGGAGGGCGTCGGTGAGCGGGGCCGGAGGAGCCAGGAGAGGCGTCTGCTCCCGGGCCGGGGCGGCCCTCGAGGGCATCACGACGTAGCGCACCCCCATGGGTGCCAGCAGGTGGCCGAGGCGGGTGGTGCGCCCTGACACGGCCACGCCCACGGCGTCGGCCAGCAGCGAGGTCGATCCCGGGTCGGCGTGGGGCCACTGGGCGGCGAGGTCGGGCGGCCCGCCCACCGAGGTGGCGTAGGCCATGCCCGCGCCCAGGCTCCATCCGGCCAGCGGGATGGCGCGGGCGTCCCCGAGCCACAGGACGCGGAAGTCGCCGTCCCGGCGCTTGTCCGGCATCCAGTCGAGCACACCGGCCAGGTCGTGGACCGGGGCCTTCCACCGCCCGCCGGCGCCGGCCTGGAGCACGGGCAGCGCGGCCAGGCAGGCCGCCCCCGCAGCGGCCAGGGACACAACCTGACGCCACCCGAAGCGGTACCCGGGGAGGTCGACCTCGAAGGCCACCAGCCCCAGCGCCGCGGCCAGGGCCAGCGCCGCCGCGGCCGGGGCCAGGAGCACTTCGGGCACGGCGCCCACGGGCGGGAGCCAGCCCCGCCCCGCGGCCCACACCACCCCCCAGCACACCGCGGCCACGCCCCAGAGCTCGACCGCCCGCCTGAGCCGCCAGGCCCGGCCCACCAGGAGGGGCAGCACGGCCGCCACCAGCGGGGCCCATCCCAGGGGGGCCGCCCCCAGCGGGCCCGTCTGGAAGCGCAGCACCGCCCCGAGACGGAGGGCGTCCCGCAGAGGGCCCTGCACCCCGGCGAGGGAGGAGAGGTGGGCCCCGGGTAGGACGAAATCCAGCGTCCAGGGGAAGGAGAGCACCGCGGCCAGCCCACCGGCTCCGACAGCCACGGCCACGGCGCGCGCCGCGGGGCGGGGCCTGCCGGCCAGGGCCGCGCCCCCCACCAGCCCGGCGGCGACGAGGAGGGGCACCAGGGCCGCCACCGGGGCGAAGGCCGCGGCCAGCGTCACCAGCACGCCCAGGCCGAGGGCGTCGTACACGAGCGAGGGGGGCGGGCCCCCGTCGTAGGGGGGCGTTCCCGTGGCCCGCAGCAGCCGGGCCAGCATCCACGGCGCCGCCGCGTAGAGCAGCAGTCCCCCCCAGTGGCCGCGGGCCAGGGCGTTGTAGGGAAGAGGGATGCTCAGGTAGACGACGACCGCGACCAGGCGGGCGCGGGGGGACCGTAGGGGCCGGGCCAGACGGTAGATGCCGATGGCGCCCACCGGGATGGGGCCCAGCACCAGCACCTGCTGGAGCAGGCCCATGGCCCCCCCGAACACGGTGCCGGCCCCCCCCAGCAGGGCGAAGGCCAGCGGCGCCGGGGCCTCCGCACCCAGCCCCGTGGTCCGCCAGCCCCCGGCGAACAGGCGCAGGAGGGTGGAGGGCCGGGGGAAGGCGGCCAGCTGGCCCAGGGCGGGCAGCCGGGAGCCGAGCAGGTGCCGGCTGCCGGCGAGGAGCACCAGGGCCACCGCCCCCCACACGACCGCGGGCAGGCGCGGGCCGGTCCGAACGGGCTCGCGGCCGTCCATCCCGACTTCCTCGCCGTCCGCCGCGGCCGAGGCCTCCGGCGCCGGTCGGGCCCGCAAGCCCAGGGTGCGGGCCCGGTCGGGGCCGAGCTGGCCCCGCAGGAAGGCCGACGCCCGGGCGCTGCCCCGGGCCTGGAGGCGGCGCACCTCCGAGTCGGGCAGGGCGCGGTGGGACCGGACCTGTCGCCGCCCGGCCCGCAGCGCTCCGAGGTGCTCCAGGTTCCACGTCCAGGCGCCCACCACGGCGCGCGCCGTGGCCAGCCTCCCCGTGAAGAGGGCCAGCACCACCTCGGCGCCGGAGAGCACGAGGAGCTGGGGGAGCACCCGGGCCAGGTGCCAGACGCCGTAGCCCTTGAGCGCGGTGCGCAACTGGTGGCGCCGGCGCAGGGCCTCGGCCGACACGCCCACGGCGTCGGCCGCGCCGACCGGCCGCAGGCCCCTGCTCGCCGCCTCCAGGTGGCGGACCCTGGCCTCGGGCGCCACGACCACGCGGGCCCCGGCCGTCTGGGCCCGCCAGCTCATGTCGAGGTCCTCGCCGTAATGGGCCATGGCGCCGTCCAGCCCGCCCAGCGCGGCGAGCAGGTCGGCGCGTACGAGCGTGCATCCCCCGGGAGCCACGAAGACGTCGCGCACCGCGTCGTACTGCTCCTGGTCGAGCTCTCCCCGTTCGGCGAGTGCGGACGGCGCACCGCTCTTGTCCGCCGTCATCCCCACCTGCAGGAGGCGATCGGGCGCGTCCCAGGCCACCAGCTTGGGACAGACGACCCCGGCGTTGGAGCGGAAGGCCTCCTCGACCATGAGGCGTACGGCCCCGCCGTCGGGAGCGACGTCGTCGTGGCAGAGAAGGAAGTGGGACGCGCCCTCGATCATCTCCAGGACGTGGTTGGTCGTGGCCGCATAGCCGTCGTTGCGGTCGACGCGCCGCACGAAGGCACCGGGCAGCACGGCGTCGACCCGGGAGGTGGGATCGACGGTGCTGGCCGGGTAGAGCACGAGCACCGACATGTTCGGGTAGTCCTGCTCCCCCAGTGCGGCCAGGGCCTCCTCGAGCCACGGACCGGCGTCGCAGACGGTGACGACGGCCACGACGGGCGGAGCCGGGGGACTCATGGGGCGGCCGAGGCTAGCGGTCGTGATCTCCCCTCGCTTGCAAGTGTTTGCAAGCTTCTGTACGCTCGCGAGCATGGCAGACGTGACGAAGACCTTTCGGGACGCCGGATACATGACCATCGGGCTGGGCGTGCTCGCCTTCCAGCGGGCCCAGGTGCGCCGCCGGGAGCTCACCCGTCAGCTGGACACCCAGCGCCACGAGCTGAGGCGTCAGCTCGACCACCGGCGCCAGGACCTGGAGACGCAGGTCACCGGTCTCAGGGCTCAGCTGGCCGACCGCACCAAGGATCTGGAACGGCGCATCGAGCCGCTGGTGGGCCAGCTGGAGAACCAGCTGGAGAGCGGGCTCGACCGCTTGGAGCAACGCCTTCCCGACCCCGCCCGCGGCGCGGTGCACCAGGCTCGCCACCAGGCGGCCGAGGTCCGCAGCCAGCTGAGCCAGCTCCCCCCGCTCAGCCAGCTGCGGGGCGCACTCGCAGGCGGCTCGGCGCCCGACGGCAACAGCGGCTGAGGAGCCATACCAGCCCCGGCGAGGGAACCCCGGCGCGCGCCTGATCCGGCGAGCGCCTGATACGGCGAGCGCCTAGCTCGACTCGCCCTCGGCCAGGTTCTCGCGCCAGGCGTCCAGGACCGACCGCAGGGTCTCGTCGAGGCTGATCCCGGGCTCCCACCCGGTGGCGGCCCGCAGCCGGGACGGATCGCCCCGCAGCACGGGCACGTCCACGGGCCGTTCCAGCTCGGGGTCGCTCACCAGCTCCAGGCGGGCACCGGCCAGGTCCAGCAGCCGTTGCGCCAGGGTCCCGATGGCGACGTCGGTGCCCGAGCACACGTTGTAGACCTCGCCCGGCTGGCCCCTCTCGATCAGCAGCCGGTAGGCGCGCACCACGTCACGCACGTCGGTGAAGTCCCGGCGGGGGCTGAGGTTCCCCACGGCGAGGGTGGCCGAGCCCGTCTGTTGCGCCATCACGATGCGGCGGGCCAGGGCCGACACCACGAAGGACTCCCCCTGCCCCGGCCCCACGTGGTTGAAGGCCCGCACGCGTATGACGGGGAGCCCGCGGCCCAGGTGGGCCTGCAGCCCCAGGAACTCGGCCGCCACCTTGCTCGTCGCGTAGGGCGTGACCGGGAGCAGGGGCGCATCCTCGGTGAGAGGGAGCTGGTCGGGCTTCACCACGCCGTACACCTCGGCCGAGCCGACCAGGAGGACGGAGGGGGCCGGCTCGCACAGGCGCGCCGCCTCCAGCACCTCGAGGGTCCCCAGCACGTTCACCCGCATCACCTCGCGCGGCGCCGTCCACGACTTCCCCACATGGGTGAAAGCGGCCAGGTGGTACACCGCGTCGGGCCGGGCCTCGGTGACGATCTGGCGCACGGCATCGGCGTCGGTGATCTCCAGCCCCGCCGGTGCGGTGATCACCTCGTCGCCCGAGGCCCGCAGATGGCGGCACAGCCAGTTGCCGACGAAGCCGTGCGACCCGGTGACGAACGCCCGCACGACAAGCCACCCTACAAGCGGCTCCGGCCCCTCCCGACGGCTGCGTGGTAGGCGGCCACGTGACCCCGGGCGCTGGCTTCCCACGTGTGGGCGGCGGCCACGGCCAGGCCCCGGGCCCGGCGGGTCTCCAGCCCCTGGTCGCCGCGCACGATCATGTCCAGGGCGCCGGCCAGGGCGTCGGTGTCGCCCGGTGACACCAGGAGGGCGGCGCCGGCCGACACCTCCTCCATGGCCGACCCCGTGGTCGTCACCAGCGGCGCGCCGCAGGCCAGCGCCTCCAGGGCGGGGAGCCCGAACCCCTCCTCCAGCGAGGGATAGGCCACCGCCGCGGCCCGGCGCAGCAGGGCGGGCACGGCGTCGCCGGCGACGTACCCCAGGCGGGTGATGCGGTCCCGGCGCCTGGCGCCCGCTATCGCCTCTTCGACGGCGCGCCCCCCCCAGCCGGGCGCCCCGGCCAGGACCAGGCTCAGGTCGGGGTGAGCGGGGGCGACCCGGTCGAAGGCCCGCACCAGGGTGGGGACGTCCTTGCGAGGCTCGAGCGTGCCCACGAAGGCGACGTACGGAGGGGCGACGCCGAGGCGCGACAGCACGGCTTCGTCGTGGCCGGCCTCGGGCTGCCCGGGGGCGAAGCGGCCGTGGTCGACACCGTGGCGCACCACCCGCACCTCACCGGCGGGCCGGCACAGCTCGGTCAGGCGCCGGGCCGTGCACTCGCTCACGCACACCACGACGTCGGCGTGG
>VAXP01000124.1:0-966 GCA_005884125.1 Actinomycetota bacterium | reverse complement strand
GTGCCACTCGGGATGGTCGAAGAAGGTGAGGTCGTGCACGGTGACCACGCGAGGGAGCTTGGCCGCCTCGGGCATGGTGTAGTGCGGGCTGTGGTGGACCTGGACCGGCAGCGAGCTCAGCAGCCTCGGCAGCCGGACCTGCTCCCACGCCAGGCGCAGCGGCCGGCGTTCGGGCGAGGCGGGCTCCACCGCCACGGTGTGCCCCAACCAGCGCCAGCGCTCGACGTCGGCCTGGCGGGATATCACGGTGAGGGCGACGTCCTCACGGCGGGCCAGGGCCCCGGCCAGATCGAGCGTGTAGCGGCCTGCGCCCGTGGGCTGGCGGGGCACGGCGGTGACGTCGAGGCCGACTCGCAGGCGCTCCTCCGACCCGCTCACCGCACGGCCTCGTTCCAGACCTCGACATGACGCCTGGCCGCATCCCGCCAGCTGAGGCTGGAGGCCCGCTCGCGTCCGGCCGCGACCAGCTCGCCCCGGGCCGTCTCGTCGGTCGCGGCGGTGACCAGCGCGGCCGCCATGCCGTCCACGTCCGTCGGGTCGACCTCCAGGGCCGCCGCTCCGGTGCTGGGCATGGGGCTGGCCACCACCGGAGTGCCCGCGGCCATTGCCTCCACCGCCGGCAGCCCGAAGCCCTCGAGGAGGGGGACGTAGGCCAGGCAGCGGGCGCCGCGGTACAGGGCGGAGAGCACGGCCGGGTCCACCGGGCCCGCGAGCAGCGCGCCCTCCCCGGGCGCCACGTCCGCGCCCCAACCCCGGGGACCGACCACGACCAGGGGCCACCGCTCCGGGAGCCGGGGCCGGGCCCGGGCGTAGGCGGCGACGAGCCGCTCCAGGTTCTTGCGGGGCTCGAGCGTGCCCACGGCGAGCAGATAGTGGCCCCGCACGCCCAGGCCCCGCAGCAGGACGTCGGCCGCGGCCTCGTCGGGCGGCGGCAGGTGGTCACTGCCCTCCTCCACCACCTCGACG
>VAXP01000024.1 GCA_005884125.1 Actinomycetota bacterium | reverse complement strand
GGGGGCGGTGGCCGCGCCCCTCCACTCCGCCTTCGGGGAGCGGGAGGTGGGCGCCGCCCTCGACATGCTCGAGCCCCGCCTCGCCCTCGCCGCTCCCGATCTTCCCGTAGCCGGCCGCGCCGGCGCGCTGCAGGTGAGGGGGCCGGAGGATGGGTTCGCCCGCCTGCTGGAGGAGGCGGGCCCGGTCGAGGAGAACAGCGGGAGCCCGGCTGATGTGGCCGTCGTACTGTTCACCTCCGGATCTTCGGGATCGCCCAAGGCCGTCCTCCACACCCAGCGGGGCCTGGCCTACAAGGCCCGCCTGATGACCAGGGTGCACGGACTGACGGAGCAGGACTGCGTGCTCATGCCCGCCCCCCTGGCCCACGTGTCGGGACTGCTGAACGCGGTGCTCGTGCCGGGCGCGGCCCGCATGCGCACCGTTCTCATGGCCCGCTGGGACCCCGAGGCCGCCCTGGCCGCCATCGAGCGGGAACGGGTCACGTTCATGATCGGCCCGCCCACCTTCTTCGTCGGCCTCATGGGCGCACCTGGGTTCGAACCCGGGCGGGTCGAGCCCCTGCGCCTGGTGTCCAGCGGAGGCGCGGGTGTGAGCCCCGCCTTCGTGACCGCGGCCAGCGAGCAGCTGGGGTGCCGGGTCAAGCGAACCTACGGGTCCACCGAGGCGCCCACCGTCACCACCAGCGCCGCCGGCGACGCCTTGGAGCGGGCCCGGGACACCGACGGGCGGGCCGTGGGCGAGGTCGAGCTGCGCGTCAGCGACCCGGCGGGTGGGCGGGCCCTCCCTCCGGGGCGCCAGGGCGAGCTGTGGCTACGGGGACCGGAGCTGTTCGTGGGCTACGCCGACCCCGAGCAAACCGGGGCCGCCTTCCACCGGGGCTGGTTCCGCACGGGCGACCTGGCCACCGTTGACGGGGAGGGATGGCTCACGGTGGTGGGCAGGATGAAGGAGGTCATCATCAGGGGCGGAGAGAACATCGCCACGGCCGAGGTGGAGGCCGAGCTGGAGGCCCACCCCGCGGTGCGCCAGGCCGTGGCCGTCGGCTACCCCGACCCCGTCATGGGCGAGCGGGTCGCGGCGTTCGTGGTCACGGGGGGCGGGGCCTTCGGCCTCGAGGAGTGCCGGGCCTGGTTCGCCCGGCGGGGACTGGCCCGCTTCAAGACCCCCGAGCGCGTCGTCGTCCTCGACGCCCTGCCCTCGCTGGAGGCGGGCAAGCCCGACCGGGCCGCCCTGCGCCGCCGCCTGCAGGAGCAGGACCGTTGAGGGCCCGCTGCTTCACGCGGCCTCGTGGAAGATGACGCCCAGGGTGAAGCGCGGGCCGGACGTGACCGTGCTCACCCCGTGGCGCATGGTCGCCCGGTAGGTGCCTCGCGCTCCGGCCACGGGGCGGTGCCGGGTGGGGAAGATCACGGCGTGGCCGCGGGGGACGATGACCGCCGTGCCTCGCGACTGGGACCGCGGTCGCTGCTCGACGAACAGGTTCTCGCCCCCCGCGAAGTCGACCGCGGGCCGGGTCAGGGCGACGGTCAGCTGCAGGGGGAAGGCGACCTCGCCGTAGAGATCCTGGTGCAGGGCGTTCCAGCCTCCGGCCTGGTACCGCAGGATCAACGGCGTCGCCTTGCTCTGGCCCCGCTGGTTGCAGAGGCGAACGAGCTCGGCGTGATCCTCGGAGAAGGTGACGGCGTCGCCCAGGAGCCGGGCCCAGTCGTTGGCCACGGCTGCCAGGTGTGGGTAGGTGGCCCGGCGCAGGGCCTCGACCGCGGCCGGCAACGGGTAGCGGTAGTAGCGGTACACGCCCTGGCCGAAGCGGTGACGGGCCATGTCGACCGTGGAGCGGAAGAGGTCGTCGTCGTCGAAACCGGCCACCAGCTCGTCACACTCCTCCGTGTCCAGCACGGGCCCGGAGCTCAGGGCGTAGCCGTCGGCGTCGAGCCCGTTCCTCATCTCGTCCCAGTCCAGGCCCTGGACCCGTCGGACGACGGGGTGGGCGGTCACAGGGCCGGCGCCCCGGCGGGACGGCAGTGACGGCAGGCCCGGTAACCGGCATCCAGGGCGTGGGCCAGGGACGGGAACCCGACCCGGTGGGCGGGCGCGATGCGGCGGGCGTGGTGACAGCTCGGGTAGCACACCACCCCGGTGGTATCGCTGCCCAGGTAGCGGGCCCCCGCTGCCGCCAGCCGCCGGGCCTCCTCCAGGTTGGCGTCCTCGTGCAGGAGCAGGCGCCGCTTCAGGTCGGTGCCGAACAGGTAGTGGCCCTCGTTCCCGTCGCTCAGCACCACCCGGTGGCAGGGGATGAGGATGGGAACGGGATTGCGGGCCAGGGCCGAGCCGGCCGCCCGCACGGCCCGGGGCCGCCCGATCTCGCTGGCCACCCACGAGTAGGGCCGGGTCTCGCCTCGGGGGATCTCCATCGCCTTGCGCAGCACGGCCTGCTCGAAGGGGCTCAGGGGCGTGGGTCAGGCCCCGGGGTGGGCGGGCTGCGGCCCGCAGGGGCCGGCCGAAGCGGTCCCGGAACTCGCGTGCGAAGGCGCCGGGATCGGCAGCGGAGCGCAGGTAGCTGATCCCCTCGTCGGTGAAGGCCACCATCAGCGGGCCCATGGGGTCGGGCCCGTCCACCTCGACCACCTCGGCGTAGACGCGGGCGGCCAGGGGCGAGGGTGGATCGGTCTGTAGGGCATCGAGCTGGTCGAGCAGTCGGTCGACGGTCATGGGAGCTCCTCGTCGGCGAGGGTGCGGAGGCGGTCGACGCCTCGCGACACGTGGGACTTGGCCGTTCCTTGCGGGCAGCGGAGGACCTCGGCCACCTCGGCGTAGGAGAGCCCGACCACGTGGCGGAGCACCACCGCCACACGCTGGTTGGGGGCCAGCTCCTGGAGGAGCGAGGCCAGGCGCTGGCGGTCGTCACTGCGCGCCGCGCCTTCCTCGGGCCCCTCCTGGAGCGGTGTGGACTCGGCGTCGGCCAGGGTCTCGGACAGGGGCTCGGGCCGGGGTCGTCGGGAGGCGCGGCGCAGCTGGTTGCGCCAGTGGTTGAGGCAGATGGTGATCAACCAGGGGCGCATCCTGAGCCCGCGGATGCGACCGGGTCCGTAGCCGCGTAGGGCGGAGTAGGCGCGCAGGAAGGTCTCGGCGGCCAGGTCCTGGGCGTCGGCCGCCCGCCCCGACACCCGCAGGGCGGTGGTGAACACGGCCCGCTCGTGGTCCCGGACCACCTCGGCGAAGGCGGCGTCGAGGTCGAGGCACAGGCGCTCGGCCAGGTCCCGCTCCGCGACCGGGTCGGGGCCGCCCCCGGAGGGCACCCGTCCCCCGTCTCCCGCCTCCCCGCCGTCGACAGTCGCGTCCCAGAGATTGACGACCACAATCCTAAGAACACCGCCGGCGGCGCTCGGGTTGCACCAGCATGGCCGCGTCTAGCTTGGGTCGATCGCGCTGTTCACCGTCGGGCACGGGACCCGGTCGACGGACGAGCTGGTGGCCGTGGTCCGCTCGGCCGGGGTCGAGCGCCTGGTCGACGTGAGGCGCCACCCCGGGTCGCGACGGAACCCGCACCTGTCCCGCCAGGCCCTGGCCGTCGCCCTGCCCGCGCTGGGCCTGGTCTACGAGTGGCGGGGTGAGGAGCTGGGGGGGCGCCGTGCGCCGGCCCGGCCCACCCGGCACCCGGAATGGGCCGACGACGGCTTCCGAGGCTTCGCCGACTACATGGACGCCCCCGAGTTCCAGGCCGCGCTGCACAGGCTGACGGCGGACGCGGCCCAGGGCCCGCCCCTGGCCGTGATGTGCGCGGAGACGCTCTGGTGGCGTTGCCACCGCCGGCTCATCGCCGAAGCGGCGGTGGCCGCGGGCACCGAGGTCATCCACATCCTGGGCTCCGGCCAGACCCAAGCCCACCCCGCCGGCCTGGTGTGACCTGGCCGAGCCGGTTGGAGCAGGCGCCCGGCAAATGCCGCCAAACGGGCAGGAGATCCCCGGGCGGCCGACGAACGTTCCCGGCACCCGACCGCTCCCAAGGGGGCCTCCATTCTCCGTCGCGCCCTGCTCGTCTCGGTCATGGTGGGCGCGGCCCTGGCCCTCCCCGGCCCCGGTCGCGCCGCCGTCTCCAACCCGGTCGTGAGCGGCCCCATCACAGGCGGTCTCCACGGCCACCCCCTGTTCGACAGTTGGTGGAACCCGGCCGAGGTGGGCTACGTCCAGGAGGAGTACTTCGTCTCGGGGACGGCCACGGCCCTGGGCTCGGCCCAGTCCGCGCCCTACACGACCAGGATGGTCGTCTCGCGCCCGTCGAGTCCTGACCGCTTCAACGGGTCGGTCCTGCTCGACTGGACCAACGTCACCGGCCAGTTCGAGAACGCCGTCGACACCCTGGAGGGACGCCAGCTCCTGGTGCGAGAGGGATGGGCCTTCGTCCACGTGAGCGCGCAGGCCGCGGGGATCTGCTGCACGCCGCTCACGCCCAAGGTCTGGGATCCGGTCCGCTACGCGCCGCTCTCCCACCCGGGCGACCAGTACTCCTACGACATCTTCTCCCAGGTGGCCCGGGCCGTCCGCGCCCCCACCGGGGTCGACCCCATGGGCGGGCTGCACGTGCAGAAGGAGGTGGCCGCGGGCCAGTCCCAGTCCGCCGACTACCTCGACACCTACGTCAGGCAGGCGCAGCCCGGCGCCGGCGTCATAGACGGCTTCCTCATCCACGGCGGCGGCAGCAAGACGTGGGCTACGCCGCCGGCAGTTCCCGTGCTCCACCTCCTGGCCGACACCGAGGCCAGCCCGGCCGGCCCCAGCACCTCCACCAACTATCGCCTGTGGGAGATCGCGGGCACCTCGCACTCCGACTTCTGGATCGGCTACGAGCAGGAGGTCGGCCAGGGCCCCCGGGCGCTCACCGACCGCCCCCAGCAGGCTTACTCGGCCGAGCAGGACCTCAACGTCACGGCCGGGAACTACGGCGAGGTCGTCCATCCCATGGACGCCACCTGCATCCTGGCGGGGGCGACCTTCCCCATGCGCTACGCCGTCTCCACCGCGCTGCATGACCTCAACGCCTGGGTGCGCAACCCGCTGGACGCGCCCGCCAACGGACCCCGCTTCCAGTTCAACGGAGCCCTGGCCGCCCAGGACAGCCACGGCAACACCCTGGGGGGCGTCCGCCTCCCCCCCATCGACGTGCCCGTGGCCCACTACGTCTCCACCGCCTGCGGCTTGGGCGGGCTCACCGTCCCCTTCACCGACGCCGAGCTGCACGCGCTCTACCCGACCCACGCCGCCTACTACGGCCAGATGGTGACCAAGACCAACGCGGCTGTGACCGCGGGCTGGCTCCTGTCCCCGGACGGCCAGGACCTCCTCGCCCGCGCCTGCGCGGCCAAGGTCCGCTGGCAGGAAGCACCCTCTCCCTGCCCCTGACCGGCCCAGGCCCCGCCTGCCGGACCCGGGCCCGCCATCCCTCCTCGTCAAGGGACAGAATCGGGCCATGATCACCCGCCGTTCCGGCTACCTCAGCCTCAGCGCCGACCCCGCACCTGCGGCAACCGAACAGCTGCAACGAGAGGGATACGTCGTCCTACCCGGCGTCCTCAGCCCGGCCGAGACCAAGGCTCTGGGGGAGGACATCGAGCGCGTCTTCGAGGAGTACCCGCCCGACGAGCGGGTCCCGGGCCTGGCTGCCGAGCACTGGGTCCCTTTCCGCTACGAGATGCTCAACCGCAGCGAGGCCTGCCAGCGCGCCGTGGCTCACCCCTCCATCCTCCAGGTCATCGAACCGCTGCTGGGCGAGGACTGCCATGTGATCGCCAACACCGCCTGGCGCCAGCCTGAGGCGGAGAGCGACCACGGGGGGCGCTTCTGGCACATCGACAGCGGGCCCCACGTCCCCAGGGACCCCGCCGTGGCGTGGGACGAGCGCATCCCCTATCCCGTGTTCGCGGTGGCAGCCCACCTGTTCATCTGGGACTGCCCCATCGAAGCCGGGGCGACGGGCATCATCCCCGGCAGCCACACCTCGGGCCAGGCTCCCCCCGTCGATCGTATGGGGGACGACGACCTCGAGTGGCGTGAGCAGGGGGCGGTACCGGTGGTCGCGGCCGCGGGCGACGTCGCCCTCTTCGTCTCCGACGTCTGGCACCGGCGCCTGGCCTCCGGCCCCCATGGACCGGGTCGCTTCTTCCTCCAGTGCCACTACGGCCGGCGCGACCTGGCCCAGCGCCTCCGTCCCACCAGCGCCGCCAACCATCTCTCGCCCGAGGCGGTGGCCCGAGCCCAGACCAAACGCGAGCGCACGCTCATCGGCCTGCACCGGCCCTTCTTCTACGACGGCTGACCGCGCCCTTCGCCGTGAGCGCTTGGGACGACCTGGCCGCCGACTACGACCGCACCCGGGGTGGCGAGGAACGTGGGGACCAGTACGCGGCCGACCTCGACGACAGGCTCCCGCCCGGGCCCGGCCCCGTGCTGGAGATCGGCGTCGGCACCGGCGTGGTGGCGCTCGGCCTGCGCCGGCGGGGCCGCGGGGTCGTGGGCATCGACCTGTCGGCGCCCATGCTCGCCCAGGCCCGGGCCCGGCTGGGACCCTGCCTGGTTCGGGGCGACGCCTGCCGCCTGCCCTTCCCAGCCGGCTCCGTCGCCGCGGCCGTGTCGGTCTGGGTGATCCACGCCATCGACAGTCCCCTGGACCTGCTGGCCGAGGTGGCCCGGGTGCTGCGACCGGGCGGGTGCTACCTGGTCGCCACCACCCAACGGCCTGCGCCCGACGACAGGATCGGCGCCATCATGGCCGAGCTCTTCCTCCGCCTGGACGCGGTGAAGCCCCGAAGGCACGGACCCGAGCCCATCGCAGCCAAGGTGGAGGGCTGGGCCCATCACGCCGGGCTCAGGACCGAGGTGGAGACGATCGAGCGGGAGTGGGTCAACACGCCCGCCGACGAGATCTCCTCCATCACCGGTCGCATGTTCCCCGCCCTGCGAGATCTGGACGAGGACACCTTCGCCGACGTCACCGGTCCCACCCTCGAGGCTCTGGCCCGCCTCCCTCCGGGACCGACCACCCGGCGAGGATTGGGGGAGATCATCACTGTCGAGACGCCCTGACGGGTCGGTAGGCGCTCCGGGCCGGGCCAAGCCGAAGGGAGCAACAGGTGCGCGTCAGGCTCTGCGGACGATGGCCCGCAACCTTCCCAGGACCCAGGCCAGGAGGTTGCCCTCCCAGCGTCCCGTGGGCCGGCCCGGTCGCAACGCCGCGCCCGCCACCTTCCCTTCCTTGACCACCACCTGCTGGTGGGCCGTGCCTCGGGAGAACACGATGGGGAAGTCGTAGAGGATCGCTCCCCGCGCCGTGCCCGCCACGGGCTCGCCGACGTGGTCGAAGTCCCCGTACATCAGCGTCGCCCGCTCCCACGCGTCTCGGAGCTTGTCCTCGGAGACGGCCATGCGCATGGGCTCGTCGAAGGCCTGCCGGACGCCGGCGAAGTCGGCTCTGCTCATCCTGGACACCACCTCCCGAGCTACGGCCTCGTCGGCATCGGCCATGGCGGCTGGGGCCTGCTTCTCCGGCTGACTAACCGGTGATGGCCGTCTTCACGATCCCGGCCATGGCCTCCATCCCGAAGAGGTTGGGGTGGACGGGCGCGGCCGGTGAGGCCGGCACCGCCGGTTCCACCCAGCGCACGACAGGAGGTTGGCAGGCGTCGTGGCCGATGCTCGGGGTGTAGGTGTCGACAAAGAAGGTGTTGGGGTAGGTGGCCGCGCTGGCCGCCACCTGCGAGGCCAGCATGGCGTTGAGGGCCTTCTCCTTGGCTCGCAGATACGGGACGTCTTCGGGGGCGACGGGCAGGCTGGGCCAGCAACCCTCGGGCGCCCCGGAGACGAGCGGTTGCTCGGGGAAGATGGCCGGGTAGCCGACGACGTACAGGCGCGCGCTGGGCGCCTGGGTGTGGATGCCCTGGAGGGCCTGGGCCACCTTGGGCGCGGCGGCCTGGATCCACTGGTCGATGATGTCGCCCGACGTGGCCGTGGCGCCGTACTTGTCCTGACACGGGTGCCCGGTAGGGGTGGCGCTGTAGCAGTTGTTGGCGATGCTCGAGAAGTGGATGTCGTTGCCGCCGATCCCGATGGTGACGATCTGGGTGGTGGCGTTGAGGGCGCTGAACTGGGGCGGGTTGGCCGGGCCCGGCGTGACCCCCTGACTCTGTGTCATGTGGTCGGTTGTGGCCCCGGCGCAACTCACGTCGGTCAGCTGCGCCCCGAGGTCCGCGGCCACGAGGCTCGGGTAGTTGTGGTCCGACCTCAGGCACCCGTAGGGCTGCTGCTGTACGGGGATGAACGGCCCCGAGGTGTAGGAGTCACCCAGGGCCGCGTAGGTCAGCGTGCCTGCCCCGGCCGAGCCCACCAGGCCGGTGCCTGCCAGCCCCACCGACACGCACGCGGCGAGGGCCCACGCCCTCCGCCGCCCCCGGCCGCCCCGCGACGGGCTGCTCCTGGGCATGGCGACTCCCCTCGAACTGCCTCGAACCACTCGGATGGCCTAATTCGCCCTGAGACGGGCGTCCTCCTGCCCGGCCGGCGGGCCTGCCCTCGGCCGGGCCGTCGGGCCCGACCGGAGTCGAGCGCCTATCGGCTCGGCGAGGCGACCCGGAGACGGTTGCCGTCGGGATCCACCAGGTGGGCCTCTCGGCCCCAGGGCTGATCTTGGATCGCTACGTCGAACTCCGCGGCCACGTCGTCGACGTCATCGACACGGAGGTAGACGAGAGTGTCGGGCCTGGCGTCCCCACGGTGCTCTGAGGAAGAGGCGGGCCTGGCCGCCGCGGGCCAAAGAGACGAAGGCCGGGAGGCCGGGCTCAATCTGTGCTCCCACTCCTTGGTGTAGCCCAGACGTTCGTACCAGGAGAGGGCGGCGGCCGCGTCGGCGACGCGGAGAATCGCCTCATCGGGCACGCCAGCATTCTGATCGATTTGAATGCCTGCCACCGTGATGGCGCCCGACCCTATCGTCCTCGGCGATGAGCGCTGCCTTCGACGTCGTCTTGTTCGACCTGGGAGGGGTGCTCATCCGGTTTGTAGGCGTGTCTGCCATGCGCGAGCTGGCTGGGATCGACGACGAAGGCGACCTCTGGCGGCGGTGGCTGAGCTGCCGGTGGGTGCGAAGCTTCGAGGCGGGGCGGTGCTCGGAGTGGGAGTTCGCCCAGGGCGTGGTTTCTGACTGGAGACTGTCGATCAGCCCGGCCGCGTACCTGGACGCCTTCCGTCGATGGCCGGAGGGTCCCCTGCCGGGCGCGCAAGAGCTGCTGACGTCGGCACGAGAGCGAGTCCGGATCGGCTGTTTGAGCAACACCAACGCCCTCCACTGGAACGACAGAGCCGGTCGGTGGCCGCTGATGGCGATGTTCGACTTCCGCTTCCTGTCCTTCGAGCTGGGTCTCGTGAAGCCGGATCGGGACATCTTCGAGCACGTGGCCCGGGCCTTGCCCGCCTCGCCGAGTCGGGTGCTGTTCTTGGACGACAACGCGGTGAACGTGGAGCAGGCCTGCGCGCTCGGCTTCTCAGGGGCCCAGGTTCGCGGGGTGGAAGAGGCTCACGCCGCGCTCGTGACCGCGGAGGTCCTCTCCGGTCGGTGACGATCGGACTCCTCCGCCCGTGGGCGTGAGGGCCTCGCCCTCCCGATTACGTCACCCGGAACGTGAAGTACTCGACCTTCCAACCGTCCCGTATCAGCTCGTCATGAGCGAGAACCTCGGCCGAGAACCCACAATCAACCATGAGCCTCCGCAGGTAGTCCAGGTCCCCGGAGGTACCGAAGAAGATCAGCATCCGCCCCCGCGGCGACAAGTGCTGCCTCGCTTCCCGGAAGAACCGCGTCATGGCCTCGTAGTTCTCGTCGGTCATGGCCGACTCGAGCAGGTCACGGGGCCGGAACCAACGAAAGGGCGGGTCGAAGACGATGAGGTCGAATGTGCCCTTGACGTTGGCGAACACGTCGCTGTGGCGGACTTCGAGACGATCGCCCACCCCGTTGAGCGCGGCATTGGCCCTCGCCGCGTCCACGGCCCGAGGGTTCGTGTCCACCGCTAGAACGTCCGCCCCTCTGGTCGCAGCGAGAACCGCGTTCACCCCGCTACCCGTCCCCATGTCAAGGACACGTTCGCCCTCGTGGACCTCGACGAGCACGGCCTCGCCAAGGAGATGCGACATTGGGTTCACTGGCATGACCTCGGGAGGAACAACGACCGACACTCCCAGGTAGTTGAACGTCTGGTCGGCAGCTCCCTCAGCCCGTCCCTCTCGGTAGGCCCGCTCGTGCCAGCTCCTGACCTGGTCGATCTGAGCCTCGGACATGCTCGGCGTGTACCCACTGGCGTCATCCCCGAGCTTCTCGGCCATGGCCCAATGATGCTCGGGTTCCCGTCCGAGCGATCGCATGGAGACCTCCCGTTCGCCGTCGACCGCCGGCCGTAGCATCGAGGCGGTGGTCAGGAACGACATCTCGCTCGATGAGTCCTATGACGCCTACCCTCGGATCGAGGAAGCCTTCCGGGAGTTCTTGGATGAGAGCCTGCATCCCCGGGGTCCCGACGCCCTGTTCGACCTGATCGGTTCGCTGGGTCTTCCGGAGGAGGCGCGTGCGGTCGACGTGGGGTGCGGTGAGGGCGCCCAGGCCATGGAGCTCGCCGCCCGTTTCGGGTTCGTCGTGCAGGGTGTCGAACCGGTCCAACGCCACATCGAGATATCCCGCCAGGCGCTCGCCAGGGCGGACCCCGCTGTGGCGGCTCGGGTCCGGTTCGACAGCGGCAGGGCCGAAGACCTGCCGCTCGGGGACGGGACCGTCGACCTGATCTGGTGCCGGGAGGCTCTCATGTACGCGGAACTCGGCCCGGCATTCGCAGAGTTCCGCCGTGTCCTGCGTTCCGAAGGTCACGGACTCGTGTGTCAGGTCTTGACCGGGCCGCGGAT
>VAXP01000023.1:12739-13104 GCA_005884125.1 Actinomycetota bacterium | reverse complement strand
ATCCTCGTCGACGTCCAGAGCCGCAACGAGCTCGTCGCCGTAGACCCCGCCTCCGACCGCGTCACCCGCCGCATCCCCCTACCCGGCTGCGACGAGGGCCACGGCCTGTACCTCGATCCGGTGACGCGGCGGGCCTTCGTGACCTGTGACGTCAACAACCGCCTCCTCGTCGTGGAGGTCGACTCGGGCCGGATCCTCCAGCGCTTCGACGCGGGTCGGAGTCCCGACGTGCTCGCCTTCGACCCCGGGCTGCGCCGCCTCTACGTGGCCTCCGAGAGCGGTGTCGTGGCTGCGTTCGATGAGACCCCGGGGGGACAGGTGACCAAGGTGGGCCAGGCTCACCTGGCCGACGACGCCCACAGCGT
>VAXP01000023.1:8523-12630 GCA_005884125.1 Actinomycetota bacterium | reverse complement strand
CCGTAGCTGCGTCGAAGGCGCCTGTTCGCCGGCCCCCGGGCGGCCCTGGCGGCCGCAGTCCCACCCGCCGCCCGACCCGCCGCCGGTTTGGCTGGTCTCGGCCCCGGGCGCTGGCGGCGGCCGCGGTGGTCATCGCCGCCGCCGCCGTCATCGCCGCCGTCGTGCTGGGCGCCTCAGGGCGTGCTGGCCTCGGGCCACGCCCACGGTTCACCGCGACGGACAATCCCCGCCCGCCCCCCGACGCCCTGGCCGTCACCCCCGGGCCGTGGCCTTCGGGCAACTCCGATGTGGCGCCGCGGCTTCAGGCCATCGGGCTTCCCGCGCTTTCGGCCGAGGGCGAGGTCGTTCACACCCACCAGCACCTCGACATCGTCGTCAACGGCCAGCACCTGCCGGTGCACACCCAGGTCGGCATCGACCCGCTGGGACGGTTCCTGTCGCCCCTCCACACGCATGACGCCACCGGCATCCTCCACCTCGAGGCCACCGACACGGCCGCCTACACCCTGGGGCAGTTCTTCGACGTCTGGGGTGTGCGCTTCGACGCCACCTGTCTGGGTGTTTACTGCGCCGACGCAGGCCACCAGCTCCGTGTCGTCGCCAACGGCCATCCTGTCGAGGGCGATCCCCGTCGGCTCACCCTCACATCGACGTTCTTTACGGCGCCCCCTCCGCCCTGCCTGCCCACCCGCCGGCCCGCTATCGCTTCCCCGCCGGGCTCTGATCCCGACCGGCGAACCCACCCAGCCCCCGGCCCGCGGCCGCCCCACTCCTGCCGTTCTGGCGACGGCGCCGGCTTCCGGAGCAACTTCGGGGGTTGCCGCGACCGCGTCCACCCTGCAGTGAACGTTCCGCCTCCGCCTCCGCCTGTGGTGTCGAAGATCGTCATCACCAGGGCCGAGCCAAGGCAGGCCAGCTACCGATAGAGGCTCGGGAGCGGCTCCCAACGCCACCCTGACGGTCAACGCTCAACCGCCCGGAACCGCCGATGGAGCTGGCAACTTCCGCAACGAGACGACGGGGTTCTCCGCGCCTGGCTGTACGGCGTCCGTCAGCGACGGCTCGGGCTCAGCCACGACTCCATCGGCCGGCTGCTGATTTGCGGCTGGCCCGAGGCGAGCAAGGCCGTTGACCTGTCGGGCTCGCCGGCTTCGCCGAGCGGCCCGCGCTCCGAGCTGACGCTCCAGGTCGCGTCGGCGCTGCATGGCCTCGGCGATCCACCTGGCCACGCGGGGCCCGGGCGGTAAGCACGACTGTCACGGCGGGCGCAAGCCGCAGCTCCTGGGAGCTGGAGACCCGCCGACGGGAGGAGCTGGAGAGCTACCCGTCCGACGACGAGCGCAGGGCCCTGCTGGAGGTCGCCCCGGGGGCGACCATCACCTTCTCCACTACCTCATCGTGCGCTCGCGGCGGCGATGAGCCGTCAGGCCGCCGTCGCCGAGAGGACTCATGGCGTTCGGTCAGCGCTCCGAAGGCGACACCCAGGGTGCCCCACAGCACCGCCTGAGTGCCGATCGAGGCCATCCGGAACTTCCACAGGAGGGTCGCGGGGAACCCGGCCGGGACCTCGTCCACGCCGGGCGTCACCACGTAGCTCAGGACGACGAGGGCGACGAAGGTGGCGACCGCCAGGAGACTCGCGTTCCACGTCCCCAACCGCGCCACGCTGCGCCCCTTGACCATCACGGCCAGCGAAACCGAGACGAGCCCCACGGCGACCAGAAGGAAGTAGAGGGCGGTGCGGTGCCCGATGGTGTCGGGGTTACCCACCGAGGGGGGATTGGAGGGGTACTTCAGGAAGGGCACGAGGAACAGGCCCAGGAAGCCCGCGGCGGCCAGCACGATGGCGGTGACTTCGGCCCGGCTGTTGCCCATCCTGCGGTAGGCACCGGCGAAGGCGAGCCCGTACAACCCGCCGACGGCGACGCCGGCGACGGCGATGCCCGTCCCCAGACCCACCGTGTCCTGCACCTGCCGCGACACGAGGGGCCTGGGGGCGGCCCTACGGAGCTGGAGGTCGAGTTGGAGCTCGAAGCGCTCGGCCCGCTTGATCTGGGGCTCGGCCCCAAGCTTGGCAAAGCCCAGGGCGCATAGGCCGGCGAATAGCCCGGCCAGCATGCCCCGCACCAGATAGGTCCTGGCCATCGGCGTCGCTGGGCCTCAGTGGCAGGGAAAGGCGAGCACGTGGCGGGCGTCGTGCACGAACTCGTGTACCCAGTGCCCCCCCACCAGCGAGGCGGCCCCTTGCTCCGCGCCCACAAAATAGAGGAGCAAGAGCAGGAGGACCCCGAAGAAGAGGGCCCAGGGCAGCAGCTCTCCTGCGGATACGGGGCGCGGCAACGCCGGGACATCGACTTCGCGGGCTGCGCGTGCTCCTCCAACGGCCACGGATGCGGCCATGCCGGAATCTCCTTGGGATCAGGCGTCCCGTCGGGGCCTTGACGGAGGAGCCTCGGGTCTGGCTCACGGCCCGGAGACCGGACCGCTCACAGGGGGCCACGCTCGCGCCGGACTCCCACCGGCTTCCTCGGCTCTTCAGCTCGCGCCGGACCCTAGCAAACGGGTGGCGAAGAAGGCGACGCTCCTTGGACCGGTGTGAACCCCGCTGCTTATGCTGTCAGTCAGGCTGCCCCCGGAACGTGCGACGCCTCACTCGGCCTCGGCCCAGAACTCTCCTCGGAGTGGACTCCGTGTAGGTGGGGTCGAAGTCCCCCCTCCGACACGCTCCAGGTCCACGCCCTTGAACGGCCCCTGGACCTTGATGTGCTCGGCACCGTCTTCACGTTGGTAGGCGGGCGTGATGCCGAGCGGATCGGTAGACGTCGGCGCGTAGCCTGGTGTCGGCGGCGTCGAGCTGGTCTGGCAACTCACGGAGGGCTCGCAGCGCGGTTTCGACGTCGTCCACGGCGAGCGGGTCCGGCATCTCAGGCGCGTTGTCGATGACCGCTTCGGCCGCCGCGATGTCGGTCTGCGGGGCGTCAAGCTCTTCACGTCGGCTGATCTCGATCCGGTCCGAGGCTCCATCGAGGCAGCACGCACGGATGTAGGCGTCGTTTTGGTCCCCCCCGCCGATCGGGAGTCGACGGTTGAAGCAACCATTCGTTTGGACCTAGCCGCCCGACGACATCGTGTCCAAAGCCAAACGGAAACCTACTTCGCGAACGCGTCACTAGAAGGCGACGATGCCTTCACCGCCGCCGGCGCCGGCCACCGTGACGGACCCGAGCCCGGTGAGGCTCCCGTTATCGTTGACCTGGAACTCGTCGACGATGCCGTTGTTCCCGGTCTGCACGTAAAGGAACCGTCCGTCGGCCGAAGCCGAGGCATCCACCGTTCCAGGATGTGTACTCGTCGCCCCGAGCAGCGTGAGCTGTCCGTTGTCTGCCACCTTGTAGCCGCTCACGGAAGCGCTGCCGGCGTTGCCGGCGTAGAAGAACTGGCCCGCCGGCGCAACCCAGCACGTGGCCGCCTGAGCGGTGCCCACTTCATCGATCAAGGTTACGGATCCGTTCGGGTTGAGGGTGAACGTGGCGAGCGCGTTGGTCCCGGCTTCAGCGACGACAAGGTGGTCCGCCGAGTCAAAGGTGACAGCGAAGGGGACCGTGCCGGGCTCAGGGTTGACCGTCGGAGAGTCTGACAGCCGCCCGTCGGGCCCAACCTCGAAGACGGAGATGTCGTTGCCGTTGGCCTTTGTGGTCACGATCAGCTGGGACCCGTCCGGCGAGAAGGCGACCTGTCCGGGCGTATGGGTGAACTGCGTGTTATCCGACGGGATGGCCAGGCCGAGCGAGCGAGTCGATCTCTTGATCCGGTGGAGCCTTCCATCCGCGACCCGGTAACCCGAGACGCTCCCGCCGTCCTTGGCGTTGAGGACGTAGACCAGATCGTCGTGGACGGCGACGCTGACCGGGAACGTGCCGCCCGAGTCGAGCACCTGGCGAAGCCTGAGTTGGTTCTCGTTGGCCGAGAAGACCGACAGGCTGTCGCTGCCCGCGTTCACGGCGTACAGGAGGGCGTGGCGCGGGTCATAGGTGAGGGCGCCCTGGGATGCAAGGTGATCCACGACTGATCCGTTGAGCACCCCACCCAATCCGCCGGTGTCGTACG
>VAXP01000023.1:0-8349 GCA_005884125.1 Actinomycetota bacterium | reverse complement strand
GATCGATGTCCTCATGCTGTGTCTCCTTCGGAGTCAGGGAACTAGTGACCGGCCAACGTCTCTCCATCCACAGTCCCGGGTACGCGCCAGAGCGTTACGTCGTGACCGGACACGCAGACTGCTCGCGCTTCCGTAACGCTGTGCCGGCCGGCGCGGACGGAGGTCTCATGTCGGGCGCGACTGACATCGGACGGTCGGGGTCCTACGCTTTGGATCGTGGAGATGGACGTCGAGCTCCTCAGCCGCTTGCGCAACGGTAATGAGGAGGCATTTGTGAAGCTGGTATCCTGGTACCAGCAGCCCATGCTGCGCCTGGCGCGCTCAATGGTCTCCAGTCACGCGGTGGCCGAAGAGGCGGTGCAAGACACGTGGATGGGCGTGGTGCGTGGGATCGACCGGTTCGAGGGACGCTCCGCGCTGAAGACTTGGATGTTCCGGATCCTTGTCAACCGCGCACGCTCGGCCGGCTCCAGGGAACATCTCAACGTGCCGATCGAAGCGCTCCACGCTGTCGACCCATCCCGCTTCGACGAGCAAGGCCACTGGGCTGATCCTGTTGACCGATGGACCGAGCACAGTGACGAGCGTCTCGACGCCGCAGCCTGGGTGCCGCTTCTCAAGTCCGCCCTCGATGACCTGCCTCCACGTCAGCGAGAGGTAGTGATCTTGCGCGACGTCGAAGGACTGTCGGGCGACGAGACGTGCGAAGTCCTCGGGATAAGTAAAGGCAACCAGAGGATCCTGTTGCACCGTGGACGCTCCCGCTTGCGAGAGATCCTCGATGCCGAGATCGAGAGGAGCTGATCGATGCTGTCGCTGCGACGGAAAGACCTCGTGTGCCGGCAGGCGGTCGAGCTCGTAACCGCCTACCTCGAAGACGCTCTCTCGCGTCGTGACCGACGTCGCTTCGAGTCCCACCTCCGGGAGTGCCCGAACTGCTCGGCCTACTTGGAACAGATCAAGATGACCATCGAGCTGACGGGCGCGATCGAACCCGAGGGACTAGGCCCTGAGGCAAGAGTGGATCTCATCGATCTGTACCGCCGCTGGCGAGGGGAGTAGATGAGCCGGCTGTTCATTTGGCGGTAGCAGGTCGGTCGAGACCCGTCCCTGAGAGAGCGAGCGTCTGGTGCTTGTCGGCGGAGGAGTGGTGGCGGACCAGCCGCGGGGAGCCGCAAGCCAAGGTGTAGACAATGTGCTACGGTGATGACGTGTCGGAGAACGTGTCGGTGCGCTTGGAAGACGGTTTGGCCCAGCGGCTGCGGCTCCGGGCGCGAGCTGCCGGGGAGACGCTGTCAGATCGCCTGCGGCGCTACGCCGAGGAAGGGGTCCGGCGGGACGAGCATCCGTTGGTGACCTTCCGGGACGGACCGACTGGCCGCCGAGCTGGGCTGGTGGGCGGACCTGACGTCTGGGAGGTCGTCATGTGGGTGGAGGACCTATCGGGCGAGCGGGATCCACTGGCCGTGCTCGCCGAGGAGTCGACCCTCGCCCGGGGGCAGATCGATGCTGCGCTGCGCTACCGAGCTGCCTACCCTGACGAGGTTGACGCCCGCATCGAACTGCATCGGCGAGAGACGGCGGCGGCGCCGAACGGTTGAAGCTTCTGCTCGACGAGATGTACCCGCCGGCCCTCGCCGAGGCGTTACGGGCCGATGGCATCGACGCGGCCACCGTGGCCGAACGGGGACTGGCCGGCCGGTCTGATCCCGACGTCTTCGCCGCCGGGGCGGCGGACGGGTACGTGGTCCTCACCGAAAACGTTGCGGACTTCGCTCGGATCGCCGCCGAGCGGCTCACCGCAGGTGGGCACCACCCCGGGGTCTTGATGGCGCTTTCCTCCCGCTTCTCCCGACGTCCCAGCGGCATCCCCAAGATCCTTGAAGCCATCCGTGCCGCGGCCGACGAGCAAGTCCAGGACCGGCTCGTGTACCTGCAGCAACGATCCCGATAACGCCGGCCTCTCGGTCCACGTCCTCGAGCCATGCGGAAACGCCGGTCGAAGGTGGTATCACCGGCTGGCGAGCGCGAGGGCCGCACCGAGGTGCAGAGATGTCCTCGGGGCGCGGGCGGTGCGTTCGAGCGATCAGGCCGCTAGGTACGTCCCCCTCCATGTGGCGCGTGCATTTGGGGTGCGAGTCCCCCCTCCGACACCGAGTTGAACCCCCACCGCGGCGGTTGCCCGTCTACGCCGGTTGACGATCGGGCGTGATGTCGTAGAAGCCCAGCGGGTTCTCTGCCTCGTAGTCGCCATGGAGGACCTCGGGGGCGAGATCCAGGCCGTTGGGCCAGGCAACTGTGCCTGCATCGACATCGACTCGAACCTGCGCGAAGTAGCCGGGGTCCTCAAGGGGAGTAACCATCGCGCCGGTCACCTGGCCGGGAACGTACTGAATGTCGCGCACCACCCCGTCGTCAAACAGCAGCCGCATGACATGCGGACGGAGCACGGCGACGCCGACGACGGAGGGAAGGTGATGGGGAGGAGTCATGGCAGCGGATCAATCGTACCCGGCGGGTCGCCGGCGCTGGCGCGCTGCCAAGCCTCGAGCAGCTCGCCACGGTGGAGCTCGACCCAATCTCGGACGAGCCCAGCCTGGCGCGCCGTAAGGCTGCCGAGAGTGATTATCCCAGTGCTGATGTCCACCACCGCTGGGTGCTCGGCAGCCCAGGCGTGGACGTGGGGCGGACCGTGGTCGCGGATGTACATATAGATCACGATGCCGTAGAAGGCCGAGATCCGAGGCACATCGGCAAGGGTATCGACGAGGTCTGACGGTCACGCAGAGAGGTCGAGGACCCGCGTAGCACCGTGGGATTATGGTGCAAGTCGCCAACGGGCACTCGAATGACCCGACCCGCGGGTCGCCGAACCCGGACGTCTCGACGGTCGACGGGCGTCGCAGTCGACGAGCTGACGACGCGTCGCTTCAACGTGTGCGACCAGACGCTCGTCCGCTTCGTGCGAGCACGTGGCACGTCTCATCGATGTGCTCTCGGTCGAACAGCCGACCGAGCCAGCCGTCCAGCGCTGACACGATCGGCGCCTCCTCCACGTAGACCGTCCTCGGGTAGGTCGAGACCCGCCTCGCCTGTTCCCGTCATTGCCGAGACGGCGTGGCTGCTCTTGGACCGGGGCGTAGCGGCCGCCCGAGGCCGATTCGTTGCGACGACCACAGCCGGCCAACGCCGGGTGCGGGACCGATCCCCTCGGATTTATCGGCGCGTGAACGTGATATGTGTGACGCCGCTGGGCGAGCTGACCGCCTCAACGTTGAAGCGCTCCTCGAGCTCTTGGAGCCCGTCCCACACGCGTTCCCCGCGTGCGAGAACGATGGGCACCATCGCGATATGCATGTGGTCGATGAGGTCGGCCGCGAGGAACTGGCGGATTGTCAGCGGTCCTCCGCCGATTCGGACGTCCAGCCCGCCCGCCGCCTCCCGGGCGGCTTCCAGGGCCTCGGCGGGACCGGCGTCGATGAAGTGGAACGTTGTCCCACCCTTCATCTCGATCGTGGGCCTGGGATGGTGGGTCAGGATGAACACGGGGGTATGGAAGGGCGGGTCGTCGCCCCACCAGCCCTTCCACTCCTCGTCGGTCCACGGGCCGCGCTGGGGCCCGAACTTGTTGCGTCCCATGATCTCGGCCCCGATGCCCGGTCCCCAGTTGCTGGCGAAGGCATCGTCCACGCCGGCGCTCCCTCCTGGCTCGCCCTGCATCTCGTGGAAGCTGCGCGTGGGGAAGAACCATTCATGGAGCCTGGTGCCGGCGTGTCCGAACGGTGCTTCGAGACTCTGACCCTCGCCGGTGCCGAAACCGTCGAGCGAAACCGAGAAGTTGTGGACCCGAACGCTTGACATGTGGTCTCCTCTGAGGTGGGTGCCGGCCACAGTTTGGTGCGACAGGGTTAGCAAACCAGGCCATCACAGAGGTAGGACGACCTGGCCGCCCTCAACTCATCGCTGACGGAGCAGGGCTCGAGCGCCCTCACCTACTACCGCCGGGGCCCCAGAGGCGCCCCGAAATCGCTCGTCGAGACGGGCCCGCTCGATCGTCCCCGAACATCACATCGCGGACGCTGCTATGCCGAGCGCGGGCCGCCCCTGATCGATGCGGCCGCGCTGTCGTGCCTCGGCAGCCTGACGGAGCGCTGCCTGTCGCGAGCGCGACCGACCGCCGGATACGGCGCCGGTCCATTGAGGGCAGGCTCACGAAGGGAGTTCGGCGTAGCGGAATCGCTCGATGACCAGCGCGAGGGCGTCGACCTACCGGACGACGTGGTAGGAGATGCCCCATCGGGCGCGGCATCGCTGGAAGTGGTGGGCGATCTGTCGTGGGTGCCGAGGGCCAGGAACGGGGTTTCGAGTCCATCGTCGATGGTGAGCCGCGGGACGTCGCCTGAATCGCGGACGGCCCGGTTGAAGCGGCACCACCCCGTCGTCAAACAGCAGCCGCATGACATGCGGACGGAGGATGGCGACGCCGACGACGGAGGGAAGGAGATGGGGAGGAGTCATCGCAACGGATCAATCGTTCCCGGCGGGTCGCCGTCGCTGGTGCGCCGCCAGGGCTCGAGCAGCTCGCCACCTCAACAAGCCGACGCGCCTCCAGCTGCGCCCACTTCCAGCATCGGTTGTTCGTCGCCGAAGAGCAACAGCCCCAGTTGGATGGTCGAAGCGAAGGCGACCGGTGCGCTTGCGACTGGAGGGTCAGCTCTGGATGCGGTAACGGAGGTTCACGACACCGTTGCCGAACCGGCGCTCCTCCAGCAGCTCCAACGGGATGCGGGCGTCGCTCGGGAATGCGGGCTTGCCTTCACCGACGAGCGCGGGATAAATGAAGAGCTGGCACTCATCGACCAGCCCGGCGTTGAACGCGTGCGCGGCGAGGGTCGGCCCGCCGACGGTCAAGGCGCTGGCGGCGGACGTCTTGATGTCGCGGACCGAATCGGGGCCGAAGCGGCGTTCGAGCCGCGTGTTGGCGGTCGCGACGACGTCCAGCGTCGTGGAGTAGACGATCTTGTCGGCCGCTTGCCACACGTCCGCGAAGTCGGCCATGAGCTCCGACTGGGCAGCCAGGGCGGGTTGGGTTTCCCAGACGGCCATCGTTTCGTACATGCGCCGTCCATAGAGGTAGGTACCGACGGGGCGAACAAGGTCAGTGATGAAGGTGAAGACCTCGTCGGTGGGGGCGGTCCATTCGAAGCTGCCGTGCGCGTCCTCGATGTAGCCGTCAAGGGACACATTCGCCACGTAGATCAGCTTGGCCATGCCGCTCCTCAGGCGCCCGCGTGACGTGCCTGGGAGCAAGCGTAATGAGACGCCTCGGGGTTGCCCGAGCGGCGCTGTTGGCCGCCGTCGTCGGGCGAGTCGTGGAGGCAGGTTGGCGATCGGTGCCGCCCCCGCGCCTCGCGGACCAGCTTGAGGACCACGATCGCTACTCGATGGTTGACGGCGGGAGGTTGGGAGGGCCGCACTGGACTCCGTGGCCGCGTGTCGCAACCCGCAAGAGCGCGTCGGCGAGATGGGCGCCGGCGGTGGTGCTGAATAGGCACAAGCGGCCGCCGACCGTAGCCCAATGGGAGGGCCCGGCCATGGGTCGACCGTGTCAGCTGGCGGATGCATCTTGACCGCTGGCCGCTTGGGGCAGAAGGTGCGGGTCGTGGGCCGGATGGTCATCGGGGGACCCGCCAAGGGGGATCAGGGGGCGCTGCTACCCGAGACCCGCGGTGGTGAGTGCGAGCCCGTCGTTGAGGCACACGCGCGACGCGACCGTGTCACCGCCGAAGCGCTGCTCTCCCTGGCAAATGCGCTTGCAGAGGTGCAGACCCGGGGCGACGTGGCGCGCCGCCTCGCCGCTGCGGTGCCAGGCGTGGCGGCATGCGAGCACGCAGGTGTGTGGCTGTGGGACCCGGACGCCGAGTGTCTGTGCCTGGCGGCCCAGCTCCCTGAGGATGAGAGGGGCGGCGACCTCGCTTGCCAGCTCCTGTTCGCTTCGGATCTCGTCGAACTGCCGGAGTTGGTCCGTGAACCCAGGCCCTTCGTCGTCTGTCTCGACCGCGCCGGCCCTGCGGTGCGGAAGGTGATGGAGATGAGCGGCCTGCGACGCTGTGCCTTCGCGCCCATCGTGGCTCGTGGGGTGTTCATCGGAGTTGTTGCTGCAGGCTTTGACGACAGAGACGGGGCGGTGAACGACACGGGCTTGCTGACCCGGATCCGCGGGCTAGCCGACCAGGCCGCCACCGCCTTCGACAACGCCGACCTTCTCGAGCGACTCAGGCACCAGGCCTTCCACGACGGGCTAACGGGGCTCCCCAACCGGGCCCTGCTGGAGGAAAGGGCCCATCAGGCCCTCCTCTCGCTTCCGAGATCCGGCCGTCATCTCTCCTTGCTCTTCGTCGACCTCGATCGCTTCAAGAACGTCAACGACACGCTGAGCCGGCGGGTCGGCGACGACCTCATACGCGAAGCGGGGGCGCGCCTCGCCGGATGCCTCAGGGCCTCCGACACCCTCGCTCGTTTCGGCGGGGACGAGTTCGTGGCCCTGCTTCCGGACACCGACCACCCTGGCGACGCCTACCTCGTCGGGGAGCGCATGCTTGCCGCGCTGAAACACCCGTTCGTCCTCGCCGGAAGGGCGGTCTTCATCTCCTGCAGTGTGGGGATCGTCACGGCGCCGGATCACGGCCGGGACTTCGCCACCTTGCTGCGGCAGGCCGAAGGGGCGTTGCACAGGGCCAAGCAGGCAGGCGGCTCGATCTGTGCGGTTCACGCTGACACCGCCTCACCTGCCCAGGAGGACAGGCTGGAACTGGAGGGACAACTCCACCTTGCACTCGAACGCGGGGAGCTACGAGTGCTGTATCAGCCCCAGATCGATCTCAACACGATGCGCATGGCCGGCGTCGAGGCGCTTGTCCGATGGGACCATCCTGTTCGGGGACGGCTGTCGCCCGACGACTTCATCCCCTTGGCCGAGGAGTCGGGGCTCATCGGCGAGATCGACGCTTGGGTGCGGTCCCGCGCCTTGGAACAGGCCGCCAGGTGGGCCGACGCGGGCACACCGCTCAGGATGGCGGTCAACGTCTCCACACGCGTCCTGCGGGATCCCCTGCTGAGCGAGCAGTTGGCCGACCTGCTCCAGCGGCATCACCTCAGCCCGGACCTGGTGGAGCTCGAGGTCACGGACCGCGTGGTGATGGACGACGCCCAGCTTGCTAGCGCACTGGAACCCATAAGACGGTTGGGCGTGCGATTGGCCGTCGACGACTTCGGCACGGGAACCTCCGCTCTCGGGCGACTACAGAGATGCTCGATCGATGCTCTCAAGATCGACTGCAGCTTCGTGGAGCAGATCGAGTCCGAGTCGGCCGATGCGCCGGTCGTGGATGCCCTTCTCTTGATCGCCAGGAGCCTCGGTCAATACGTCGTCGCCGAGGGAGTCGAGACGGTTGCTCAAGGACGCTTTCTCCGGAGCCACGGCTGTCACTTCGCCCAGGGGTTCTTCTTCAGCCCTCCGGTCGAGCCGGACGAGATCGAAGAGCTCGTGGGCGGCGACCCGCTTCCGACCACTCGCGACGGGAAGGCGCTGACGGGAAGTTGATGGTGATCGGTAGAGAAGCGCGGGTCTTGGCGCGATGCTCAACAAGCCGTCGGGCTCGGGCGTTCGATGCCTCATTCCAGATGATCCGGACCCTAGCGGCAGGCGGTTTCGGGCGTCCCCAACGACCTGCCGGTAAGTCGGTGAGGTCGATGGCTGCTACCCGATGCGGCGTAACGGCGCGGCACGCGCTCCGCGCGCAACAGGAGGTGGTCGTCGACGACCATCGACTGAGGGGTCACGCCAGTGCGGGCTCGTCGGCGGCGACAGCGGAGGCCAGGTGGGCGTAGCCGCCCGCCTCGTCGACTGCGCCTCGCACATTCCCCGCAGACCCCCCCGCCCCGCCGGAACGATGAGGAGGGCATGGCCAAGGTCGGCGACCTCGACCTTGCCGCCCTTACCGAGGTTCCACCTTCGCCGGGCCTCGGCGGGTAGGGCCATCTGGCCACGACCGGACACCTTGAACTCTGCGATTGGCATGGAGCATCCCCGGCTGAGCCGGGGCTAGGTCGCCGGCGGCGCCTGGATGGTGACGCGGGCTGTGCCTGTCGGAGCGGTAACTCAAACGAGCGGCGACGAGAGCGAAATTGAAATCGTCAAGCGTCCGTTGGCGTCGACGTTCATCGGCGTGCTTGTCGTACGCGATGGCGCGACCACGGTCACGGAGGCGACCGAACCGGGCTGATAGACGGCCGGGGTGGTGACGGTTGCACCGCCCGATCCCTCGAGGGTGAAGCCGCCGGGGCCGG
>VAXP01000022.1 GCA_005884125.1 Actinomycetota bacterium | reverse complement strand
GTCCCGTCCTCGAGAGTGGCCCGGGCGACGAAGGCCTCGGTCCCGTCCTCGTAGGCAGGGCCGACGGCGATGCGCCACTCCCGCTGGAGGCCGGCGACGAGAGCCGGGAGCTCGGACAGCCACTCCGAGGCACCCAGGGCGGCCGCCTTGTTCCTCACCAACACAGGGAGATCGTCGATGCCGTTCACAATCGCGCATCACACAAGCGAGCCGGGGAGGCAGGTAGCTGTCCCGACACCGGCGACGTCAGGTGCTCGAGAGCGACGACGCGGTTGCCCCAGCCGGCCAGATCCGTCGCCAGAGCGATGAGGTTCAGTCGGCTGGGTCTTGGGCTGCGTCGCGCTCCACATCGATCTTGAGCGCCAACCCGATCGCGGTGCTGGGGTAGGCCCTCGGATCCGAGATGGGGTCCCGTGGAGGGGCCGGGGGCCATCCCTGCTTGCGGGCCAAAGCGACCGCTTGGAACTGAGAATTCACCTCGAGCTTCTTGAGGATGCACGCGATGTGGGTGCGCACCGTCGTGACGGAGATGAACTCGAGGCGCGCGATGTCGTGGGGACGGTTGCCCTCGACCATGAGCCTGAGAATCTGGGCTTCGCGTGCGCTGAGGCCACTGAAGGCGTCAAAGCGCTCAAGTTCTTCCTGGTGGCTGGCTCGGGCCTCTTCGATGAGCGCATCCCGCTGCTCAGGTGTGATGAGGTCCTTCCCGGCGATGACCTTCTGCACGCTATCCACCAAGCTGTCCTCGCGCTGCGTCTTGGAGACGAAGCCGATGGCACCCTGGGCGAAGCAGGCTCCCATGAGCACGCGGCTCTCCATGGCCGTGAACATGGCCACCCGGGCACCGGTGGCGGCAAGAGGAGCGATGAGGGGCATCGAGTCGCATTCCCCGAGCCAGAAGTCGAGCAGCACTGCGTCCGGCTTGAACTCCCTGACCTTGTCCAACACAGCATCGCTCGTCAGCCCCACCGGGCGTTCCACCGCCATCCCGTGGCTGGACAGGTAGTAGACGAGAGCGGCCGCAACGCACTCGTGATCCTCGACGAGCAGCACCCGCCCCGCCCGTGTACCCAAAATCGCCCCCTTTAGGGACGGGAGAGTCCTCCGAGGTGTTTCTCTGCAGACTCCATCAGGCTGTCCGACTTTACCCCCACGGGTTCAGACCAAACCGGGCCGCCCGAAAGAGAACCTGGGGACGGCTTCCAAGGTCATGTGCTAAAGGCCTCTATTCTTACATGGGAGCGCGTCAATTTACCTCAACAGCCGAGCAATACCACGATGGGTCACGTGTCTCGCCGTGGTTGAAGGGTCGTGAGTGCATGCCGGGTGGTCAGTCGGCGATGCGCAGGGCCACCGCGGGCCGGATGCGGGAGGCCTGCTGGGCGGGGACAGCCGTGGCAACAAGGGACGCGGCGAAGGTCCCGGCGACGAGCACGAGGAGTTGGGCCCAGGGGACCGAGAAGCCGAGCTTGGTGCCCAAGGTGCCGGCTCCGATCAGCCGCCAGGCGGTGACCAGCGCCAGGGAGGTGCCCAGAAGGATGCCCTCGAGCGCCACGAAGGACGACTCGGCCAGGAAGGCTCGCCGGATAGCGATGGCGCTGAATCCGAGGGAGCGGAGAACGCCCACCTCCCGCCTCCGCTCCCGCACCGCTCGCACCATGACCACCCCCAGCCCGGCGATCCCCACGATCAGCCCCAGGGCCACGTAGCCCTTGATGAGCTGGAAGAAGCGCTGCTGGGTGGCGAGGCCGCCGGTGACTATGGAGTGGAAGGAGCGGGCGTCGGCCCCGTTGAGCAGGAAGCTGCCGCTGAGGGTGGTGGCCAGCTTGTCGTTGTCGGTGCCGGAGGCGGTGCTCACGTAGAGCAGGTTGGGCACCGCCCTGGAGCCGAACAGCCGCGAGGTGAGGGTGTGGGAGACGAGGGTGCCCGGGTCACCCACCCGCCGGTCACCGCCGCCGCCGAAGCCGGACTCGGTGATGCCGACGATGGTGACAGGCGCCGCCTGGCCCGACAGAGGCGAGCGCACGACGACCCTGTCACCGATCTTGGGTCCGCCCCGGGCCGGTCCCCCCTGGCGCTGCAGGAAGAACTCGCTGGTGATCATCTTGGAGGGATCTGAGGCCACCGCCCGGTACAGGTCGGCGTCGGTGGCGAAGCCGGCGGCGCGGGTGTGCAACTTGGGAGCGCCGTGGCCGATCAGGCTTTCGTCGAAGCCGCTCACCGTCCAGGCGCGGAACTCCCCGCCCGACAGCCGCCCGGAGAACTCGGCACCCAGGTCCACCACCGGCGCCACGTGGGTAACGCCGGCCAACGTCCGGACCCGGTCGGCGGGCACCGGGTCGGAGGCGTTGGACACCACCCGCAGCGCCGCGCCACCGGAGACGCGCTGGGTGACGTCCTTGACCTGTCCGCCGAACAGGTGGCTGAGCACGATCATGAAGGTGAGCGTGAACACGACCAGCGCGTACATGGACAGGATGAGCCCGGTGCGCAGGCGGCGCGCCAGCGGGTAGGCCAGCCCCAGGCGCAGCGAGAGGTTCCTGGCCCCGCCCCCCAAGCGGCGCAGGGTGTTGCCGATGGTGGACTGGTTGTAGCTCACCAGGGCCACGGCCGAACCGGTGAGCACGACGCCCTGTATCACGAACACCGCAATCCCCGACTTCTGGAACGCCCCCCGCAGGATGGAAAAGCACACCACGCCCCAGGCCAGCACCAGCGCCGATACCACCGACACCAGCGCCCGCCGGTCCAGTGAGCGGCTGAGAACCGGCACCACACCCAGCCCCAGCACAGCCGGCCCGGCCAGGGCCGGCACCCCGTTCCCGCCCGCTATGCCCGACACCGTGATCGCCAAGCCGGCGACCACGCCGACGCCCCCCAGGGCCTGGCTAATTCGGCTGGTGCGGGCCGATGGTGGCTCGGGCAGGTCGCGGATGGCGCGGATGACGTTGAGGCGGGCGATGGAGAGCGACGTGGCGACCACCGTGACCAGGGAGATGGCGAAGCCGAGGAAGAAAGCGGTCTGGAGGCTAGCCATGGTGGCGGCGAAGTGGAGCTCGAGGTTGTTGCCCCCACTCCGGAAGATGCTGGAGGCGACGATGACGATCACACGGCCGATGCCGAGCCCGACGACCGCCCCCACCAGCGAGGAGGCGAGCGCGTAGAGCCAGCCCTCCAGCGAGAACGAGCCCACCAGCCGGTTGCGGCGCAGCCCGATGGCCCGCAACATGCCCAGCTCGGTCTTCCGCTCCTGCGCCAGCATCACGAAGATGTTGACCAACAGCAACACGCCGGCCAGCACGCTGAACATCCCGAAGCTGCGGAACAGGTCGGTGAACGACTTGCCCTGTACGTCGGCCGCCTTCAACAGGTCCTTCTTGGCCGCCTCCACCGACACGGGAAGCCCGACCACCGCCGCCTGCAGCTCCGACTTGATCCGGTCCGACGCAGCCACGCCACCCAGCACCCCAGCCCCGTTCGACACCGCCACCACCGAGGTGGGGGGAGCCGCCGCACTCGCCTCCCCCGTGCCCGGAGGCCCGCCGCCCCGACCGGCGGACGCGCCGTACATGCGGTCGATGGTGCCGGGGGCCACGAACAGGTTGGGCGACGTGCTGCCGCCGCCGACGAAGGCCCCGCCCGGTCCCTCGCCCATGAACCCGGCCATCCCCAAGCGGGGCAGGACCTGCTTCACCCTCAGCGTTCGCTGCTGGCCGTACAAGGACACCGTCACCGTGTCGCCCACCTTGACGCTCAGCGTCTGGGCCAGGTCAGTGCCGATGGCGGCCTCGTCGCCGGCAGGGGTGGCTCCGCTGATGCCCGTGGCCGCGGGATCCCCGCCGAAGGCCCGAGCCCTGGCGAAGTCCACCTCCAGCACCCGGCTATGCGGCTCGGCCTTGGGTGACGCACCCCCGCGGAACACCGTTGCACCCACGGTCAGGAGCGACAAGGCGCCGGCGGTTCCCGCCGGAGGCCGCTTCGCCAGCGCCGCCATCACCTGCGCACCCACCGCCGACCCGTCGCCCGCCACCGTCTCGTCCACCGGTCCGAGCTGCGTGTAGGCGCCCCGCCGTATGGAGGAGCGCAGCGTGTCGCCCACCACATAGGAGCTGGTGATGATGGCCGTGCCCAGCATGGCCCCCAGCAGGACCAGCGCCGTCTCCCGCGGCCGGCGTACCGCGTTGCGGATGGCCAGGCGCCGCAAGATCCGCTTGCGGCCCAGCATGTAAAGGAACGGCAGCGACACGACGACAACCGGGACCACTTCTCCGACTCCTACGTCTTGCCGGGCCTGCGACGAGCGCCGTCGGCTCCGCCCGGGGCCCGCTGGATCTGGTCGTCCACGATGGTGCCGTCGCGCATGGTGACCAGCCGCTCGGCGGAGCCTCCGATCTCGTGGTCGTGGGTGACGAGCATCAGGGTCAGCCCTTCGCGGTGCAGCTCCCGCAGCAGCCCCACGACCTGGGCGGCGGTCTCGGAGTCCAAGTTGCCGGTCGGCTCGTCGGCCCAGACGATCTCCGGTCGCCCGGCCAGGGCTCTGGCCACCGTGACCCGCTGCTGCTCGCCGCCGGACAGCTCAGCGGGCCGGTGGCTGAGCCGGTGGCCCAGACCGACCCGGTCCAATGTCTCCTGAGCCGCCCGGCGGGCGTCCTTGGGCGACGCCCCGGCCAGCAGCAAGGGCAGCTCCACGTTCTCGGTGGCGCTGAACACCGGGATCAGGTTGAAGGCCTGGAATACGAAGCCCATGGCCTGGGCCCGGTGCTTGGTGCGGCGTGCGTCGCTCATGGCGATGATGTCCTCGCCGTTGACCAGCACCGAGCCGCCGTCGATGTCGTCCAGCCCCGAAAGGCAGTTGAGCAGCGTGGTCTTGCCCGAGCCCGACGGGCCCATGACGGCCAGGAACTCGCCCCGCTCCACCACCAGGTCGATGCCCCGCAAGGCTTCCACCGTCTCGGCGCCGGTGCGGTAGGCCTTGTGGACCCCCGAAGCCGCCAACATGGGCGAGCGCGACGCAACGGGTTCGCCCATCAGATCTCCAGCCGTCTTCACCCGGCCAGGCTAGTCAGGGCCACTCCGGCCTCGAGGTATCAGAAGGGCGCAGGGTCGGTCGCACGGGCCCGCCCCGTCCGCGACCAGACTAAGGCCATGGCGGTGACATGCCGGAGGTGATGCCGACCACGCCGGCAGAGGACCCGCTCCTCGTCTACGCCGACGGCGTCGACAGCGCCCGCTCGGCCCCGGGTGTCGTCGCCGCCGCCGCAACTACAGGTGACGTCCAGGTGCTGCTGGGGTGGACGCCCGAGGACCGGCCCTGGTTGGCGTCGCCGTCGCTCCGGGGCCGGACGGTCATGGCCGGGTACGCCCTCGCCGGCGCCGTCGGCGACAGACGCTTGGCCTACCTGCCCACTCGCCTGTCGGCGGTGCCCCGTCTTCTCTGCCACCTGCGCCCCGCCCTCGCTGTGGTGACAGGCGTCCGCCGAGGTACCGACCTGTACTACGGCAGCACAGTGGGCTATGGCCCGGCCGCCACCCGCGCTGCACGCGCCGTCGTCGTCGAGGTGGATGTACAGGGACCTGACTTGAGCGGGAGGCCCATAGAGGGCCCCATCGTGGCCACGGTCGAGCGTCCTCCCGCCCCCGGCGGGCCGGCGGTTCCCAGGGGTGCCGACGAGACAGACCGCGACGTCGGCCGTCACGTGGTGTCCGTGCTCCCGGAGGAGCCCACGACGCAGTTCGGGCCGGGCGGCATCGGCGAGGGCGTCGTCGCCGCCCTCGACCGGCCCGTCCGCCTCTGGACCGGGCTCGTCACGGACGCCATGGCCGGCCTCCACCGCAGAGGTCTGCTCCTGGGCAGCATCACCTCCGCCTACACGTGGGGCGGCGAGGCCATCGCCCAAGTGGCCCGCGCCGGCAAGCTTCGCCTGCTGCCCGTGGAGGAGACGCACGACGTGAGCCGCGTGGGGGCCATCGACCGTTTCGTCGGCTGCAACACGGCACTGCAGTTGGGTCTTGACGGCTCCGTGAACGTCGAGCGCGTCGGCGGCCGCGTGGTGGCAGGTATCGGTGGACATGCCGACTTCTGCGCGGCAGCCGCCCGCTCGGTGGGTGGGCTCTCTGTGATCGCCCTCCGCTCCACCACCCGGAGCGGGGCGTCGACGATCGTCCCAAGGGTAGAGGTCGTGTCGACGCCACGGTGCGACGTGGAAGTGGTAGTCACCGAACACGGTGTCGCTGATCTCCGCGGCGCCGACGACGTCGAGCGGGCGCGGCGAATCGCCGCGGTAGCCGCGCCCGAGCATCGCGAAGAGCTGACGCAACTCGCCCGAACACTGCCCTACGGCTCCGATTGCCTCCCCGGGTAGCGCCCACGATCCCAGCGGGACCATCCGACGGCCACCTGGAGCGCTACGCCGCCGCCCAGGCTGTGGCCGACGAGCACGACGGCCGTGAGGCCGAGCGCGGCACAAAACTGCGCGACGCACTTCGCGTACGCCTCGATCGTGCAGCCCTTCCAGGTTGGCGGTGTGCTGCTTCGCCCGCAGCCAGGCAGGTCCAGGTACCAGGCGCTCAGGGATGCCGTGGCGAGGCGATCCCCGACCGGCGCCCAGGACTCCGCCGAGTAGCGGAAGCCGTGGACAAAGACGGCGGATGGTCCACCACCGCTCCCATCCGCGGCATAGAGGATCTCGTCGTCCCCAACCCGTACTGAGGGTGGCGATCGTAACTGGGTCGTGTATCAGCCCGGCGGTGCGGCGGTCATGTGGCGCGACGGCGTCTTAGCTCTCAAATCTGCGTCAGTAGCAGATGCCCGGGTTGCCCACGAAGACGCTCGAGCCCGGCTGGGCCGTGGCCACGACGTGGTCGCCCGCCCGGACGGTGCGACACGGATAGGTCTGGTAGTCGCCGTAGCTCCTCAGCTCGATCGGAGCGGACTCACCCGGGCGGTTGACGGTGACGGTCCAGCCCCCGGGCTGACTGCCGTATCCACTGACGCCGCCGGCACCGGCGGCCTGGTACTCGCACCGCGCGGTGGGCCCGGAGTCGTGGGCAGAGCATCCCTCGGGCGTGACGCTCGGTGGAGGGGCTGCGACCCCATCGGGGTTGAGATTTCCCGCAGTCCCTGACGGAGGGTTCGCCGGGGACGTGTGGCATGCGGTCGGGACGTTGGGCACGGGGCCGCCGGTGAACCACGGGTCCTGATGCTCGTGTCCGTACCAGTTGAGGAGAAGCTCGGACCAGCCGAAGCCGTGGACCGGACAGGCACCGTAGGAACCGCTCGCCACGAACGGCACCCGCTGGATGAGGCGGTTGCCGTGGGCGTCGGCGGCCGGGTCGGCCTGGCCGATCGGCGGCACGACGCCGAGGTCGAACGCTGGGACGTCTACGGGTCCGTCGGGACCCGCGACACGGCCTCCGGAGTAGCTGACCCGATATCTCCAGGCCTGGGTCCACAGGCTGGACAGGGCCATGCCTGTGGCGCTGGCGATGCCATCGAGATGCCGATACGAGAGGTGCTCGACATGGATCTTGTCGTCGAGGGGGACGGATGCTCCGCTCGCCAGGCGCAGCGTGGCCATGACACGGTAGGTGGGCATGCGCGGTGCGATGACGGGCCTGGCTGTGCCATTGGGCGTGTCGTGGAAGCCGAGGACGACGACCATGAGCTGGGCCCCGTTGTCCAGGTCCACGAAGAGGAGCTCCCAGGGCCAAGCGTCGTTGTAGTACTGCGCGTGACGCGGGTGGAGCTGGGTCGCCTCGGCCAAGGCGAGGCCGGCCGGGATGTCCTCGGGCGTGGCGTCGTACTCGTGGACCATGAGGAGGCTCGATCTGGCGGGAGCCACGGTCTCGTGCAGCACCGAGCCGTCGGGCTGGCCCAGGTCGAGCGTTCCGGTGAGGCGCCGGGCGCCTGCATGTACTGGAAGGAGCGCGACGAGTAACCGTAGGTCGTCGGTATGCCGTACCACCACTGGCCCGTGCCCCCCGCCAGAAGAGGTGGTGTCCTCATGACGGCGTTCAGATCGGCCGCCAACCGCACACCGGCGCCGCTGGGATGAACCTTGGCCTGGTCCTGGTCGATCGAGAGGCGGTACGACGGGTTGGCCAGGGTCGTGCGCTCCCAGCGGTCGACGACCTTCATGCCGGTGGAGGTATCGACGGTGTCGAGCCGCAGCAGGTCGCTCGCCCCGGGTACGTACACGCTCATCTCGCGGACGAAACGACCGAGTGGCTCTCCAGGATGGCCCCACTCCGCCGGGCCGTCCGTCGTCATGATCGACTCGCCTTTGTAGGGGCCTTGCCTGGGCCAGAGCTGATAGCCCGACGCGCCGTAGCCGTTGAACGACGTGTAGGCCATGCCCACCGTGTACCGGTTCCCCGACACCGTCACGATGTCGGCGGCACCCCACCAGTAGTCCCAGCCGTCCACGTGCTGGTGCTCGTCCTTGGGGAACTGCACGAAGTCCGGCTGGGCACCGCCGGACCGGGAGAGGTGGCGACGGCCACCACCGCGAGCGAGGCCAGGATCGCGCCCAGTCTCCGAGCGACCACGTGGCGTCCCTCGCTCCCTATGACGCCAGCTCGGCCGTCGCCGGGGCGCGTGCCGCGTCCCCTACAGCAGCGGCCGCCCGGGCCTCCGCCATGGCACGGAACGCGGGGGTGCCGAAGGCCCAGCGCAGAGAGCGGGCCGAGAGCCGCAGGTAGGGCTCCACCAGGGCCAGCTGCGCCCCCGGGCCGTGCTCAAGACCCGTGAGCTGCCGGGCCCAGCGGGGCATGACGCTCATGGCGGCGTGCACGTGGCCGATGTGGACGAGGCGGGCGAGCGCCGCAGGAAGTCTGGGCCCGAGCTCGGTGGTGAACAGGAACTCGAAGAACTCTCGGGTCTGATCGTTGACCTCGAGCTGGGGCCTCATCGCTTCGACGTAGGCGCGGAGCTCGGACGTGGTCACAGGGATGTCACCCGCACCTCCTCTACGGCCGATGACAGCCTGCTCGGCGAGGTAGCGGTTGCGTTCGGTCTCTGTGAGTGGGCGGTTGTGGCGCTCGAAGGCTCGCATCACGGCCCACGGGATGCAGGTGTGCACCCATCCGATGAGGTCGGGGTCCAGGGCCCGGTAGCCAACTCCGTCGGGTCGCGTGCCGCTGACGCGCTCGTGCATGCGGCGCACGCGATCGATCAGGCCCTCGGCCGCCTCCGTGTTCCCGAACGTCGTGACAATCACATAGCCATGTGTGGTGCGCGCTCGACGGAAGGGCTTGTCCCGATAGCCGGACAGGTCGTGCACGCCGGCCATGACCGAGGGGTGGAGGACCTCCATCACGATGGCGGCCAAACCCCCGAAGAAGGTGGCGGCGACGTCGGAGTGGACCTCCCACGAAACGCTGCCGGGGCCGACCAGGCCCGGGTCCCCGGGAGGGAGAGCGTAGATCTCCGCTTCGTCGTGCGGCCCAGTCATGGACGAGTACTCCTGGACCAAACGATGGCGCAGGCGTCCGAATGGGACGAGACTCGATGACTGGGACATATGGTACGATATATCACGTGACGGATATTCCTGTAAAGGTCGACGAGGCCAAGGCGCCGGGCCTGACGATCGACGAGGTGGCCCGCCGCGTGGACATGTCGGTGCGCAACCTGCGGGAGTGGCGTGCCCTCGGCCTGCTCCCGCCCCCGAAAATGCAGGGCAGGGTCGGCTACTACGACGAGTCGCAGGTCGAGCGGCTCAAGCGCATCAGACAGCTCCACAGCCAGGGGTTCCCGCTGGATCTCATCCGACGGCTGCTGGACGTCGGCGCCGAGGCGGGCGACGTGCTCACGAGCTTCGTGGGCGACCTGCGGGCGCCCTTCCGCGAAGAGAGGCCACCCATCGCCGACCTGGCTGAGCTGGCCCGCAGGTGGGGCGTCGACGATCCCCTGCCTCTACTCGAGCGTGCCGTTGCCCTCGGTCTCATCCGGCAACGGCCCGACGGGCAGTACGAGTTCACCAACGCTCGCGTGGCACAAGTCGGTGACGCCCTTCAGGACCTCGGACTGTCGGCCGAGCAGACCCTCGCCGCCACCTCCGAGGTCCGCGCTCACCTCGACGGCATCGCCGAGGTATTCCACCGCGTGTGGCTCGAGCATGTTTGGCAGCCCTTCGTGGACGCGGGCCTGCCCAGGGAACGGTGGTCCGACATCCGCCGGACCCTTGCGCATGTCCAGCCCGTGGCCATGGAGGCTGTCATAGGACTGTTCTCCGTCGCCATGGAGGCCGAGATCGAAGCCGGCATCGGCCGCGAGGTGGAAAAGGTGGAACGCCGGATGCAGGCCAACGGCCCATTTGCTCCACGAGAGCCACGGCTGCAACCCTCGACCAAGATCAGATAGCGCCGAACTCCTAGGTGTGGCCCCGCAGCCGTGAACGGCGTGTCCTCCAGGACGGGCTCTGGGCCGATGCGCTACCAACAGGAGTAGTTAGTTAGTTAGGCGAGGATGGGCGGGCGTCGCGACTGGAAGTCGCTGGACTGCTCGAGGGCCAGCCCGATGCGGAAGAGGTTGGCCTCGGTGAGAGGCGGCCCGTTGAGAAGAAGACCGACGGGCAGGCCGCGCTCGTCGAGGCCCACCGGCACTGACATGGAGGGGAACCCACACAGGTTCCACGGGAAGGTCAAGGTAGTCGACGCCGCCGAGGGCGACGCGGTACCCGAGCCCAGCGGTCCACCCTTCTCGCTCTGGGGCCCGACGGGCATCGGCATGGCGGGGTGCACCACAGCGTCGAGCCGGTGGTCGGCGAAGAGACGGCGTAGATCACGAACGAACACCGCACGCACCTGCTGGTGGACCAGGTAGTCGGTGGCCCGGAGGGCGTCGCCACCCTCGACAAGGGCGAGGATGTCATGGGAGTAGCCAGCCGCTCGCTCCTGCTTGAGGCCTCGGTGGTAGGCGCTGGCCTCGGCCACCAGCGTCGCCACCCAGCTGCTGGGTCGGGCGGGATCGCCGGCCGTGGCGGCCGCTGTCACCTCAGCCAGGCTGGGCGGCATGGCCACCGGAACGGCGGTGGCACTGAGGGCTGTGAGCCGACCGACCGCGGCTCGCGCCACCGACTCGATGCTCGGGTCGAGGCCGTCCCAGAAGAAGCTGGTGGGCATCCCGATGCGGGTTCCGCGCAGGGTCCGAGGCGGCGTGAGCGGGTAGTCGCCAGGCAGGGTGGACAGCGCCGTCGCATCCGCGGGGTCCGGGCCGGCTATCAGATGCAGGAGGAACGCCGAGTCGGCCACGGTGCGGGTCAGGACGCCCGCGTGGTCCAGCGACCACGACAACGTGACGATTCCGTGCCGGGACACCCGTCCGTAGGTCGGCTTCATGCCGACGCAGCCGCACGCTCCCGAAGGGAGGCGAATGGAGCCGGCCGTGTCCGTGCCGGTGGCGGCGGGCAGGAGGTGCCCGCCCACCGCGGAGCCGGACCCGCCCGATGAGCCCGCCGGGCTACGGGTCACGTCCCATGGGTTCTTGGTGGGAGGCGTCAGTGTCCCGTAGGCGAACTCGTGCGTGTTGAGCTTGCCGGTCAGCACCGCTCCCGCGCCGCGGAGCCGCTCCCACACTGTGGCGTCGAAGTCGGGAACGAAGTCCGACAGCACGTTGGACGAGGCGGTGGTGAGGATGCCCTTGGTGTAGTAGAGGTCTTTGAGACCGACCGGGATGCCCTCCAGCGGCCGTGCCGAGCCCGAGGCGTAGCTGCGGTCGGCGGCCCGGGCTTGACGCTTAGCCAGCTCGGTGGTCCGGGTCACGAACGTCTTCAGCACAGGTTCGTGGGCATCGATGCGACGAAGGCAGGCATCGAGCAGCTCGGTGGCGGACAGCCGCCGCTTGCGCAGCATGGCGAGGGCATCGACAACGCCGAGGTCGGCTGGGTCCGTGGCCGCTTCGGCCGAGCCAGTGGGCCACAGGATGGCAGCGCCGGCGGCAAGGCCCGCGGCGGTGATGAACGACCGCCGGCCGATTTCGTCTTGCCGCGTGCTCATGGCCCCAGCCTCCACGCCGTGGGGCAGACTCTAGACTCCCTGGGAGAGAGGGAGGCAGCTGCATGAGCTCACCCGGGAGCGGCCCCATCGTCCGATTGGAAGATGAGCCGGTGCTGGCAGTTCATGCGCCTCAGGCCGGCGTGGTCTCCACCGGAGCGCCTGGGCCCGGGAGCGGCCCCGTGGTCAGGCTCGAGGACGAGCCCGTCTCATGGCTCTCGGTGGGATCGCCGTCTGCCTCGAGTAGCCGGCGTCCCGCATCCTCCGCGCTGTCCCTTCCCGCTCGTGTGCCGAACCGATCTGCCTCGGTCCTGCCGGGCCGTGGCCGCCCCTGGGGTGCCGTCCTGTTCGGCGCGGGTATGTGGTTCCACCGGCGCGTGGTGCGGCTCTCCGTCGCGAAGGCGCCCGCACCGCCCGACGGCTGATCTCCCATCGCCGACACGGATCCGACTCAGTCGCCAGCGTCGTTGCAACGGCATCTGCGCAACCACCATCAGCGTCAAGTTCGTTTGAGACAGCGCTGGCCGATGGGGCTGTGCCGCGGCGCAGGCTTCGGCAAGCGCGATGACCACGAAGAGGCGGCGCAAAGCGCCCGCGACAAGCGAGACCGGGATCGTCATCATGAGGGAGCCCTCCGCGCAGCTGAAGACTGTCTCCCCGGTCTTCGGCTGGGGGCCAATGCGGCACCCGGGGCGAAGGCTGGTGGGCGCGGGCTGACCTGGGCGTGCCACCTGGCGCGGCAGGTGTCACCGGGCGTGACAGGGGGAACGGTCGAATCAGGCAGCAGTGTCCACCGGCCGATACGTCCGCACCCAGCCTGGCGGCGGAGGATATGGGGTCATCCACCGGGCCGAGTGCCGGATGCTCACCGGGGCCAAGCACCTCGAGGAGTGGGACTGGCCCGAGAGCAAGGGGTTCGACGAGGTGCTCGCCGACATGAGGGCACGCGGCCAGGACCACTTCTGTCGCATGTGCTTCCCCCGGAGGGACGACGGCGGCTCGCGGTGAGGAAGGGTCGGAGGGGGTGCCCTCAGGACCCGTAGGGGTTCGTCGTCGCGGTGGAAAGACGTCGTGCACGGCGACTTCCACCACCCAATCTCCTGGTGGACGAGGACCGGGTGACGGCCGTTTCGACTGGATGGGCGCCCGCGGCGGTGACGCGCGAGACCTTGCCACTCGCCGGTCTCGACGCAGTGGTTCGGAGCGTGGTCGACACCGGCAACATGCTCATCGAGACCGGCAAGTACGGCTTCGCCGTTCTGACCGCTACCACGTGCGCTTCGTCTAATAGGTGTGTGAGCCGAGCGCGAAGCGCAACTGGCCGTAGCTGTAGCAAGGAGGGGGGTGCGCGGGGAGGGTGGACAACCGCCTCTCCCTGTGGAAGCTGAGGATCTCGCAACCGTGGACATCTGCGCCGCCGACGATTGAGTGCTTCCCACAGCGAGCTCGACGACCTCACCCCGCCGGCGTCTCAGGCCACTGCTGCAGCCACCGAGCAAGACCCACTGCGGCCTGGCGAGAACCGTCCGGGCTACGCGAGACCCGGTCCGATTCGGAGACTCGGGGGCTACTCGATGCGCAGCCTTGAGATCGCCCGGCTGATGTGAGCGCCCCACCCCGAAGGGGCGGGGCGCTCGGAGCCGACCAGCAGTCGACACCTGGGGGCACGTGGCGCCGAGGCGCCACGGACTCACGCTCGGATCAGGCCTCTGGGCTCTGGAGGATGGCCTCGACCTCGAGGGACACCTGGATCTTGTCGCCGATCACGACGCCGCCGCCGTCGAGGGGGATGTTGGTGTCGATCCCGAAGTCCTTGCGGTTGAGCTCGGTGGTGGCCGAGAAGCCGGCCCTCGTGCCGCCGTAGGGATCCTTGCCGAACCCATTGACCTCCAGGTGCAGGGGCACCCGCCGGGTCACGCCGTGCAGGCTCAGGTCACCCTCGACGATGAAGCCGTCGCCGTCGGCGCTCACGCCCGTAGAACGGAAGGTCATGGCGGGGTGGGTCTCGACGTCGAAGAAGTCGGTCGATCGGATGTGGTCGTCGCGCTGCTCGTTATTGGTGTCGATCGAGCGCAGGTCGACGGTGGCGTTCACGGTCGAGTCGAGGGGGTTCTCGCCGGTGACGATCTCACCCTCGAAGGTGGCAAAGCGCCCCCGTACCTTGGACACCATCATGTGGCGGACGCTGAAGGACACGTCGGTGTGGACGGGGTCGATCGTCCAAGTTCCGGCCACGTAGCCGGGGATCTTGGTGCTGGTGCTGGTCGTGCTCATCTTGTGCAACCTCCTCTTGGTTGAACTCTCAACAAGCTACAAGGATATTGAGCGTTCAACTATTCCCGGAAACTCGGTAGAATTGTGCCCATGGCCGCCCGCCGAGGATC
>VAXP01000021.1:8714-30484 GCA_005884125.1 Actinomycetota bacterium | reverse complement strand
GCGTGTCGGGCACCTGGAAGGACCTGACCGACAACGTCAACTTCATGGCCTCCAACCTGACCCAGAAGATCACCGTCGACGCCAAGGGCGAGATCCTGGAGCTGAAGAACACCATCAACACCATGGTCGACCAGCTCTCGTCGTTCGCCGACGAGGTGACCAGGGTGGCCCGTGAGGTGGGCACGGAGGGCAAGCTGGGCGGACAGGCCGAGGTCAAGGGCGTCGGTGGAACCTGGAAGGGCCTGACCGACAACGTCAACTACATGGCCTCCAACCTGACCGATCAGGTGCGGAACATCGCCCAGGTGACCACCGCGGTGGCCCGGGGCAACCTGACCCAGAAGATCACCGTCGACGCCAAGGGCGAGATCCTGGAGCTGAAGAACACCATCAACACCATGGTCGACCAGCTCTCGTCCTTCGCGGCCGAGGTCACCAGGGTGGCCCGAGAGGTGGGCACGGAAGGCAAGCTGGGTGGCCAGGCCGAGGTGGAAGGCGTCTCCGGCACCTGGAAGGGCCTGACCGAGAACGTCAACCAGCTGGCCGCCACCCTCACGACCCAGCTGCGGGCCATCGCCGAGGTGTCGACCGCCGTCACCCAGGGCGACCTGACCCGCAACATCACCGTGCTGGCCGAAGGCGAGGTGGCCGAGCTCAAGGACAACATCAACCAGATGATCGCCAACCTCCGGGAGACGACCCAGAGGAACGAGGAGCAGGACTGGCTCAAGACCAACCTGGCCAAGATCTCCGGCATGATGCAGGGCCAGCGCGACCTGCAGACCGTGTCCCGGCTCATCATGTCCGAGCTGACCCCGACCGTCGCCGCCCAGCACGGCGCCTTCTTCCTGTCCGAGGCGGACGACGGCACGGACTCCGAGCTGCGACTCATCGCCAGCTACGGCTACAAGGCCCGCAAGAGCGTCTCCAACCGGTTCAAGCTCGGCGAGGCGCTCGTGGGTCAGTGCGCCATGGAGAAGAAGACCATCCTCATCACCGAGGCTCCCTCCGACTACATCAAGGTCACGTCCGGGCTGGGCGAGGCCGCGCCGGTCAACATCATGGTGCTCCCTCTCCTGTTCGAGGAGCAGGTGCTCGGTGTCATCGAGCTCGGCTCTCTGCGTCCCTTCAGCGAGGTCAACCAGACCTTCCTGGAGCAGCTGATGGAGACCATCGGCGTGGTCCTCAACACCATCATGGCCAACATGCGGACCGAGGAGCTGCTGGGGCAGTCCCAGAGGCTGACCCAGGAGCTGCAGAGCCAGTCCCAGGAGCTGCAGGCCCAGCAGGAGGAGCTGCGCCGGTCCAACGTCGAGCTCGAGTCCCAGGCCGCCTCGCTGAAGGCGTCCGAGGAGCTCCTCCAGCAGCAGCAGGACGAGCTGCAGCAGACCAACGACGAGCTGCAGGAGAAGGCCCGCCTCCTGGCCGAGCAGAACCGCAACATCGAGATCAAGAACCGGGAGATCGAGATGGCCCGCCTCGGGCTGGAGGAGAAGGCCCAGCAGCTGGCTCTGAGCTCGAAGTACAAGTCCGAGTTCCTGGCCAACATGTCCCACGAGCTGCGCACGCCGCTCAACAGCCTGCTCATCCTGGCCAAGCTGCTCAGCGACAACGAGGGCAGCAACCTCAACGAGAAGCAGGTCGAATACGCCCGCACCATCCACACCGCGGGCACGGACCTGCTGAACCTCATCAACGACATCCTCGACCTGACCAAGGTCGAGGCGGGCAAGATGGCGGTGCTGCCCGCGGACGTGACCGTCGAGCAGATCCGCAGCTACGTGGCCCAGAGCTTCCAGCCCGTGGCCCATGACAAGGGACTGCGCTTCACCCTCACGACGGGGGAGAACGTCCCCGATCGCGTCTTCACCGACGAGCAGCGCCTGCAGCAGGTGCTGAAGAACCTGCTCTCCAACGCCTTCAAGTTCACCGAGGAGGGCGGCGTCGAGCTGCGGGTCGAGATGGCGGGACCGGACGTGCGGTACTCGATGTCCGACCTCGAAGGAAAGCCGGACGTCGTCGCCTTCGCGGTGGCCGACACCGGCATCGGAGTCCCGACCGAGCAGCTGCGCCTCATCTTCGAGGCCTTCCAGCAGGCCGACGGCACGACCAGCCGGCGCTACGGCGGGACCGGCCTCGGTCTGTCGATCAGCCGTGAGATCGCCCGCCTCCTGGGGGGCGAGATCCAGGCCCGGAGCGTGGTCGGCGAGGGCAGCACCTTCACCCTCTACCTCCCCCTGGAGTACCGGCCGGGATCGGAGCCCGACGCCGCTCCCGCCGAGGTGGCCGTGATCGAGGAGCGGTCCGCATCGGGCCACTCACTCATCCGGGAGGGGGAGCAGGCCCGGGCTCGGCTGGCGTCCCTGCACGCCGTGGCCGACGACCGGGAGGTCATCACCCCCGGCGACCGGACCCTGCTGGCGATCGAGAGCGACGACGAACTGGCCCGCCTCGTCGTGGACGTGGGCCGGGACCTCGGCTTCAAGGTGGTCATCGCCTCCCGTAGCGGCTCGGCCCTGAGCGCGGTGAGGGAGATCGGGCCCGACGCCATCGTGCTCGACACCACCCTTGCCCACAGCGACGGCCTGGCCCTGCTCGCCCACCTGAAGAACGAGACCGACGTGCGCCACATCCCCGTGCAGGTCATCTCGGACGAGCACCTGAGGCAGCAGGCCCTGAGCACCGGCGCCCTGGGCTTCCTGCCCAAGCCCCTGACCAAGGACGACCTCACCAGGGCCATCGCGGGTATGGCCGCCTTCATCGAGCGGGGCGTCAGCCGGCTCCTCGTGGTTGAGGACGACGAGACGGAGCGCGGCGCCATCGCCGAGCTGCTGAGCGCGGGCGACGACGTGCGTGTCACCGCCGTGGGGTCGAGCGAGGAAGCCTTGGCCGCCCTCGAGGAGCAGCCCTTCCACTGCATAGTCCTGGACCTCAAGCTCCCACGGACCACCGGGTTCGCCCTCCTGGAGCGGCTCAAGGAGGAGGAGCGCTTCCGGGACATCCCCGTCATCGTCCACACCGGCAAGGCCCTCAACCGCCGGGAGGAGACGCGCCTGAAGAAGTACGCGGAGACGATCATCGTCAAGGACGCCCGCTCGCCGGAAAGGCTCCTGGACGAGACGACGCTGTTCCTGCACCGAGGCGCGGCCAGGCTGCCCGCCGAGCAGCGGCGGATGATCGAGTCGCTCCACTCACCCGACTCGGCCCTGCAGGGCAGGCGCGTCCTCATCGTGGACGACGACGTGCGCAACGTGTTCGCCCTGACCGGGGTGCTCGAGCGAAACGGCATGGAGGTGGTGTTCGCCGAGACGGGTCGGGACGGCATCGCCATGCTCAAGCAGCACCCGGACGTGGACCTGGTGCTCATGGACATCATGATGCCGGAGATGGACGGCTACGAGACCATCCAGGCCATGCGTTCCATCGCCAAGTTCAAGGAGCTGCCCATCATCGCCCTCACGGCCAAGGCCATGAAGGGGGACCGGGAGAAGAGCATCGCCGCCGGGGCGTCGGACTACATCACCAAGCCGGTCGACGTCGACCAGCTGCTGTCGCTGATGAGGGTGTGGCTCTACGGATGAGGACGGGCGCCTCGGGGCGCTGAACCGGGCTCGACCGCCGGCGAGGCAGACGCTGGAGGACCTCGAGGTCGACCTCCTCCTCGAGGCCATCTCCGGCCGCTACGGCTACGACTTCCGTCAGTACGCCCGCGCCTCGATCAAGCGTCGCCTGTGGCGGCGGGCCTGGTTGGAGGGGGTCCAGACCATCTCGGGCCTCCAGGAGCGCATCCTGCACGAGCCCAACTGCCTGGACCGCCTGATCGTCGACCTGGCCGTCAACGTCACGGCCATGTTCAGGGACCCCGCCTTCTTCGTCGCCCTGCGTGACAAGGTCATCCCCATGTTGCGCACATATCCCTTCCTCCGAATCTGGAACGCGGGGTGCTCCAGCGGGGAGGAGACCTACTCGCTGGCCATCCTCCTGGAGGAGTGCGGCATGGACGAGCGCTCCCGCATCTACGCCACCGACATCAACGACGCCGTGCTGCGGCGGGCCAGGGAGGGCGTGTTCCCTCTGGAGAAGATGCGGGAGTACACGGCCAACTACCACCGGGCGGGAGGGACGCGGGAGTTCTCGTCCTACTACGACGCCGACTCCAAGGTGGCGCGCTTTAGGCCCTCGCTCGTGCGCAATGTGGTCTTCGCCCAGCACAACCTGGCCTCGGACGGCTCCTTCAACGAGTTCAACGCCATCGTCTGCCGAAACGTGCTGATCTACTTCGACCGCAACCTCCAGGACCGCGTGCACGACCTGTTCTTCGACAGCCTGGCCACCTTCGGCGTGCTGGGCGTGGGTGAGAAGGAGTCGATCCGGTTCACCCGGCACGCGGCGGCGTACGAGGAGATCGACCCCGACCAGCGCATCTACCGGAAGGTCGTGTGAGGCCGCGGGGTCGGGTCGATTCCCCTGGGTGCGACCTGGTCGTGCTGGGGTGCTCGTGGGGCGGTACCCGGGCCCTGGGGACGATCCTGGACGACCTGCCCGACGAGCCCTCGGCCGCCCTGGCCGTCGTCCAGCACCGGGGTTTCGGTCCCGCCGACAAGGCCCTCCCCCTGCTCCTCCGGCGCCGGTGCCCGATCCCGGTGGAGGAGGCAGAGGACAAGATGCCGGTGGAGCCGGGCCGGGTCGTCCTGGCCCCGCCCGACTACCACCTGCTGGTGGACGGGCCCTGCTTCGCACTGTCGACCGAGGAACCCGTCCACCACAGCCGTCCCTCCGTCGACGTCTTATTCGAGTCGGCCGCCGACAGCTATGGTCCCCGGCTGGTGGCGATCCTGCTCACGGGGGCGAACGAGGACGGCGCCGCCGGGCTGCGCAGGGTGAAGGAGTCCGGCGGCATGACGATCGTGCAGGACCCCGACGAGGCCGAGCGCCGGGCCATGCCCGACGCGGCCCTGCGCACGGGGGCCGTGGACGAGGTCCTACCCCTGGCGGCCATCGCCCAGCTCCTGGGATCTCTCGTGGGGAGGCAGGACGATGGCCGCTGAGGAGCGACCCGGCATCCTGCTGGTCGACGACCATCCCGAGAACCTCGTCGCCCTGGAGGCCGTGCTCGCGCCCCTGGACGTGACCATCCTCCAGGCGGGGTCGGGCGACGACGCCCTGCGCCATCTGCTGTCCTCGGACGTGTCGGTCATCCTCCTCGACGTGCAGATGCCCGATCTGGACGGGTTCGAGACCGCGGCCCGCATCAAGCAGCGCCAGCGCACGCGCGACACGCCGATCATCTTCCTCACCGCCATCAGCTCCCAGCACGAGCACGTGCTGCGGGGCTACTCGTCGGGAGCGGTCGACTACCTGGCCAAGCCCGTGGACCCCGACATCCTGCGGGCCAAGGTCTCCGCCTTCGTCGAGCTCGACGCCAAGACCCGCCAGCTGGAGCGCCAGGGGGCGGCGCTGGAGGCCAAGAGCAGCGAGCTCGAGCGGGTCAACTCCGAGCTGGAGCAGTTCGCCTACGTCGCCTCCCACGACCTGCAGGAGCCCCTGCGTCTGGTGTGCGGCTATCTCGACCTCCTCATGGGGACCGAGTCGGGCACCATCGGCGCCGAGGAGCGGGAGTACATGAGGCGGGCCATGACCGCGGCCGAGCGCATGTCCGTGCTCATCCGCGACCTCCTGGCCCTGTCCACGGCCGGGTCACGCACGCCGCCGACGGGGACGGCCGACCTGGCCAAGGCGCTCTCCACCGCCCTGGAGAACCTGGCCGTGACCCTGGCCGAGCAGGGGGCGTCGGTGCGGGCCGAGCCCCTGCCCGACGCCAGGGGAGACACCGACGAGCTGGTGCGGGTGTTCCAGAACCTGGTGGGGAACGCCGTGAAGTTCGCAGGCGACGGCCCGCCGACCATCCGGGTGTGGGCCGAGCGCGGCACGGGCGAGTGGGAGGTGTGCGTCGCCGACGACGGCGTGGGCATGGCGGCCGAGGACACCGAGCGCGTATTCGGGATGTTCGAGCGACTGGACCGCGACCGCTCGGCCGGCTCGGGCCTGGGGCTGGCCCTCTGCCGCAAGATCATCGAGCGCCACGGCGGACGGATCTGGCTCACCTCTTCCCCGGGCGAGGGCACGACGGTGCACTTCACCCTGCCCGCCGCGGGCGCGGGAGGCTGAGTCGGGTTGGGACAGCCCGAGGGGAGAGGCCGCGGGGTCGCCAACATCCTGCTGGTCGACGACCGGCCCGAGAACCTGGTTGCCCTCCAGGCCGTGCTCCGGCCCCTGGGCCACAACCTGGTCACGGCCGGCTCGGGCGAGGAGGCGCTGAGGCGCCTGCTCACCGAGGACTTCGCCGTGATCCTGCTCGACGTGATGATGCCGGGCATGGACGGCTTCGAGACGGCCTTCCAGATCAAGCAGCGGGACAGGACCCGTGACGTCCCCATCATCTTCCTGACCGCCATCAGCCGGGACGAGAGCGACGCCCTGCAGGGCTTTTCGAGCGGGGCCGTCGACTACGTGACCAAGCCCTACGAGGGCTGGATGCTGAGGGCCAAGGTGCAGGTCTTCGTGGAGCTGCACCAGAAGACCGAGCAGCTCAAGCAGCAGCGCGAGCTGCTGGCCACCCGGCTCGACCAGCGCTTCGTCGAGGAGGCCAGGCAGCTGCGCAAGCTGGCCGATGCCTCCCTGACCCTCACGTCGACCCTGGCCGTGGACAGCATCCTGGACGCGGTCACGGAGCAGGCCCGCGACATCATCGGCGCCCACCACGCCCAGACCACCGTCCTGCTCGGGGAGGAGGCCGACGAGGCGCCCCGCCGGACCTCGGTCTCCCTGGCCGTCTCGCCGGAGTACGAGGGTTGGGCCGCGTCACGCGAGGGGGTCCGGTCCTCACCGTTGACCCAGACGGTGTGGCCGCGCATGCGCCCCATGCGCGTCCCCCGGGGCCAGGCCGCCAGCCGGCCCGAGGGCCGGGCCCTGGAGACGGTCGAGCCCCGTCACCCGGCTCTGCAGGGATGGCTGGCCGTCCCTCTCGTGGGTCGCAACGCCCGCGTCCTGGGTCTGCTCGAGGTGGCCGACAAGCAGGAGGACGACTTCAGCGAGGCCGACGAGTCCATCCTGGTCCAGCTGGCCCAGCTCGCTTCGGTCGCCATCGAGAACGCCGAGCTGTTCGAGCGCGAGCACGAGCTGGCCGAGACCCTCCAGCGCAGTCTCCTGCCCCAGCGCCTTCCCGTCCTGGCCCAGGTGCGCCTGGCCGCCCGCTACCTGCCGGCCGGGGGCGGCGGGGACGTGGGCGGCGACTGGTACGACGCCATCGTCCTCCCCGGAGGCCAGGTGGTGCTGGCCGTGGGGGACGTGGCCGGCCGGCGGGGCCAGGCCGCCAGCCGGCCCGAGGGCCGGGCCCTGGAGACGGTCGAGCCCCGTCACCCGGCTCTGCAGGGATGGCTGGCCGTCCCTCTCGTGGGTCGCAACGCCCGCGTGCTGGGCCTGCTCGAGGTGGCCGACAAGCAGGAGGACGACTTCAGCGAGGCCGACGAGTCCATCCTGGTCCAGCTGGCCCAGCTCGCTTCGGTCGCCATCGAGAACGCCGAGCTGTTCGAGCGCGAGCACGAGCTGGCCGAGACCCTCCAGCGCAGTCTCCTGCCCCAGCGCCTTCCCGTCCTGGCCCAGGTGCGCCTGGCCGCCCGCTACCTGCCGGCCGGGGGCGGCGGGGACGTGGGCGGCGACTGGTACGACGCCATCGTCCTCCCCGGAGGCCAGGTGGTGCTGGCCGTGGGGGACGTGGCCGGCCGGGGGGCCCAGGCCGCCGCGGTCATGGGCCAGCTGCGCATCGGCATGCGGGCCTACGCCTTGCAGGGCATGGATCCCGCCGACGTCCTGCGCAGCCTCGACCGCCTCCTCCAGGGGCTGAGCGCCGCCCCTCCTCGACCCCGAGACCGAGACGGCCCGCTACGCCAACGCCGGGCACCCGCCCCCGCTCGCCATCGGGCCCGACGGTGGCCTGCGCTGGATGGAGGAGGGGGTGGCCGTGCCCCTGGGCGTCCAGCCCGACGGGGACTTCCGGACCTACGAGATGAAGGTGCCCCGGGGGTCGACGCTGCTCCTATACACGGACGGACTGGTGGAGGAGCGGGCCTCGCCCATAGACGACGGCCTGACCCGTCTGAGGCGGGCCGTCGAGCCCCCCGACGTCGACCTCAACCTGTTGTGCGACAGGGTGCTCGAGCGCATGGACGCCCAGAGCAAGCCCGACGACGTGGCCCTGCTGGCCGCCCGCCTGGCCCCGGCCGTGGGCCGCATCCCCCGGTCCTGAGCGCTCAGGCCGGGAGCCGTGCCGCGGCGCGGATCAGCTCGACGGCCTCGTCCACCCGGTCCCGGTGGGTGCGGTGCGAGAGGATGGCCAGGCGCGAGTAGCGCCGGCCCTGGACCTCGGTGCTGGACAGGAGCACGCGCCGGGTGGCGTTGACCCGCTCCAGCAGGCGGCGGTCGTCGTCCCGACCGCCCCGGGTCCGGAAGGCGACGATGGACAGGTCGGGGGTCCAGGGGAGCTCGAGGCCGGGCCCGGCGGCCAGGGCCGTGTGGGCGTGGCGGGCCAGGTCGAGCTTCTCGTCCAGGGCGGCGCGGAAGGCGGCCACCCCGTGCAGGTGGAGGGGCAGCCACACCCGCAGCCCCCGGAAGTCGCGCGACAGCTCGGGGCCGTAGTCGGCGAAGTCGGGCACCCCTTCCAGGCCCACGATGTCCTGCATGTAGTCGCCCTTGGGCCCGGCCCCGGAGTGGGCGGCCCTGAGCCTCTCGCCGTCGCGGACCAGCAGGGCTCCGGTGCCGTAGGGGAGGAAGAGCCCCTTGTGGGGATCGAGGGCGATCGAGTCGGCCCGCTCGATGCCCCGCAGGCGGCGCCGGCCCCGGTCGGTCAGCTGGAAGAAGCCGCCGTAGGCCGCGTCCACGTGGAGCCACAGCCCCGCTTCGCCGGCCAGATCCGCCATCTCGCCCAGGGGGTCGACCGTCCCCGTGTTGGTGGTGCCCCCGCTGGCCACCACCAGGAAGGGCCGCAAGCCCGCCTTCCGGTCAGCCTCGACGGCCGAGGCCAGGGCGTCGACGTCCATGCGCAGGTCGGGGGTGCAGGGGACCGTGCGCAGGCCGGCCCCCGACAGTCCGGCCAGGCGGGCGGCCTTGGCCACCGAGTGGTGGGCCTGCGAGGACGCATAGAGGGTGCCCGGGCCCAGGTCGTCACCCAGCAGGGCGGTGCGGGCGGTGACCACCGCGACCAGGTTGGCCATCGAGCCACCCGAGGTGAACAGGCCCCGGGCCTGGGGCGGGAGGTCGAACTGGTCGCACAGCCAGCGCAGGACCCCGGCTTCCATGGCGACCAGGCCGGGGGCGGGGGCGGCCAGCCCGGTGAAGCGGTTGAGGGTGCAGGCCAGGAAGTCGGCCAGGGCCGCGGAGACGAGGCCGCCCCCGGGGACGAAGGCGAGGTAGCCGGGACCGGCCGTCTCGAAGCCCTTGGCCGCGGCCTGCTCGAGCGTGCCCAGGAGCTCGTCCAGGGGCCGGCCCCCGTCGGTGGGAGGAGGCGACACGGCCTCCAGCACCGGGCCCAGCTCGGCCAGGTCGGAGGCCGGGGCGCGGGGCAGGCCGTCGAGGAAGCGCCCGATCAGGGCCACCGCGGCCTCGACCATCGTCCCCAGCTCGGCCCCGTCCGGCTCGAGAGGGTGCGCCGCCATCCGGGCGCCGATGCTACGCGGGCCCGCTCCGCGCAGGACTATCGCTCGACCACGGCGAATCTGGCCTCGACGGTTGTCCACCGAGCCGCGGAGCGTCCTGGCATGACACGCATCCCATCCCGCCGATCGACGGCCGCCGTCCTGGCCGCGCTCCTCGTCGCCGGTCTGACCGTCAGCGCCGCCGCCGCCGTGCGCTCGGCGACCGCCGGCGGAGGGGGCCGCTCCCCGTCGGGTGCCAACGCCAGCCGCTTCCTGGCCCTCACCGGGGGCGCCTCGGGGCCGGCGCAGGAGGCCGGGTCCAAGCCCGGGGGCAGGCCGTCGGGTTCGGGCAGGCACTCCGGTCCCTCGGCCCGCCCCGCCGAGCGCTGCGGCGCCGCGGCCACGACGCCCGCGGGTTGGTGCATCCGCCCCGCCGGGGACCAGTACCAGGTCTTCCGCTTCCCCATCGGGTTGGCCCTGGCCTCGGACGGCAAGGTGGTCGTGACATCCGATACCGGCGGCATGCAGGGCCTGTCGGTCATCGATCCCGCCGTCCCCCCCGGCCAGGCGGTGACCACCACGCCGGCGGCCAACCTGTTCCTGGGCGTGGCCGTGGCCGGCGACGGCAAGGTCTACGCCAGCGGCGGAAACGCCGACCGGGTGTTCCGCTTCCGGCTGGCCGGGCCCGGCGCCCTGAGCCAGGACGCCACCGAGGCCGCCCCCTTCCCCTCCCACAACGCCACCAACGGCATGCAGGTGCGCTTCGGCCAGCAGCCCCAGGCCCTGCCCGCGGGCGACGGGATCATGGTCGGCGGCTATCCCGGCGCCCTGGCCCTGGACGGGAGCCACCATCTCCTGTTCGTCGCCGGCTCTCTGTCCGAGCCCAGCGGCGCGGGGACGGAGGCCTGCCCGTCGGCCCAGCCCGCGTGCGCCCGGGTGACGGTGGTCGACACCGGCAACGACAGCGTCGTGGGCCGCTTCGCGGTGGGCCTCGACGCCTACGGCCTGGCTCTCGACGGCGACACCCTGTACGTCTCCAACTGGGGCGACCAGGCCGGGCGGGGCGCGGGAGTGGGGACGGTCTCGGTCGTCCCCCTGGATCCCACCACCCACGTACCGACGGGCGAGTCGCGCTTCGTCGCCGTCGGGCACCATCCCTCCGCCCTGGAGGTGGACCCGGCGTCCAAGAACCTGTTCGTGGCCGACACCAACGACGACCAGGTCAGCGTGGTGGACACGTCGACCTCGGCCGTCATCCACGTGCCCGTGGGGGTGAGCGGGGCACCCATCGGCACCCACCCGGACGCCTTCGCCCTGTCGCCCGACGGGAGCATGCTCTTCGTGGCCCTGGCCGGGCTCAACGCGGTTCAGGTGCTCGATGCCACCACGGGGATGCCGTTGGGGAGCACGACGCCTTCGGGATCGCCCACCTACATCCCCACGGGCTGGTACCCGGCCGCCCTCAGGGCGGTTCCCGGCCCGGGCGGGAGGACGAGGCTATGGGTGGCCAACGCCAAGGGCGAAGGTCCGGGGCCGGGCATAAACGGATCGGTGTTCGCGGACGGAAACCAGAGCGGCGGCACCATCAGCCGCGTCGACGTCGACCCCAGCCGCTTCCGCGCCTGGACGCAGCAGGTGATCGACAACGACGGCCTCGACCCCGCCCTCGACGCGTGCAGTCGGCCATCAAGCACGTCGTTTACATCGTGGCCGAGAACAAGACCTTCGACCAGTACTTCGGGGACCTGGCCGGGAGCATGCCCAACGCCGGCTACAACGCCGACCCCAGCTACCTGCTCTACGGCCAGCCCGTGACGCCCAACCAGCACAAGATGCTCGCCGACGGGGTGGCCGGCCTGGGTGACAACTTCTTCAGCGACGCCGAGGTCTCCGTGACCGGCCACTCCTACACGTCCGGAGCCATCGCCACCGACCACAACGAGAAGACGTGGCCTGCCGACTACGACAACGGCGTGCGGGGCACCCACGGCGGGGGTGACCCTCTGCGTCCGTCGGCGGGGTCGAAGCCGGAGCCCGCGATCCAGCACGCCGAGGACGTCCTCAACGACCCCCAGGGCGGTTATCTCTTCGAGTCCTTCGTGCGGGCCGGGGCCGTGCCCCCGGACAAGGCCGGGCCCGGGAAGATCAGCATGGGGATCTACGGCGAGCACACCCTGACCGTCCCCTACAACGGCATCGACATGGCGCCCTACAAGGCCAAGTGGACCAGACCCGACGGCACGACCGTCGACTGGAAGGCGGGCGACCTCCAGTACTTCGACACGTGTCGGGCCGGTCAGTTCGTGTCGGGCAAGACCACGGGTGGCAACTCGCCCGACACCGACTACTCGCGCGACTGCGAGGCCCGTCAGCTCGACCCTCAGTACGTGCTGAAGCACTGGGAGGACGCCTACAACGGTCTGGTCCCGGGGACCCCCAAGGGCACCGACGTCATGCCCAGCTTCATCTACATGTCTCTTCCCGTGAACCACACCCTGGGCACCAACCTGGGCAGCCCCACGCCGGCGTCCATGGTGGCCGACAACGACTACGCCATCGGCTACATCGTGCAGGAGCTCTCCAAGAGCCCGTTCTGGGGCTCGACCGCGGTGATCATCGTTCAGGACGACACCCAGGCGGCGGGCGACCACGTGTCGGCTCTGCGGGACCCGGTCGAGGTCATCGGCCCGTTGGCCCGGGCTGGCGCGAGCCACCAGCGGGGCTCGCTGCCTTCGGTCCTGCGGACCATCGAGACCGTCTTCGCCGTGAGCCCCGTCTCCCTCAACGACCAGGTGGCCGTCCCGCTGCACGACGCCTTCGTCAGCGACCTGTCCCAGGCCCACCCGGGCGCCTACACGGCGGTGAAACCGGTGGTGCCCTTCGCCCTCAACCAGCCCGACGCCCCCGGTCAGGCCGCGTCCATGGCCATGGACTGGAGCGCGTACGACCTCATCGACATGCAGACCTTGAACGCCGTGCTCTGGGCCGACGCCCACCACGCCCCGTTCCGCAGCCCCCGGGCCCCCACCGGGCGCGGTCCGGGCTGATCGCGGTCTGGACCAGGACCGGGGCCCCTGACCTGCGGGTCTGACCGCGGGGCCGGGGCCACTAGCTTGGCCGCCCGTGAAGGTGACCATGATGCTGTGTGACTCCGCCCAGGTCGCGGAAGGCAAGCTGTTCATCCTCGGCGGCGGGTGGAGCGTCACCGGGCCCGACCCCACGCCTTCGGCGATCGCAGTCAAGCTCGACGTCGACTGGCACGAAGCCGACAGACCCCACCACTGGGAGCTTTACCTGGAGAACGCCGACGGCCAGATGGTCACCGTTCCCACCCCGGAGGGGGACCAGCCCGTGGAGGTGCGGGGCGACTTCCAGGTCGGGCGGCCCCAGGGTGTCCCGGAGGGCACGCCCATCGACCTGCCTCTGGCCGTCAACTTCGGCCCCATCCCCCTTCCCGTCGCCAGCCGCTTCACGTGGCGCTTCACGATCGACGGTGTTGCCGACCAGGACTGGAGGCTGGGGTTCACCACCCGTCCCGCCGCCGACGCTGCGTGATCCTTCCCGCCCCGATCGGGAGGGTGGCGTAGTGGTGGCCGGGCCATGACCGCCGGCGAGCCGCCCGCCTCCGACGCCGACTCGGAAGGGAGGGCCATCGCCACGCTGCGGGTGCTCAACCGCCTCGCTCGCGACGTGTTGTCGGAGTCGTCGGTCGACGTGGCCCTGCAGCGCCTGGTGGACGAGGCCAAGCAGCTGCTGCGCTCCGACTTCAGCGCCATCGTGCTGCTGAGGCCGGGCTCCACCACCGCCATCGCCCACTTCGCCTACAACGCGCCCCGGCGCCTCTTCCCCAGCCGCCTGCCCCGAATGGTCGGTTTGCTGGCGGGCCCTGTGGTCACGCAGCGGGCGGTTCGCCTGGACGACATCCGGGGACATCCCGACGGGGTCGGCATTCCCGTGGAGCATCCCCCCGTCGCCGCCCTGCTGGCCGTGCCCATATTCGTGGGCGACGAGGTGGTGGGGGAGCTGGCCGTGGCCAACGCGCCGGGCCGGGGGAGCTTCGACGACGTGGACGAGGTCGTGGCGGGCGAGGTCGCGGCCCACGCGGCCATGGCCGTGTCGCTCTCCCGTGCGGCGCAGGCCAGGGCCGAGGTCGACACGGCCAGGAAGGACTTCCTGGACGTGTCCTTCCACAACATCCGCACGCCTCTGACCGTCATCAAGGGCTTCGTCAGCACCCTCAGGGCCCGGGGCGAGCTGCTCGGGCGGGACGAGCGGGACCGCTGCTTCGACTCCATCGAGCGGGCCCTCGACCGGGTCCAGCAGGTCGCCGAGGGCCGCCTCCCGCTGCTCGAGGACCCGGTGTCGGAGGGGATCCCCTCAGGCGAGGTCGTCGACGTCGAGGTGACGGAGATGCTGCAGGCCATCGCCCGGGACGCATCGGCTGCCGACGGGAACGTGAAGGTGGTCGCCACCGTCGAGCCCCGGACGCCGGCGAGCTTCCGGGCCGAGCCCCAGGTCGTGCACGAGCTGCTGGGGAACCTGGTCGGCAACGCCGTCAAGCACTCGCCCGAGGGCGACACCGTGTCGCTCGTCGCTCGGGGCGACGGGGCCTTCATCCGCTTCGACGTCAGCGACAACGGCTCGGGGATCCCGGCCCGCGAGCAGGCGCGGATCTTCGAGCAGTTCTACCGGACACGAGAGAGCATGGATCGCGGGCTGGCCGGGACGGGCCTGGGGCTCTGGCTGACCCGGCGCCTGGCCGAGCTCCTGGGGGGCTCGGTCGGCGTGAGCTCCAGGCGCGGCCACGGCAGCACCTTCTGGCTCACCCTGCCCGTCGACGGCTCTGCGCCGGGGACCAGGACGGGCTGAAGCGAGGGTCAGGCCCCCAGGCGGGCGGCGGCCAGAGCCAGGGCCAGCTCGGCCGCCGCTCCAGGAGTGTCGACGGGCGCGATGCCATCGTCCTCGGTGCCGTCGTCCCGCCACATGCGCCACGTGCCCAGCCCGACCACCGGCGTGTCGAGCTTGAGGGCCAGCGCGATCTCCGACAGGGTGCCGTACTCGCCCCCGACGGCCACGACGGAGTGGGCGCAGCGCACCACCAGGGCGTTGCGGGCCTCACCCAACCCGGTGGGCACGGCGACCACGATCCACGGGTTGGCGCTGCGGTGGTCGGTCCCGGGCAGGATCCCGACCGTCATGCCCCCGGCCTCCTGCGCCCCTCGGGCCGCGGCGGCCATGACCCCGCCCATGCCGCCGCAGACGAGCACCGCCCCGCCCTCGGCCAGCAGCCGGCCCACATCGGAGGCGGAGGCCTCCAGCTCGTCGGCCACGCGGGCGGGGGGTGCGCCCGGTCCGACGACCGCGACGTAGGGACGCAGCACCACGGGAGGCGTCATGGGCCGAGCCTGGCAGACCGCCCGCCCGGCGCGCCGAGGGGAGTGAGTTAGGCCGCGCTCTTGACCCAGGACCCGTCGGGGCGGGGACGGATGGTGCCCAGGGCGTGGAAGTGCTCCAGGATGTCCCCGGCCCGGGGGTTCCCGGCCAGGGCGTGCTCGACCTCCCGCAGGGTGACGGCCAGGTTCTGCTCCCGGCGCACGCCCAGGGACTCGCCCATGGAGCGCTCCCAGCACCGCCCCACCACTTCGCTCCCGGCCACGTGCCGTCCGGACTCGGCCTTGAACGTGCGGTCCCGCATCTCCGACAGCACCGTCTTGAGGTACTCCACATGGGGCGACTCGTCGGCCCGCACGTAGGAGACAAGGCGGGCGGCCTCGCCCTCGCCCGCCACCAGCGCGGTGTCAGAGAGCACCTCCTCGGCCCAGGCGAAGGTGTGATAGGCGCTCACCTCGATCAGCAGCAGGTTGGCCATGCGGTCGATGAGGAGCTGGAGGTTGGGGTCGATGTCGTCGAACAACAGCCGGGACATGAGCTGGCGGCGCATGGCCTCGGGGTCGGGTGCTCCGCCCTGCACCGGGATACCCATGCGCTCGAGCATCACCGCGGTCTGGCGGGCCGCATACCACATCTGCTTGTGGCCCCCCTCCTCCCCCCAGCCCGCCTCGTCGCGGGCGTGGGCCTCGAAGAGCCCGCCGGCCAGGTGGGCCATGGCCGTGCCCCGGGTGTCCTCCTCGAAGCAGGATTGGAAGTCGGGCAGCACCGAGTAGCGGATCATGGCCCCGAAGCCCTCGACCGTGCCGATGCGGGTGAGGGTGGAGATGATGGGCTCGGGCACGCTGGAGGCGATGAGGTGCCTGGCCTGCGCCGCGTTGGGGTACGTCCCCGGCCACGACGCCAGGTCCACGTCCAGCAGGGGGGTGCCGAACTGCTCGGCCCGTCGCTGCTTCCACGCGTCGATGGCGGGCCAGCGGTTGAGGGTGCGGGGCGACACGTAGGCCCCGTCGTGGTCGAAGCCCCCGTGGCAGCGGACGCCCCCGGCGATGAGGGGCTCCTCGACGGGATGGCTGGCCAGCAGCTCCTGTTCGGTCCACTCGGTCTGCAAGGTCGTCACCGCGGCCTCCCCTCGCACTGCCTGACGGGTGAACTGTATACTCCTCTGTATACAGCCCGCAAGCGAAACCGCGGTGGTCGGGCCGGCGACGGTCCCCCGCCGGCTCCTGGCCCGCCCGGCCCGGAGGGCCGCCATCCTCAGCGCCGCCGCCGTGGCCTTCGGCCAGGGGGGTTTCTCGGCCACCTCGATGGAGGACGTGGCCGGCGCGGCCGGCATCACCCGGCTCATCGTCTACCGGCACTTCGAGTCCAAGGAGGCCCTCTACGAGGCGGTCCTGGCCCAGGTGCGGGACAGGCTGGCCCAGGGCTTCGGCGCCCACCGGGCCCGGGGGCTGACCGGGAGCGAGGCCGCCGTGCGCGCCCTGCTGGAGGGGGCCAGGGAGGACCCCGCCGCCTTCACCCTGCTGTGGCGCCAGGCGGCCCGGGAGCCCCGGTTCGCGGCCCACGCCGCCAGCGTGCGCGCCGGCGCGGTCGAGGTGGCCAGGGAGCTGCTGGCGCCCGTTTCCATCGGCGACGGGGTGCGCCGGGCCTGGGCGGCCGAGCTCATCTTGTCCTTCCTGGTCGACAGCGTGCTCCACTGGCTGGAGGAGGCTCCCCCCGAGCGCGACCCGGAGCTGGTCGAGATGGTGAGCCGGTCGGTGCCCGCCATGGTCCGGGCCTGGGCCGGCGGCGCCCTCTAGAAGCCGAGGCCGAGCTGGCGGGAACCGGGACGGCGGGCCGGCGCCGGGTGACCATGGTCCGGCGCCTCCGCCCCGCGCATGTCATGGGAGCGATGGACCGGCTCCCGGCCCGGGACGCCGGCGGCGAACCGGTGCACACGCGCCGACAGGGCCCGCTGTTCGGTGGCCGGCAGGTAGGCGCGCCGGTAGCGGCGCTCGTAGTCGCGCGCCAGGTCGGGACGGGTGACCCTCAGCGAGGCCAGGAAGTGGTCGCGGACCCCGGGCCGAAGGTGGAGGGCGATGGCCGACACCGACGTGGCGCCCGCCTCCACGCACGCGGTCACGACCTCTTCGAGCTGTTCGTCGCCGTCGGAGAGTCCGGGAAGCACGGGCGCGACGAGGACGCCACAAGGTATGCCGGCATCGTTGAGGCGCCGCACCGCCTCCACACGGTGCCGCGGGTGCGGTGTGCCCGGCTCGGTCAGCTTCCACACGTCCTGGTCCAAGGTCCCGATGGAGAAGTTGCACCGCACCTCGGCGTGACGGGCGGCTTCGCTCAGCACGTCCAGGTCCCTCAGGATCAGCGTCGACTTGGTCAGTATGGAGAACGGGTTCTTCGCCGCTCCCAGGACGCGGACGATGCCGCGCGTCAGGTGGTACTTGCCCTCGCAGCGCTGGTAGGGATCGGTGTTGGTCCCCATGGCGATGTGGTCGCCCGACCACCTCCTGGCCGCGACCTCAGCGGCCACCCGCTCGACGGCGTTGACCTTGACAACGATGCGGCGCTCGAAGTCCTCACCGATGCCGAGGCCCAGGTACTCGTGCGTGGGCCGGGCGAAGCAGAAGCTGCAGGCGTGGCTGCAGCCCCGGTAGGCGTTGATGGTCCAGCGGAAGGGGACCCGTGATGCGGACGGGACCTGGTTGATGATGCGCCTGGCGTTGACGTGGAGGAACTCCATCCCGCTGAACTCGCCCCGGCCCACGTGGCGGTCGAGGAGCTGATCGGCGTCGAACAGGGCGGGCGCCTCGCTCGCCTCCTCCTCGGCCCGCCGCCACCGGAACTGGACGTCGGCCATGGTCCGACTATATCGAACACCTGTTCCCGCGCCAACCCCCGAGCGGAGCGGGCGCTCCGTAACATCCGGCTCCGTGAGCGACAGCGACGATCCTCTGGCCCGCTTCCGCCTGGACGGGCGGGTGGCCGTCGTCACCGGCGCCTCCGCCGGGATCGGGGCCCGCATGGCCCGGGTCCTGCATGGCGCCGGGGCGCTCGTCGTGCTCGCGGCTCGCCGGGCCGGGCTCCTGGAGGCGCTGGCGGGCGAGCTCCCGGGCGCGGTGCCGTTCCCGTGCGACGTGTCCCGTGACCAGGACTGCGACGCCCTGGTCGAGGCGGCCCTGGCCCGTCACGGACGCATCGACGTCCTGGTCAACAACGCCGGCATCGGGAACCCGCTGCCGGCCGAGGAGGAGCCCCGCCAGCAGTTCCGCGACATCGTGGCCGTCAACCTCACCGCCGCCTTCGTGCTCACCCAGGCCGCGGCCAGGCCCATGCTCGAGCAGGGTTCGGGCGTGGTCGTGAACGTCGCTTCCGTCCTGGGGCTGGTGGCCAGCGGGCAGGTGCCCCAGGCCAGCTACACGGCCAGCAAGGGGGGGCTGGTCAACCTCACCCGGGAGCTGGCCGTGCAGTGGGCCCGCAGGGGCATCAGGGTCAACGCCATCGCTCCGGGGTGGTTCCCCACCGACCTCACCACGGAGATGTTCGAGGAGGAGTCGGGTCGGGCCTGGCTCAGGCGCAACACGCCCATGGGACGGGGCGGCGAGCTGAACGAGCTCGACGGGGTCCTGCTCTGGCTGGCGGGAGACGCCAGCTCCTTCGTCACCGGGCAGGTGATCGCGGTCGACGGGGGCTGGACCGCGGTGTGAGCGGGGCGCCTCAGCCCGCGTCCGTCACCAGGACGATCTTGCCCAGCTTGGACCCGGCCGCGAAGCGCTGGTAGGCGGCGGTCGCATCGCTCAGGGGGAAGGTGGCGGCCAGCGGGACTCGCACCCGGCCCGCCTCGAGAAGGGGCAGGACATGGGTCCCGACCCGCCCGAGGGCCACGGCCTTCTCCTCCGGGGGTCGGGCCCGGAGGGTCGAGCCCGACACGCGGACCCGCTTGGCCATGAGGGCCATGAGGTCCATGTCGGCCCGGCCTCCCGCTCCGAGCCCGATCAACGAGATGCGGCCGCCGACGTTCAGGGCCTGGAGGTCCCCGGCCAGGTTGGGCCCGCCCACCAGCTCCAGCACGACGTCGTAGGGGCCGTGCTCGACGAAGACGTCGGGGGCCACGACCTCCGCCGCCCCCAGGGCGGCCACGCCGTCCCGCAGCGCCGGGTCGCGGACGGTGGCAGTGACCCGGGCGCCGGCCGCGGCCGCCAGCTGCACGGCCGCCGTCCCCACCCCGCCCGCGGCCCCGTGGACCAGGGCCCGCTCGCCCAGCCCCAGCCCGCACTGGGTGAACAGGGCGTCGTGGGCGGTGGTGAAGGCCTCCGGGAACCCCCCGGCCTCCTCCCAGGAGACGCCGGGCGGGACCGGGAGGGCCACCCGCTCGTCCACCAGGGCGAGCTCGGCCTGGGCGCCCCCGCCCAACAGGGCCATGACGCGGTCGCCGGGGCCGAAGCGGTGGACCGACGGGCCCGTCTCCACGACATGGCCCGCCAGCTCCATGCCGGGGATGTCGGGCGGGGAGTCGGGCGGGGCGGGATAGAAGCCCGCCACCTGGAGCAGGTCGGCGTTGTTCACCCCGGCGGCGTGCACCCTCACCAGGAGCTGACCCCGGCCCGGGCGGGGATCGGGGTGCTCGGCGAACGCGAGCTTGCCTTCGACGATGGTGGCGGCGCGCACCATCGGCCAACCTATGCCGGCGGGCGAGCTGAGGAGGATCGGATGGGAGCGCTGGACGGCAAGGTCGCCGTGGTCACGGGGGCGGCATCGGGCATCGGCCGGGCGACGGCCACCCTCCTGGCCGAGAAGGGCGCGACCGTCGTGGTGGCCGACCTGGCCGCAGAGGCGGGAGAGGAGGCCGCGGCCCAGGTCAAGGGACGGTTCATGCGGGCCGACGTGGCCGATCCCGCCGGGTGGGAAGCGATCGTGGACGCGGCCGAGGGCGAGTTCGGCGGGCTCGACCTGGCCTATCTCAACGCCGGCGTCACCACCGGCGAGGCCGACATCACCAGGCTGACCGACGCCCAGTACCGCCGCATCATGGGCCCCAACGTCGACGGCGTGGTCTTCGGGCTCAGGGCCGTCGTCCCGGCCATGTCCAGGCGGGGCGGGGGGGCGGTGGTCGCCACGGCCTCGCTGGCCGGCCTCATCGCCTTCGACGCCGACCCCGTGTACACCCTGACCAAGCACGCGGTCGTGGGCCTGGTGCGGGCGCTGGCGCCCCAGCTCCAGGCCCGGGGCATCACCGTCAACGCCGTGTGTCCCGGCATCGTCGACACGCCGCTGGTCGGCGACGAGGCCAAGCGGCTGCTGCAGCAGGCCCAGTTCCCTCTCATCGCCCCGAGGCAGGTCGCCGAGGCCGTGCTCGCCTGCATGACGGGATCGGTCACGGGCGAGGCCTTCGTCTGCCAGGCGGGGCGGGAGCCGGTGCCCTACCGCTTCCCCCGCGTCCCCGGTCCCAGGCTGGAGGGTGCCGAGGGCCGGCTCCCTCCCGCGGGGCTGGCGGGCGCCGACCAGGTTCCCCGCTGACCGCCCCGGCGCCCGTCAGCCCGCCGGCAACTCGGGGTTGGCGCGCTCAGTTGACCCGCCCGCCGCCGATCAGGTCACCCTCGAAGTAGATCGACTCGTATCTGACGACGGTCCCGCTGTGGAGGGCGTTGATCATCTGCCCGCCGCCCACGTAGATGCCCACGTGATGGGGCGGGCTGCCGTAGAAGACGAGGTCGCCTGGCTGGAGCTGGCTGATGGGGATGTGCATGGTGGCCGAGTACTGGCCGGCCGCGGAGTGGGGGAGCGAACGCCCTCCTGCTCTCCATGCCCAGGCCGTCAGCCCCGAGCAGTCGAAGCTGTCCGGCCCCGAGCCGCCGTAGTGGTAGGGCTTGCCGAGTTGGCGCTTGGCCTCCTCCACCGCGGCAGCCGCTCCCCCCGCGGGGGGAGGTGGTGAGCCGGGTTGGCCCGGCTCGGAGGACGCTGACGAGCCTGACGAGCCTGATGAGCCGGACGAGCTGGACGAGCTGGATGCGCGGGGCGTGTTGACCTGGTGGGCCGGGCGGGGGGCGGCGAGGCGGGCCATGAGCTGGGCCTGAAGCCGGGCCGCTTGGGCCGCGGCCTGGCGCTGCTGCTCCTGCACCACGAGGGTGACCAACTCGCCCTGGACCCTGGCCAGGGTGGCCTGCTCGGCCGCGTCCGAGGCGGCCGCGGCCCGCTCCGCCGCGCTCACCTGGGCCAGCGCCGTTCTGGCCGCGTCCTGGGCTCGCCCCAGCTCCGCCCGCTTCTCGTCCAGGGTGATGCGGGCGGCGCGAGTTGCGCCGCAACACCACGTCCTCCTGGCTGGCCTGCACCAGGAGCTGGGCCACCGAGGCGTTCCCGCCGGTCACGTAGGCGTTCACCGCCTGCGCCCTCAGCCGGGCCCGCTGGGCGCCGACCTGCTGATCGGTCTGGGCCAGATCCAGACGGGCCCGGCCCAGCTGCAGGTTGACCTGGTCGGCGTTGAGGCGGGCCTCGTCGAGCCGTTCGGCCAGCACGCTGGTCTGGCGGCCCTGGGCCGCGAGGGTGGCGGCGATGCGCTGGGCCTCCGCTCGCTTGTCCGCGACGGGGTCGGCCAATGCTCCGCCCTCGGCGTGCAGGAGGGGCGCGGCCAGGGGCAGGAGGACGCCGGCCGCGAGGACCACTCCCACCCATCGGGAAGTAGAGCGGCTACGAAGGCGCGCG
>VAXP01000021.1:0-8617 GCA_005884125.1 Actinomycetota bacterium | reverse complement strand
ACGGGTCCGATCCGGCTTCGCACCCCTGCGCGGCGCGCCGCTACCGTCGGCCCAATGACCGAGGAGTACCGCATCGAGCACGACTCGATGGGCGACGTACGGGTCCCGGCTCAGGCCAAATGGGCTGCTCAGACCCAGCGAGCTGTCGAGAACTTCCCCATATCGGACACGCGCGTCGAGCGGTCGCTGATCGCGGCCCTGGCCACGCTCAAGGGGGCGGCCGCCCTTGTAAACGCCAGGCTCAAGCTCGTCGACCGGGACGTGGCCCAGGCCGTCCACGAGGCCGCGGCCGAGGTCGCAGCCGGGAGATGGGACGACCAGTTCCCCGTCGACGTCTTCCAGACGGGGTCGGGGACGTCGACCAACATGAACCTGAACGAGGTGCTGGCCACGCTGGCGGGCGAGCGCCTGGGGCGCAAGGTCCACCCCAACGACGACGTGAACGCGTCGCAGTCGTCCAACGATATGTTCCCCTCCGCCATCCATGTCGCGGCCGCGGTCGGCCTCGTGCGCGACCTGATCCCCGCCCTGGAGCACCTGGCCGGGGCCCTGCGCCGAAAGCAGCGCCAGTTCCGTCAGGTGGTCAAGGCCGGACGCACCCACCTCATGGACGCCACCCCGGTGACGCTCGGCCAGGAGCTCGGGGGCTACGCCTCGGCCATCGGGCACGGCGTCGAGCGCATCCAGGCCTGCCTTCCCCGCGTCTCCGAGCTGCCCTTGGGGGGGACCGCGGTGGGAACGGGGATCAACGCGCCCAAGAGCTTCGCCAAGAGCGTCATCGCCCGGGTGTCGGACGAGCTCGGCCTGCCCTTCACCGAGGCGCGCGACCACTTCGAGGCCCAGGGAGCACGCGACGGCATCGTCGAGTGCTCGGGGCAGCTTCGCACCATCGCCGTGTCCCTCTACAAGATGGCCAACGACCTGCGCTGGATGGCGAGCGGCCCCCGCTGCGGGCTGGCCGAGATCCGCCTGCCCGACCTCCAGCCGGGCTCGTCGATCATGCCCGGGAAGGTCAACCCCGTCGTTCCCGAAGCCGTGTGCCAGGTGGTGGCCCAGGTCGTGGGCAACGACGCCGCCGTCGCCTTCGGCGGGGCGGCCGGCAACTTCGAGCTCAATGTCATGCTCCCCGTCGTCGCCCGCAACGTGCTCGAGTCGATCCGTCTGCTGGCGGCCGTGAGCCGGGCCCTGGCCGATAAGTGCGTGGCCGGCATCGTGGCCGACGAGGAGCGCTGTCGCACCTACGCGCTCTCGTCTCCGTCGATCGGCACCGCGCTCAACCCGTACATCGGCTACGAGGCCGCGGCCAAGGTCATCAAGCGGGCCACGGAGGAGGGCAAGGACCTGCGCTCCGTGGTCCTCGAGGAGGGATTGCTCAGCGAAGAGGAGGTGGACCGGGCCCTCGACGTGATGGCCATGACGAGAGGCGGGATCCTCAAGTGATGTTCAGCCCGGCGCCGGCGTCCCCACGAAGGGGGCGGGGTCGCGGGGGGACGGGATGGCGGGGGCCCGCCAGCTCATCATCTTGGCCAGCCTGTCGGTGACGGCGCGCCACTCGGCCGGTTTCCATCCTTCGGCCGCGCCCACGATGGTCCCGTCGATGCCCAGGTGGACGAGGGCGGGCAGGCGCTCGAGCCCGAAGGCCTTCACCGCTTCCCTGTCGGGATCGGCGAAGGTGAGCATCTGCTCGGCCCACGGGCCGAGGAACATCCTGCACTCCTCGGGTGTCGCCCCCGCCACCAGCCAGGCCACGCGGCAGTCGGCCTGATCGAACACCGTCAGGATGCGGGCGGCGGTGGGCAGGATCCACGCGCTCTCGTTGGTGAACGGGTCCAGCGCCACGAATACCAGGTGGAAGGTCGTCAACAGCTCTCTCACGGTGCGCGGCTTGCCCCTGATGGGCGTGAGCACGAGCTGCGGCGGGGGGTCCGTTGCCACGGCGGCAGACCGTAGTTCGGGTACGTTCGGACCTGCGACGCTTCACCGACGGACGAGAGGAGGGCGCCGTGCTGCTGTCCGCCGTCGACGACAGCGCCTACAACGCGCTCAAGTCGATCCACATCCTCCTGGCCATCGTTGGCTTCGGCGCGGTGTTCCTCAACGGTCTCTACACAGCCCGGGCCCGCCGGGCGGGAGGGCGTGAAGGGCTGGCGATAGCCGAGACCAACTTTTTCGTCAGCGACCGGGTGGCGCAGTACCTCATCTACCTGGTGTTCCTGCTGGGGTTCGCCCTGGTGGGAATGAGCGACAAGCTCTACAAGTTCAGCCAGCCCTGGATCTCGGTTTCCATCGTCCTCTTCCTGGTCGTGATCGGGCTGGTCCACGGGATGGTGCGACCCAACGAGAAGCGCATGATCGAGCTGCTGCGTGCCATGGCGGGTGCCCCCGTCGGCGCCGGTGCGCCGCCCGAAGCGGCCGAATACGACCGCCTGTTCCGGCGCGACGCGGCGGTGGGGATGGTGCTGGACGCCATCGTCGTGACCATCGTGTTCCTCATGGTGTTCAAGCCCACGTAGAGACCCGCGGCCTGGGGTACCGTTCGTGCGGTGCACCCCATCGAGCGGCTCCGGTACGTCGCCCGGGCCGACGGGGCCGGGCCGACCCTGCTGGTGCAGGAGGCCGCGGGGGCGCTGACCGGCTTCGCCGACGACCCCGCCGCGCTGGTCACCGCGTGCAGGCGCCTGGTCGACCGCCATCCTGGCGTCGGCCCCATGTGGTGGCTGGCGGCCCGCGTGCTCGCGGCCGACGACCCGGCCCGCGAGGCGTGGGCGTCGGCCCGGGTGCTCGACGACGACGGCACCCCGTGGGTCCTCGCCGAGCACGTGCCCGAGGACGCCACCGTCACGATCCTGGGCTGGCCCGAGCTCACCGCCGCCGGGCTGGGTGCGAGGGGCGACGTCAGCGTGCAGGTGGTCGACGCCTGGGGAGAGGGCTCGGGGCTGGTGGCGCGTCTGGACGCGGCGGGGCTCCACGCCGCGGAGGTCCCCGAGTCGGGCGTGGCCGCCGCCGTGGTGGCCTCCGACCTGGTGGTGCTGGAGGCCAACGCCCTCGGCCCGGACGGCTTCGTCGCCGTCAGCGGCTCGAGCGCGGCTGCCGCCGTCGGGCGTCAGTCGGGGGTGGGCGTGTGGGTGGTCGCGGGAGAGGGCCGAGCCCTGCCCGGACGCCTCTGGGACGCCCTGCGCCGGCGCCTCGACGGCCCTGACGATCCGTGGGACCGGGCCGAGGAGATCGCGCCCCTGAGCTGGTGCGACCGTGTCGTCGGGCCCGCCGGCGTCGCCGACGACCCGTCCGGCCCGGGCGCGGCGCGCAGGGCCGACTGCCCGGTGGCCCCCGAGCTGCTCAAGCCGGTGGGGGGCTGGTCCGCCCCCTGACCGAACACCTCGGGCCCCGGCCTTCCGCTTGGCAGTCGTCGCCGGCCCGCTCGTAGCATCGTCGCATGTCCGCCCGTACCCGCGATCTGCCTCGCCGTTCCTGCCTCTCCGTCCCCGCATCGAGCGAGAAGATGCTGGCCAAGGCGCCCGGCATCCCTGCCGACATGGTGTTCCTCGACCTCGAGGACTCCGTGGCTCCCCTCGAGAAGGAGAGCGCCCGGGCCAAGGCCGTCGACGCGGTCAAGAACCAGGACTGGGGCGAGAAGACTCTCTGCGTCCGCATCAACTCCTGGGACACCAAGTGGACCTACGGCGACGTCATCGAGGTGGTGGGCAATGCGGGCGAGCGCCTGGAGGAGGTGATGCTGCCCAAGGTCCAGTCCGGGGCCGAGGTGGTGGCGCTCGACCTTCTCCTGACCCAGGTGGAAGCCAACACCGGGCTGCCCCTGGGCCACATCGGCATCGAAGCCCAGATCGAGACGGCCCGGGGCCTCATCAACGTGGAGGAGATCTGCGCGGCATCGCCCCGGCTGGAGACGATCATCCTGGGGCCGGTCGACATGTCGGCGTCCATGGAGATGCCCTCGCTCAGCGGAGGGCTGCAGATCCCCGAGTACCCCGGTGACTACTTCCACTACGTGTTCTTGAAGATCCTCATGGCCGGCCGGGCCAACGGGCTGCAGGTCATCGACGGGCCCTACGTGCGGGTGCGGGACCCCGAAGGCTTCCGTGACTTCTGTGTGCGCACCATGATCCTCGGATACGACGGGAAGTGGGCCCTGCACCCCGATCAGGTGAGCATCCTCAACCAGGTCTTCTCGCCCAGCCAGGAGCAGTTCGACCGGGCCTGCGCCGTGCTCGACGCCTACCAGCAGGCCACCCAGGAGGACCGCCGGGGTGCGGTCATGTTCGGCGACGAGATGATCGACGAGGCGTCCCGCAAGGTGGCGGTGAAGGTCGTCGCCCGGGGCGAGCGGGCCGGTCTGGTCCGCAGCCCGTCGGCCCGGGGGTGAGCCCGGCCGCGGTGCGGGCCCACGGGCCCGGCCCCGACGCTCTGGTACCGGGGACCGTCGATCCGACGGCCGACCCCCAGGCGGGCCCCGAGGAGGCGGCGGGCGGCCCCATTCCCGCCCCCGTCATCGACGCCGTGATACCCGCCCGGGACGAGGCGGCGACCGTCGCCCAGGTCGTCGCCGCCTGCCGGGGCTGCCGTTATGTCCGCGACGTCATCGTCGTGGACGACGGGTCGAGCGACGCGACGGCCGAGGAGGCCCGCAGCGCCGGCGCCCGGGTCGTGCGCCTGGACGGCGAGGGGTCCAAGGCCCACGCCATGAGGGCGGGCGTGGCCGCGACCGACGCCGGCGCCCTGCTCTTCGCCGACGCCGACCTGCTGGGCGTCACCGGCGCCCACCTCGACGCCATCTGCCTCCCGTTCGTCGAGGGCAGGGCGGTGATGTCCATCGGATGGTTCGACTACGGGCCGTGGAACCCGGTCGTGCTCCGGCTGCCACCGACCACGGGGGAGAGGGTGCTGCCCCGCTGGGTGTTCGAGGCGGTGAGCCCCGATCAGCTGAAGGGCTACACCATCGAGTTCATGATCAACAAGGTCATCGCCGAGCGGGGGCTGGCGACCACAGCCCGGATCATGAACGGCGTCACCCATCGCACCAAGCGCGACAAGTTCGGCAAGCTCGAGGGCTACCGCCGCACCTGGCGCATGTTCTGGCAGCTGCTGGGCCTCCCCATCCGCGGCGTCGTGCGCTGGAGGTCGTACCTGCACTACCTCCAGGCCCTCACCGTCGAGAAGGCCTGATCGCGCCCGTCAGGCCGAGGCCCGCTCCACCAGCCTGCGGGCGATGACCTTGAGGGCCAGGGTCTCGTCGGCCCCCTCGAAGATGGACAGGACCCGGGCGTCGACGAAGTAGCGGCTCACGGCGAACTCCTCGGCGTAACCCATGCCCCCGTGCAGCTGCATGGCCTCCCGGGTCACCCACTCCGCGGCCCGGCACGCGTAGGCCTTGACCATGGACGCCTCCAGGGCCCCTTCACCCTTGGCCATGAGCCGGGCCACCTCGTAGGTGAACTGGCGGCTGGCCTGGATGAGCACGGCCATGCGGGCCAGCTTGGCCCGGGTCAGCTGGTACTCCACTATGGGTGCGCCGAACACGACCCGGTTGACGGCGTAGTCGTATGCCGCCTCGTAGGCTGCCTGCATGACGCCCAGGGCCCTTGCCGCCGTCTGCAGCCTGCCGTTCTCGAACCCCTCCATCTGGTAGTAGAAGCCCCTGCCCAGCCCGCCCTCGCCCCCGACCAGGCAGGCGGCCGGGACCCACCAGTCCTCGAAGGCCAGCTCGTAGCTGTGCATGCCCCGGTAGCCGATGGTGTCGATGGGCCGGCCCTCCATGCTGCCCTTCCCCTCCGGTTGGGTCAGCACGAACCCATGGCCCTCGCCCCTGGGCTTGGGCACGACGAAGACGGAGAGGCCCCGGTGGGCCTTGGCCCGGTCGGGGTCGGTGCGGGCCAGGAGCATGAGCACGTCGGCCCGGGCCGCGAACGTGCACCAGGTCTTGACCCCGTTCAGGGCCCAGCCCCCGCCAGCGGGAGTGGCCGACACCTTGGCCCCGGCCACGTCCGACCCGAAGTCGGGCTCGGTCACGGCCACCGCGACCATGGCCTCTCCCGTTGCGATGCGTGGCAGCCATTCCCGCTTCTGGTCCTCGGTCCCGCCCCGCACCAGGGCCCGGGTGAGGATCTCCGGGCGGGTGATGAGCGAGCCGCCCACCCCCAGGGACCCCCGGGACAGCTCCTCGGTGGCCACGACCATGCCCATGTAGTCGCTCTCGCCCCCGGCGGCCCATCCGCCGTACTCCTCGGGGACCGAGAGGCCGAAGCCCCCCATCTCCGCCAGCCCGGAGATGACCTCCTCGGGCACGTCGGCGTTGGTGCGGTGCACGTGCTCGGCGACGGGGCGGATCTTGTCGTCGGCGAAGCGCCGGAACGTGTCCTGCACCAGCTCGAAGTCGGCGTCCAGGTGACGGGGTCCCTGCTCGCCGCACAGAGAGGCGAGAGCCTCGGGGGAGCGGTGGATGCGGGCGAAGCCGAGTGCCGGGTCCAAGGCTCCCGGCCGCAGGCCCCATGCGTCCTCTCGGGAAAGGAGGCGTCCGGCCACGTCGTGCACGGCATCGGCGACGAAGGCGCAGCCCATGCGTGCCTCCACCTCGCCCTTGGAGGCGTACCCGAGGGCGGCCCTGGCTATCTCGGCCGCGGCCGCGCCGTGGGCCAGGTCGTAGGCGGCCACCTGGTTGGCGTCGATCGCGCCCGGGCCCTTGCCCCCCAGATGCCGGGCCCCCGCCTCCACCGCGGTCCTGGCCGCCTCGACCGCGGCGGCCGCGGCGTCGAGGTCGGGTGCGGCCATGGCCGGGGAGTGTAGTTAGGCCCCTCCGCAGCCCGTCAGCGACGGAGGACGATGATCTTGGCCCGCTCCTGGGAGAGCTGCTCGCCGTCCTCGAAGGTGACCACGGCGTGGTTGCCGGGATGGGGGGCGACGTGGATGGACAGGAACTGCTCGAGGGAGTCGAACACGCTGATCGAGCCGCGCGGCGGCGGCGTGAGCCAGTGCACGACCACCACCCCCGTCGAGAACAGCACGCCCTCCAGCACGAAGCCGGTTCCCGAGACGCCTGAGGCGTCCTGCTCCCGCTCCATGACGAAGCGGCGCATCCCCGACGGCGCTCGGTCGATCATCGATGCGACTCCCCGGTGTCAGGCCGCTCCCTGGTGGCGTGCGGCCATTGTGGCCTCCGGCCACCGTCGCCGCATGGCGCGCTCCCGTCCCGGCCCGCGGCGAGCTTGTCAGTCGACGGCCGGGCGCCTGGCCACCACGGTCACCAGCGGGGGCAGGACGACGGGGTCGTCGCCCGGGCTCACCTCGGTGAGCTGGGCCAGGTAGGCGGTCACCGGACCGGGGCCCACTCCGGCCGGTGCCTCGGCCCAGGCGTCGACGATCTCGAGCCCGGCGTCGCGGGCCAGGGCGGGCAGAAGCGCGCCCACGTCGGGATGCGGTGCGTCCGGCATCGACAGCGGCTCGCCGCCCACCCGGCCGGCCGAGGTGATGGGCTCCTGGGCGACCACCCAGCCCCCGGGCCGGGCGGCCCGGCCCATGCGCCTGAGCACGACGACAGGGTCGGCCACGTGCATGAGCAGGAAGCGGCAGAAGGCCAGGTCGACCGGCTCGGGCAGCAGCAGGTCCTCGCCCGCCTGGGTGATGGCGATCACCTGGGCGTGGGGGGCGGCGGCGGCCGCGGCCGCGTCCCGCGCCGCGGGATCGCTGTCGACCGCGTAGACGCGGCCGTCGCGGCCCACGATCTCGGCCAGGGCGACGCTGACACCGCCCCCTCCGGCTCCCACGTCCACGCAACGCCAGCCCTCGCGCAGGCCCAGGCGGTCCAGGGCGGTGGCCAGGGGACGCCGGTAGACGTCGTTGCGCAGGCCCAGCTCGATCACGGGCCGGGCCGGTTCCTGATCCAGCGCCCGGCCAGGATGGCCAGGGCCAGGGCGACGCCGGCGCCCGACAGAGCCGGGAACAGGGGCGACACGTGCCCCTCGCCCGGCGTGCCCGCGGCCTGCAGGTTCGTCGTAGAGGACGGGATGGTGGTCGCGGGCACGGACACGGCGGTGATGGGGGGCGCCGTCGTCGTGGTCGTCGTGACCCGGGTGACCGGGGGACGCCTCACCGTGCTCGAGGTGGCCGGCGCGGCGGTGGTGCTGGCGGGAGCGGCGGTGGTGGGTGCGGGCCTGGCCGTGGTGCCGGGGCCGGGCAGGGAGGTCGGGGTGGTGGCCTGGGGCCTGGACGTCGTGGTGGCCGCCACCTGCGCCAGCGCGGGGCGGAACCCGCAGGCCGCGGTCGCGCCCCCGACCACGACGGCGAGGGCGAACAGAGCCCTGCTGGCCGCGCCCACCCGGCGGCCGGCAGGAGGCGGCGCTCGCCGGCTCGGGGTCACGTCCCCAGCATGGCCCACGGACAGCGTGGTCCAGGGAGCGGATGGGTAGCCTGCGCCCCGATGACCCGCACCGACCCCGCCCTGGCCGACGAGCTCGTCGACGCAGTCCGCACGTTCGTCGCCAAGGAGGTGATGCCCGTCGCTCTCGAGCTCGAGCACGGCGACACCTATCCGGCCGAGCTGGTGGCAGGCATGCGGGAGCTGGGCCTTTTCGGCTGCACCATCCCTCCCGAGCACGGCGGGCTGGGC
>VAXP01000067.1 GCA_005884125.1 Actinomycetota bacterium | reverse complement strand
CAAGATCTGGGCCTACGACCTCGACCGGGTGATGCGGATCCGGACCGGAGAGCTGGGCGACGAAGCGGTCTAGGGGCGTCCGCCCCCCGGACGCCCGCCCCCCGGACAATTGCTGCCATGAACGGCCGGGCCGGGCGCAGGGTCGAGGTCGTCGAGCTGGACGAGCGGGGCAGGCGGCTGCTGGCGCGGCGCTATCCGGCCATGAAGGGATTGGGGGCCGCCTACGTCGTCGCCGCGGCGCTGGAGGTCAACGGCGCCATGGGCGATTCCCTGCGCTCGCTGGCCGACGCGGCCAACCGCGGTGAGCGCCTCGAGCTCGAGCGCCTGGTGGAGAGCCTGCTGCCTCGGGAGGTGGGTGCCCAGCGCCCGCACCCTTGAGCAGGCCCGCCGGGTGGCGCAGTTCCGCACCCGCGTGCTTCGCGACTTCGGCGGGCTCACCGCGGCCGAGGTCTCCCGCCTCAACGGCTCGGACGCCAGCAACAAGTCCCAGCTCGCCTACCGCTGGCGCAAGGACGGGCGCATCTTCGCCGTGCCCCACCGAGGCAGGACGTGGTACCCGGCCTTTCAGTTCGGGCCCGACGGCCAGCCCCTGGCCGGGGTCGCCGAGGTCCTCCGCCATCTGGGTGACCGGTCGGAGTGGGACATCGCCGCGTGGTTCGTGGTGAGCAACCCGATCCTCGAGCGCCAGAGGCCGGTGGATCTCATGCTCGACGCCCCCGAGCTGGTCGGCCTGGCTGCCCGGCACGAGGCTCGGCGGCGGGCGGCGGCCGGGCCGCACTGCCGGGGCGCTCTCCCCCCTGGCGCTCCCCCCGGTCCTGGCTGACCCGGCCCGGGTAGGTCGCGGGGACAACGGGCCCCCCGGCTACGTTCGTGCCCTGCGGTGGGTTCTTCCGAGGAGACCGCGAGTCGTGGGGAGGCGACAGGGCATGAAGATCGGTGAGCTGAGCCTCACTGCGGTCAACGACGGCGAGTTCATAACCGGGCCCGAGTACTTCGGCCCCTTGGCCACGTTCGAGGGCCATGAGGACCTCGTGGGACCCGACGGCAAGATGCACATGCCCATCGGCTGCTTCGTCGTCCAGGGAGGGCCGCTAGGCGAAGAGACGGTGCTCGTCGACGCCGGACTGGGTGAGATGTCGGGCGACACCTTCATCGGCGGCAAGCTCATGGGGGAGCTGGCGGGCGCCGGAGTGAGGCCCGAGACGGTCGGCACGGTCGTCTGCTCCCACCTCCACATCGACCACTGCGGCTGGCTGGTCGACGGAGATGGCAAGGCGACGTTCCCCAACGCCGCCCTCTTCGTGGGGGAGGGCGACTGGACACGTTTCGTCGTCGAGGGGACCGACCTGATGCTGCCCCAGGTGCGTGACGGCCTCCGCCGTCTGCTCGACGACGGCAGGGTGACGCTGATCGAGGGCGACGCTCCCATCGCGCCGGGTGTCACCGCCCTGGCCGCTCCCGGGCACACCCCGGGCCATCTCGTGATCGTCCTCTCCGAGGGGCTGGAGCGGGCCATCCTGCTGGGCGACGCCATCAGCTGTCCCGTGCAGCTGGACGAGACGGAGTGGGGAGCGATCTCCGATGTGGATCCGGCCCTGGCCCGCAGGACCAGGGAGCGGATGTGGGCCGAGCTGGAGCGATCGGGCGACCCGGGAGTGGGTGCCCACTTCCCCGACCTGAAGTTCGGGCGGGTCCTGGCCGGCGAGGGGGGACGGCGCTGGCGATCCTGATCCGGACCGGGCGCATCGATCCCGGTGCGCCCGGACCCGGCACCATTTGGCGATGAGCGCGATCGTCGTCGGCGAGGACGGCTTGGCTCGATGCCCCTGGGCCACCTCCGCGCCCGAGTACCAGCGTTACCACGACCTCGAGTGGGGACGGCCGGTCAGCGACGATGGCCGGGTGTTCGAGAAGCTGTGCCTGGAGGGTTTCCAGAGCGGGTTGTCGTGGCTCACCATCCTGCGCAAACGAGAGGGGTTCCGGAGGGCCTTCGCCGCCTTCGACCCCGCCGTGGTGGCCGCCTTCGGAGAGGCCGACGTGGAGCGGCTGCTCGCCGATGTCACCATCGTTCGCCATCGGGCCAAGATCGTGGCCGCCATCGAGAACGCCAGGGCCACCCTCCGGCTGCGGGAGGAAGGGATCTCCCTGGCCGCGCTGCTCTGGCGCCACGAACCACCGAGGCGCCGGCCTCCCCGGACCATGGCCGACCTGCCCGGCTCGACCCCTGAGTCCCGGGCCTTGTCCGGGCTGCTGCGCAAGCATGGGTTTCGCTTCGTCGGGCCGACTACGGCCTACGCCGCCATGCAGTCCCTCGGTGTCGTCGACGACCACCTCGGCGCCTGCCATTTCCGTGCCCTGAGCGAATCCGAGCGGGGCGAGTTCACCCCGCCCCGGTAGGCGTCACCCCCGCCGAGGAGGCGCCACCAGAACCGGTCCCGGGTTGGACCTGGTGATAGTCACCCCGCGCCCGTCACATGGCCGGCGCTGAGGAGGAGACGTGGAAGATGGTCGCCTCCGGTGGTCCTGCCAGGGACTGGGGGAGCAAGGCCATCACCTTGCCGACCTCGGGCAAGGACTCCTGACGATCCCGTGCCTCCTGGTCTTCGAAGACCTCAGTGGCGATGAACGCGTCCGGGTCGGCAAGGTCGTTGGCGATGTCGAAGCTGACGACGCCGGCGACGGCACGACTCGGGGCGATCACGTCGAGGAAGGCCTCGCTCATCCGGTCGGTCTTGTCGGGCTGACACCTCACCTTGAAGCGGATGACGATCATGTCCCCCCCTGGGTCTATGGTGGTCGACCTTACTCCCGACGGGAGTAATGTCAAGGTGTCGAGCAGCCCCTCACCGCGACGAACTACGCCCTGCTGGGTCTTCTCACCCTTCGGCGCGAGTGGTCCGCCTACGACCTCGTTCAGCAGTCACAACGCAGCCTGCGCTTCTTGTGGCCGCGGGCCGAGAGCAAGATCTACGAGTCAGCCAAGCGCCTCGTTTCACTGGGGCTGGCGACGGCGGAGCAGCGACCGACCGGTCGACGGCGACGGACGATGTATTCGATCACCCCGGCGGGCCGCCGGGCCCTGCGATCGTGGCTAGGCCAGCCCGGCGCCGGGCCCGCGCTCGAGTTCGAGGGCGGACTCAAGCTCTTCTTTGCCGACCGGGGGACCAAGGGGGACACCTGGGCCACGATCGAGGCCATCGAACGGTGGGCCAGGGAAATGCGTGCCACCGGGATGGCGCTGGCACGCGAGTACGAGATGACCGACGGCGGGCCATTCCCCGAACGGGTTCACATCAACTCGCTCATCAACGAGCTCCTCTGGCGCCACATCGAGACGATCGACGGCTGGGTGGCGTGGGCGCGCGAGCAGGTCGACGATTGGGACGGCACCAGTGCGCAGCGGCATCGACACGAGCTCGACATGGCGTCCTTCCGTCGCCATGTTCGGTGAGCGGGGTCATCTAGCCGATCGCAACCGTGGGTGCGGTCCCGCCGGCTTCCCGGTCGTGACCAATGGCGGGAATCAGAGAGCCGGAGCTCCGCCCGCCAGCTCCTGGGTGGAGGCCGGCAGGATGTGTGAGGATCACATGGCGCGGCAAGCCGGTTCTGGTCCGGGTATAGACCGTGGGCATGGGCTATACCGATGCTCCTCAAGGCTGGTGGCGGGAGTTCGTCTTGGCCACTCCCGTGCGCACCGCGAAGCTTGGCGTGGTCCGCTCTGACGGATCGCCACACGTCGCACCGGTCTGGGTCGACCTGGATGGCGAGGACATTGTCTTCATGACGTCGTCCGAGACGATCAAGGGAAAGGCGATCCTGCGGGATCCGCGAGTGTCCTTGTGCTGGGACGACGAGAGGCCGCCATTTGGCTTTGTGACCATCTCCGGAACTGCGTTCGCGTCGACCGACCGGGACGCTCTGGTGCTCTGGGCGACCCGTCTCGGCGGCCGCTATATGGGCGCTGACCTCGCTGAGCAGTATGGGCGTCGGAACGGTGTGGCCCCGGAGATGGTCGTGCGGGTGCGGCCGACCCGAGTCGTCGCCAAAGTCAACGTGGCGGACTGAGGCGTCTGTCGGCACGGGGTAGATGCTGGACGGGTGTTGTTAGCGGCAGCTCTTGGTGGCGCTGGTCGGGGGTGAATCGGCTGCGCTGATTGACGACGCCAGCGTTGGTTCGGTGGTGACGCTGAAGGCGAGGATGGCCGGTCCCTGTACGCGAGGGACCCCTCCCGCCTCAGTTTGGTCGCTGTCCGGGAGGGGTCCAAGGCGGTGTTGCCACCGTGGCCATCGTATGGCCCTGCGCCCTGTCAGTCGACGAGTACCTGGCCGCCGGCCGAAATGTCGACATCCCCCGGGCGGACTGCCCCGAGTGCGGCAAGCCGATGGAGTTCCGCTCCGGCTATGAGCGCCACGTGCGGGCCGGCGGCATCTCCGCTCCGGCCTGGGTGGCCCGGGGCCAGTGCGTGCCCTGCCGTCGCTCCCATGCCCTTCTGCCCTCGTTCCTCCTGGTGGGACGCCTGGACGTCGTCAGCGCCGTTGGTGGGGTGATAGTCGCGGTGGTCGACGGCTCCGGTGGCGTGCGCCCGGCGGCGGGGGCGGCCGATGTCCCCCACACCACCGCCCGGGACTGGGTTCGTCGGTTCTCCCGGCGGGCGCCGGCGCTGGGGGCCGGCTTCGCCGCTCTGGCCGTCGAGCTGGGCGATCCAGGCAGCGCCGCAAGGCCCGGCGCCCATCCCGTTGGGCTGGCCCTGGGGGCGATCCGTGGGGCGTGGCGCGCCGGGCTGGCCCGGGCCGGGGTGGCCGGGGTCGCCCTGTGGGCCTTCGCCAGCATCGTGAGCGGCGGGAGGCTCCTCGGGACCACCAGCGATCCGCTCTGGTTCGTGATCGGCAGCCGTCGTTTCATGCCCCCGGCGCCCTGAACGGGGCCCGGCAAGGAGAGACGAAGGTGGACAGAGACCTCACCGAGGCCATCGCCCTGCACCGCTGGGCGGTGATCGCCGAGGCGGCCAACACCCGGCTGAGCCCGGCGCAGAAGGGAGTGGTGGTGCGGGCCATCGCGGCGGCAACCCACACCCATCCCGACGGCACCCAGCGCCGTTATGCCCGGGGAACGATCGACCGCTGGATCCGGGACTGGCGGACCAAGGGACTGGAGGGCCTGCGTCCCCGGCCCCGGGCCGATACCGGCGTGGTGCGGGCCCGACCGGAGCTTTTCGAAGAAGCGGTGGCTCTTCGTCTCGAGGTCCCGTCCCGCTCCGCAGCTCAGATCGCCGACATCGTCTGGCACCGCCATGGCCTACGTGTCGCCTCCCGCACCCTGCGGGCCCAGCTGCGCCGGCGGGGCCTGCACGCCGAAGCCCTGGCCGCCGAGCCCCGCGCCTTCGGGCGCTACGAGGCCGAGGCGCCCAACGACCGATGGATCACCGACGTGCTCGTCGGGCCCTGGGTGCCCCACCCCCGGGTGGCCTCATCGGGCCGGGCCCGGCTGTTCCTGATCGTGGATGACCACTCGCGGCTGTTGGTGCACGGACGCTTCCATCGCTTCGAGAACGCCCGGGCCGGCCAAGAGGTGCTGCGGGCCGCCATCGTGCGCCGGGGCCTTCCTGTCGTGCTGTATGCCGACAACGGGGCGCCGTTCTCCAACGCCGCGCTGGCCCGGACCTGCGCGGTGTTGGGCATCCGCCTGGTCCACTCCAAGCCCTACTCACCCGAGGGCCGGGGCAAGCAAGAGAGACTCAACCGCTTCATCCGGGAGAGGTTCATCGCCGAGGCCGAACACGTCGGCATCGAGGACTGGGGCGAGCTCAACGACCGCTTCGAGGCCTGGGCCGAGCAGGTGGCCAACCGGCGTGTCCACGCCGAGACGAACCAGACACCCATGGCCCGCTTCGAGGCGCCCGGCCCGCCCCGGGCCGCCGATCCGGCCCGGTTGATCGAGGCCTTCAGATGGTCGGTGGCCCGGCGGGTGACCCGCACCGCCACGGTGAGCCTCGAGTCCAATTCCTATGCGGTGGATCCCGCTCTGGTCGGCCAGCGCGTCGAGCTGCGCTTCGACCCTGAGGACCTGACCGTGATCGAGGTGTTCCACCAGGGCCGAGCGGCCGGGGTGGCCACCCCCTTTGTCATCGGACGCCACACCCATCGGGCCACGCCCCCGCCGCCCCGGCCCGATCCCCCACCCACGGGCGTGGACTACCTGGGCTTGGTGGCCGCCGCCCATGAGGCCGAGGTGGTCGGTCCGATCTCGTTCTCCCAGATGCCGTTGTCGGGCCTCGGCACCGAGGAGGCCGGCCAGGGCACCGACGGCAGCGAGGGCGCCGAGGGGGCCCGATGAGCCGGGCCCCGTGGGTGGCGCACTTCGGGCTTTCCCGCACCCCGTTCTCCAAGTCGATCGCCGCCAAGGACCTTTACTCCCGCGTCGCCCACCAAGAGGCCGTGGCCCGCATCGGCTTTTGCATCGTGGAGTCCGCCCTGGGGGTCGTCGTGGGTGACGTCGGGGCCGGAAAGACGGTGTCGGTGCGCGCCGCGGTGGCGGGACTGGACCCCACCCGCCACACGGTCATCTACGTGGCCAACCCCGCCTTCGGCACCCGGGGCCTGTATGTGACCATCGTGCGGGCGCTCGGGGCCGAGCCCCGCTTCCACAAGGCCGAGGTGATGGCCCAGGCCACGGACCTGCTGGCGGCCGAGGAGGCCGAGCGCCACCGCCGGGTCGTCCTCGTGATTGACGAGGCACACCTGCTCACCCCGGCCCAGCTGGAGGAATTGAGGCTGCTCACCAACCAGGACATGGACTCGGCGTCGCCCTTCGCCGGGATCCTCCTCGGCCAGCCGACTCTGTCCCGCCAGCTCCGCATGGGGGTCTTCGCCGCCCTGGACCAGCGCATCGCCACCCGGTTCTCGATCAAGGCCATGGACCTGGCCGAGTCCGCCGCCTACCTGCGCCACCACCTCGGCCTGGCCGGGCGAGACGAGGCGCTGTTCGCCGACGACGCCATCGCCCGCCTGCACCGGGTGGCCAACGGCCTGCCCCGCCAGCTCAACAACGCCGCCACCGCCGCCCTCATCGCCGCCGCGGCCGACAACAAGGACATCGTGGATGACGCCTGTGCCAAGCGGGCCGCCGCCGAGCTGAGCCGGGACTGAGCATGCCCAAGCCCAAGCATCCCCTGCGCCGCATCGTGCTCCGCCTGGACGTCGTCCCCGGGCCCATCACCGGGGCCAGCGCATCCCGACTGTTGCGCCTTGCGGTGGAGGACCTACGCGCTCAGGGCGCCGACGTGCGCCGGGCCCGGGTCAAGATCACGGGCAAGCGCGCCACCTGGTGGGGGTGAGGCATGCACATGGAACCCGGCCGTCTCATCGTCACGGAGCGATGCCGGCTCATGGTCAGACAGCGTGGCCGCCAACAGGTGTCGGCAGTCGCCATTCGCCTGTTCTACGGGGCCGTTACCTCGAACAAGGCGATCGGCTCGCCGATCCCCTTGAGTACGTGCTCACCTAACGCCTTGAAGGACCTTGAATCGCCAAGGGCCTGCTTGCGCACGATCGCGGTGACGACGAACTGCCCTCCGCGCGCCACCGAGGTGACGCGGGCAGCGAGGTTGACCGTCGCTCCGTAGTAGTCACCCTCGCGGTAGAGGACGCTGCCGCTGTGTGCGCCGATGCGAAGGGGAGGCAGCGTCAGATCGCGCCGGGCTCGGGCAGTGATCGTCGTTCCGAATGTGACCGCCGCTGCGGGATCGGGAAAGACGAGCATGAACTCGTCACCAATCTGCTTGACGACCTCACCGCTGCACTCCGACGCGGTATGTCGGACGAGACCGGCGAAGCGGTCGACGACGCGCGCCACTGCGGCGTCTCCGATCGATTCCGTCATCGCCGTGTAGCCGGAAATGTCGACGAACAACAGCGTCCGTACGAACTCACCAGGAGCGATGGACTCCTCTTGCAGATGGAGGATGAGGTCCTCCCGGTTGGCGCGCTCCCAGCTCTTGCGGTGGAAGTAGAGAACGGCTGGCTCAACGAGATCCGCCAACGGGTTGGCGACTGCTTGTGTCGCGGCCATGAGTTCGGCGCCTCGAAGACCCTGGACGCGCAGGACTTCGTGGACGTGCAGGTGGAAAAGCCTTGTCGTGGCTTCGGAGACCTTGCCGAGGGAATCGGCAAGCACACGCAGGCTCTGGAGCAGTGCGTCGGTCGGCAGACCGAACTTGATGGCGGTCGCGACCATCTCCAAGGCGGCGAGATCGTCCTCATCGACGTGCGTCTGATCCCACAGACCACCCGCGGCCAAGACCTGATCGGTCAGGTCCGGTTCTAGGCCACTGCGCTCGGCGGCCTCCGCTCGTGTGAAGAACACGCCGCCTTCTCGCGGTAGTGACCACCGCACGAACGGCTCGAGCATGTCGCCCTGCTCGGCACTGATGCGCACGATCTCACCAGGTGGGATTCCCCGACCGGCGGCGTAGTGGACGAGCCTGGCCCGTTCGACGGCCTCCCACGACGCCTCGTTGGGATCCTCGCCAGCTTCACCGAGCAGGCCCATGTCGCGCCAGCGGCGCAGCTCATCGGCTGGTTCACCGACCAGTGCCGCGACCTGGTCCAACGTCATTGCCTTCCGATCCACGTCCCTGCCCTACCTGCCGTCACTCGTTCCGAGCAGCGTAGGAGCTTCGACCGGACAAGCGCCGTCACAACGCGGATCGCCACTCCTCAGAAC
>VAXP01000066.1:32918-35435 GCA_005884125.1 Actinomycetota bacterium | reverse complement strand
AGGTGCAGGTTCCCGGTCGAGCCGTAGAAAGCGGCGTCGCCGTAGGTGAAGATGCCGCCGTCCGACGCGACCAGCCAGTAGCCCAGGCCGCTCGGCGTGGGCGCCATGCCCACAATGGCCTTGTTCAGGTGGATGGCGCCCGTCGAGCCGAAGAACCCGGCGTCGCCGTAGGAGAAGATGCCGCCGTCGGAGGCCACCAGCCAGTAGCCCGTCGCCGTGGCCTTGGCCGCCATGCCCACGATGGGCTTGGTCAGGTGCTGGCTTCCCGCTGAGCCCCGGTAGGGCATCCCGCCGAAGCTGAAGACCCCTCCGTCCGCCGCCACCAGCCAGTAGCTGAAGGGCGGGGGTGGGTTGGCGCCCGTCTGGGCCAGGGCGGGTGCGCCCCCCGATCCGGGCACGACGCCCAACCCCGACGCAGCGACGAGGGCCAGACCGGCGACGATGGCCCGGACGCGGCCGCGGGAGGCGGCCGGGCCTGACCGGCGCGGCGGCGAGGTCGCACCTTCGCCTTGTTCTTGGGTCAGCATCAAGGCCACCGTCTCCTCCTGGTCCGCCGACCGAGCCCGCTCACCCACCGACGCATGCCGGTGGGGAGCAGGCCCTACACCGCCCCGTACCGCTTGAGATCGGCGCGTGGTGCGCGGACCTGAGCGCCTTCACTCTCCGCGTCAAGCGTCCGCTCACGTGCCCGCGAAGGCCGCCAACCACTGCTGGCGGTCGGCGGGCTTGAACACCATGTTCGTCTCCTTGACCGCACCCAGGGTGGCTGCGGAGGCGAGCGAGTAGCGGTGGCCGGGGAACACCACCACGTCGTCGGGGAGGGAGGCCAGCTTGCCCAGGCTGTCGAACATGGCCTCGGGGTCGCTCCCGGGAAGGTCGGTGCGCCCACAGCCCTGCAGGAAGAGGGTGTCCCCCGCCACCAGCCGCTCCTCCACCAGGAAGCACTGGCTGCCGGGGGTGTGGCCCGGGGTATGGAGCACCTCCACGTCGACGTCACCCACCTTCAGCCTGTCCCCGCTCTCGTGGGCCACGAGGTCGGTGGCGGAGACGCCGGTGACGCGCCGCACCCACTCCGCCTCCTCGCGATGGACGTGGATGGGCACGGGACGGCGCTCGAGGACGCTGCGGATCCCCTCGATCGAATACCCCATCATCGACCCTCCCACGTGGTCGGGGTGGTGATGGGTGGCCAGGACCCCCGCCAGGCGCATGCCGTCGCCCTCGAGCACATCAAGGATGTCCTCCACGCCGTAGGCGGGGTCCACGACGAGCGCTTCCCGTGTCTCGTCGTCTCCTATGAGGTAGACGAAGTTGACCATCTGGGTCGCCAGAGGGTCGCCCACGGCGAAGTCCCGCCCGGACAGCAGCTGGCGGAAATAGAGGCGCTCGGGCACGCAAGGATCCTACGACGGGAGCCCGGGCCGATCACTGACCGTCCCCGGCGGTGGCGACGTAGCGTGGGCGGCCATGGCTGATCGACTGGAAGGCAAGGTGGCCGTGGTCACCGGAGGGGGCAACGGCATCGGGAAGGCGTGCTGCCTGCGCTTCGCCCAGGAGGGCGCCCAGGTGGTCGTGGCCGACGTGCTGGACGGACCGGGGGCGGAGACGGTGGCCGAGCTCGGGGGGCTCGGCACCAAGGCCACCTTCTGCCACCTGGACGCGGCCAACCCCACCGACAACCTGACCGTCATGCAGACCGCGGTCGACACCTTCGGCGCACTGGATGTGCTGGTGACGGCGGCGGGCATCTCCCACGCCGGCTATCGCAGCGGGGACCGCGACGGCGACCTGCAGATGCTGGCCCGGGCGGCCGAGTCGCTCCAGGACCCGCCCCGGGGCCTGCTGGAGCTGACCCTGGAGGAGTGGCAGAGGGTGCTCGACGTCAACCTCACAGGAACCCTGCTCGCCCTCCAGGCCGCGGCCCGGCACATGGTGCGCCTGGGACGCGGGGGGTCCATCATCACCATCGCGTCGGTCGCGGCCAAGGTTCCCGAGGCCGGCCCCGTCCCCTATTCGGTGTCCAAGGCGGGCGTGTGGATGCTGACCAAGCACACGGCCCGGAGCCTGGGACCGGCTGGCGTCAGGGTGAACGCCATCGGCCCCGGGTTCATCGAGACCAACATGACCCAAATCATCAACGAGATGCCGCTGATCCGCGACCAGTTCCTGACCACGGTGCCCCTGCGCAGGATGGGGCTGGCTCGGGAGGTGGCCGACGCCGCCGTCTTCCTGGCCTCGGACGAGTCTTCCTACTTCACGGGGGAGATCCTCCACCCCGACGGCGGGTTCTACACGGACTGACCGCTGGCGGGGAGGTCGACCAGGCGACAGGGGATGTCGGCGTCCTCATCGATGTGGTAGCTGGCGCAGATGCGGTGGTAGCCGTCGGCCACGGTGAGGGGCCGACCTGTGGCCGCGCACCCCCGCACCACCAGCACGGGGGAAAGCTTCCTCCCGGCGGCCACCTTGCCCAGGTCCTTGACCACGTGGACGTTGTCGGCCGGGAGCAGGGCGAGG
>VAXP01000066.1:21792-32836 GCA_005884125.1 Actinomycetota bacterium | reverse complement strand
GCGGCCGGGTAGTCGTGGTCGTCAGGCTCCTTCTTCCAGTGATCCTTGGTGAGCTTCTTGGTCGCCTTGGCCACCCAACGACCCCCCGGGAGTCGAAGCTGCGGAGCATTTGGCTCGGGGGGGAGGACTCGAACCCCCAACGGCAGGGCCAGAACCTGCAGTGTTGCCGATTACACCACCCCCGACCGGCGGCCCCTCACCCTATCGGCTGCACCGTCACGTCGGGGCGGCCGCATCAGCGCGGCGACGGAGCCAGGCGGGCCCGTGCCACCCGCAGCCGCTCCAGGGTGCGCTCGCGGCCCAGGACCTCCAGCGACTCGAAGAGGGGAGGCCCCACGTCTCGCCCGGTGACCGCGACCCTGATGGGGAACTGGGCCTTGGCCAGACCCAGGCCGTGCTCCTCGGCCAGCTGGGCCGTGACCTGGTGGAGCGGGGACGCCTCCCAGGTGGGCGCCGCGTCGTAGGCGGCCATGGCCGCGTCGAGCAGCTCGGGAGCCGACTGACCTCGTTCCACCCGCCGCTCCCAGGCCCGCGCGTCGATTACCGGGTCCTCGAGGAACAGGAAGTCGACCATGGCCGGGACCTCGGAGAGGACGAACACCCGCTCCTGGACCAGGGGGGCCATGCGCCGGAAGGCGGCCTCGTCGAAGCGGTCCGGCGGCCAGGGCGCGGCGGGGGCAACCAGCCAGGGCCGGGCTCGCTCCACGAACTCGTCCACCGGCAGGGCGCGGATGTGCTCGCCGTCGAAGTGGCGCAGCTTCTTGACGTCGAAGAAGGCGGGCGAGCTGACGACGTCCTCGAGGCGGAAGGCGGCGACGAGCTCGTCCCGGGTGAGGATCTCCCTGCCGTCGGGCGGGGACCATCCCAAGAGGGCCAGGTAGTTGACCATGGCCTCGGGCAGGTATCCCTCCTCCCGGTAGCGCTCGACGAAGACCGGGTCGCGTCGCTTGGACAGCTTCTGGCGCCGCTCGTTCACCAGCAGGGGCAGGTGGGCGAAGACGGGCTCGGGACCGCCCTCCAGGGCCCGCCAAAGGAGCAGGTACTTGGGCGTGTTGGGGAGGTGGTCCTCGCCCCGCACCACGTGGGTCACGGCCATGTCCACGTCGTCGACCACGTTGGCCAGGATGAACACGGGCGCGCCGTTGGACTTGAGGATGACGAAGTCCTCGATCTTGGAGTTCTCGAAGGCGGGTTCACCCCGCACGACGTCGGCCACGACCGTCGTGCCCTCCTGGGGGACGCGGAAGCGCAGGGCCCGGCCCGGTCCCGGCCCCAATCCCCGGTCGCGGCAGTGGCGGTCGTAGCCGGGGGTGGCGCTGCCCTTGGTGCGGGCCTCGATCTGTTCGCGCGTGCAGTCGCACCAGTAAGCGTGGCCCGCGGCCACCAACCTGTCCGCCGCGGCCCGGTGGAGCTCGCCCCGCTGGGACTGGAGGTAGGGGCCCTCGTCCCAGTCGAGGCCGAGCCAGCTCATCCCCGAGGTGATGGCCTCGACCAACTCGGGACGGCTCCGCTCCTGGTCGGTGTCCTCGATGCGGAGGATGAAGGTGCCGCCCGCCTGCCTGGCGTAGAGCCAGTTGAACAGGGCGGAGCGAGCCGACCCCACGTGCAGATGGCCTGTGGGCGAGGGCGCGAAGCGGAGGCGGGGCCGGCCCGTCACGAGGTCCAAGGTAGCGGCGGGCCCAGACCTCGCCTCCGGCCATTCCTCCCCCGTTTCCGGGACGGGCAGGACGGACGCCCCCGGCGTCGAATCCTCCGCCATGCGGCTTCGGCCCCCCGCCGTTCTCGCCCTGCTCGTCGCCCTGCTGGCCGCCCTGGCCGTGCCGGCCCGGGCCACCTTCCCGTTCCCACCTGGTCCGGGGTCGGATCCCTACGACTACACCCGCCTGCACGTCAACAACGGCGCCTGCACGCCGCTGGCGCCGGGCCAGAGCCGGCCCCCGGGCTCCGACCTGCCCAGCAACTTCGACTGCCGCAACGACTGGAAGTTGACCGACTACGCGGCCCAGCCCGGCGACCCCGACTACGACCCGGCCGTGGCCAACAACCCCCAGGAGCTGCACGGCGTCAAGGGGGCCGGCGTCAACCGGGCCTGGGAGGTCACCACGGGCCGGCCCGACACGGTCATCGCCGTGCTCGACAGCGGCATCGAGTGGAACACGCCTGAGCTGGTCAACAAGATCTGGCTCAACTGGCGCGAGCTGCCCTTGCCCTGCGCCGGGGCCACGGCCGCCTCCTGCCCCAGGACCTACGGGAGCGACTGGAAGCAGTACGACGCCAACCACGACGGCGTGTTCAACATCCAGGACTACGCCGGCGATCCCCGGCTCCATCCCGCCAACGGAACCTACCTGACCCCCGAGGACCTCATCCGCACCTTCTCCGACGGGATCGACCACAGCGCCGACGGCTACGTCAACGACATGGCCGGCTGGGACTTCTACCAGCGCGACAACAACCCGGCCGACGACGTCACCTACGGCCACGGGACGGGCGAGGCCAAGGACTCCTCGGGCGAGCTGGAGAAGGCCCTGGGCGTGTGCGGCAACTGCATGTTCATGCCCCTGCGGGTGGGCGACTCCTTCGTGGCCAACATCAACGACTTCGCCAGCGCCGTCGTCTACGCCGCGGACCACGGTGCCAGCGTGGTGCAGGAAGCGCTGGGCACCATCAACCACACCGCCTTCGGACAGGCGGCTGTCGACTACGCCTACCGCCACGGCGTCCTGGTCGTCGCCTCCGAGGCGGACGAGGAGGCCGGCCACCACAACTATCCGGCCGCGCTCAACCACACCATGGTGGTCAACTCGACCACGCACTTCGTGGACGTGGCGCCTTACAACGAGAGTCCCAAGTCGTATCTCGAGCTCAACGGCTGCACCAACTTCGGCGGTTACACCTGGGTGACGGTCGAGTCCTCCTCCTGCTCGTCCGAGGCCACCGGGCTGTCGTCGGGGATGGCGGGCCTGGTCTACTCGGCCGCCCGCAACGCCATCGCCCAGGGCCGGCTCAGGCCCGACGCCTCGGGCATGCCCCTGGCCGCCGAGGAGGTCAAGCAGCTCTTCCGGGCCGCGGCGGACGACATCGACTTCTCCACGCCCAACCCGCCCGGACCGGCGAACAACTTCGCCACCACGCTGCCCGGCTCACAGCGCTTCGTGACCACGCCGGGGTGGGACCAGATCACCGGTTGGGGCCGGGCCAACGCCAGAAACCTCCTGGACATGGTCAACCGCGGCCAGATCCCACCCCAGGCCGACATCACCTCGCCCCGCTGGTGGCAGCCCCTGGGGACGGCCGGCCGCATCGACGTCACGGGCACGGTGGCCGCGCCCCGCTCCGGCTCCTACACCTACGAGGTCCAGTTCGCCCCGGGCGTCCAGCCTCCCAAGTGGCCGGCGGCCGAGAGCTGGACCACGGTCGCCACCGGCGGGGGCACCCAGCCCACCAGCGGGAGGCTGGCCACCCTCGACCTGGCCGCGGTCCGGGCAGCCATAAGCGCGGCGCCGCCCCCCTACTCCCCGGCCGACGACCCCACCTCCCGCGAACTGCCCGAGAAGGACGCCTTCAGGGTGCGGGTCGTGGTCCGCGCTTCCGGCGCCCCCGACGCCGTCGGGCAGCGCCAGTTCTTCTCGGTCACCGACCCGACCCTGGCGGCCGGGTTCCCCAAGTACCTCGACGCCGACGGGGCCAGCTCACCTGCCTTCGCCGACATAGACGGCGATGGCGTGAACGAGCTGATCGTGGCGGACGGGAACGGCTTCGTGCACGCCTTCAAGGCCAACGGCACCGAGGCCCCAGGCTGGCCCACGCACACCGACCCCATCCCCCTCCCAACCACGGGCGCCAACGCCTTCACGACCGGTCAGGTGCCTGCCACCGTCTACGCCCCGGTGCTGCTGGGTTCGCCCGCGGTGGCCGACCTCTTCGGCACGGGATGGCTCGACGTGGCCGTGGCCGACTCCGAGGGCAGCCTTCACGTCTGGGACCACTCCGGCCATCCCCTCCCCGGGTTCCCCGTCCACACCAACCCCCAGTGGTCGACCGACCCGCCCTGCCAGACGTCGGCCCCGGCCTGCGACTCCTTCGGGCCCCACCCGGTGCGGGACCACGTCAACACCGTGGACCACTCCTTCAGCGCCAACCCCTCCGTGGGCAGGCTCGACCCCGGCCATCCAGGCCTGGACCTGGTGGCGGGGGCCGACGACGGCCACGTCTATGCCTTCCATGCCGACGGCACGCCCGTGCCGGGATGGCCGGTGCTCCTGCGCGACCCGGCCAAGGTCGCCTCGGTCGACCCCGTCAGCCATCGCATCAGCTTCGTCCCGGGCGCGAACGCCAGGTACGGGCGCCAGGTCATCACCACGCCCTCCATCGGGCACGCCGTGCCGCCGGGCGGGACCGCGCCCGTCCCCGTGGTGGGGGTGAACGTGGACGAGGAGTACGCGGAGGCGCCCAACTGGTCCCAGCGCGATCCCGCCCTCGATGCCCTGGCCGCGGTGTCGACCCCGGGCAACACCCGCACCTACCTCCTGTGGCCCGACGGCACCAACCATCCCGCCGACCCGGCCCGGCCCGTGGTCACCAACCTGGGCAACAACGCCTACATGCCGGGCTGGCCCGTGAAGATCGCCATGGTCACCACCGAGCTGCTGCCCAACGTCGGTTCCGGCTCCAACGGGCCGCCGGTGTTCGCTGACGTCAACGGCGACGGCCGCGCCGAGATCGCCACCGCCTCCATCGCCGGCCCTCCCTACCTCCTGCGCTCCGACGGCACCAGCTACTACGGCAGCGACCCGTCGGGGAAGTACCTCACCATGGGGACGGGCGGGGCCGAGTTCAAGAGCAACGCCACCGACGCGCCCTCGGTGGCCTCCCTCGGCGGTGGGGTGTTCGGGCGTCTCGGGGGTCGCGGCTCGCCGCTGTCGTGGGCCATGGGAGGCACCGGGCTGCGCCGGCTCTTGGACGTGGTGCTCCCCCAGCAGCAACTGGGCGCCGAGGACCACATCGACGCCTGGGACGCAGGCACGGGCACCTTCCAGCCCGGCTTCCCGGCCCAGATGAACGACCTCATGTTCTTCAACACCCCGGCCGTGGCCGACGTCAACGGCAGCGGCCAGGCCTCGGTGATCCAGGGCTCGGCCGTGTACGACCTGCGCGCCTACGGGCTGGGCGGCACCATCGCATCCGGGTGGCCCAAGTTCACGGGGGGCTGGAGCGTGACCACGCCCGCGGTGGGCGACTTCTTCGGCGACGGCGGCCTGGAGCTGACCATGCCCACCCGTGAGGGCAACCTGTTTGTGTGGAGGACCCAGGGCAAGGCCTGCGGGGACCTCGAGTGGCCCAAGTACCAGCACGACCTGCACAACTCGGGCGACTACGGCACCGACGCGTCACCCCCCGGGCTGGTCCGCAACCTCCGCCTTCAGCGCAGCGGAGGCCACAGGGTCCTGAGCTTGGTGGCCCCCGGCGACGACGGCTACTGCGGCACCGCCGACCGCTACGTGATCACCGTCGACGGCGCCCCCTGGCCCGGGACACCCCCCGGGCCCGGGGCGGCGGGCACGGCCCAGTCCGTCGACCTGGGCAACCTGGGCCCGGGCTCGCACACCGTCACCATCCAGGCCGCCGACCGGGCCGGCAACCTCTCGCCTCCAGCAACGACCCGGGGCTAGACCGGCGAGGGCCGGGCCGGCGAGGAGTGCCAAGCTGGGGTGGTGGCCGAGAAGGCGTCCCGACGACCGGCTGTCACCAGGCGGCTGCTGCCGGCCGCCGCGCTCGTGGCCATCCTGGTCGTCTTCATCGTCGAGAACACCAGGCGCACCAGGATCCGCTTCATCGTGCCCATCGTGACCGTGCCCGTGTGGATCGCCCTGTTCGTGGCCACGGTGATTGGCGTGGTCGCCGGCGCCCTCATAGCCCGCCACCGCCGGGGAACACCCGAGTAGGCGGGCCCGGTCCCGGGTGTTAGGAGGGCACCCATCCCGGTGCGAAGCGGGGCCAGGGGCGGGCCTGCTCCACGATCCGGGCCAGGCGCAGGGCGACCTCGTCGGCGTGGCGGCGCACCATGACCTGCAGGCCGACGGGAAGGCCGCCAGAGGTGAGCCCCGCGGGCACGGAAACGGCCGGGTTCCAGCACAGGTTGGCCAGCATGGTGAAGGGCACGGCCATCTCCGGGCGCACCTCCACCCCGGCGATCTCGGTGGGGAAGCGACCCTCGGCCGGGAAGGCGGGAACTGCGGTGGTGGGCGTCATCACCACGTCGACCTCGGCGAAGAGCTCGGCCACCTCGTCCTCCAGGCGCTGGCGACGGCCCAGGGACCGGGCGTACCTGGTGATCGGGTAGTCGACCGTGGCGGAGAGCGTCCTCGCCACGGCCCGGTCGAAGTCGCCGGCCCGCTCCGGATACATGCCCTCCTCCAGGTTCATCCAGACGTCTGCCGCGCCACACGACAGCCATACCCGCACGGGGTCGCTCAGCTTGATGGGCAGGCCCACGTCGCGCAGGCGGGCCGCCGCCATCAGCTCGCGGGCCGCGTCCTCGGCCATGGCCGCCACCTCGGGGTCCACGGCCGCGAACCCCAGATCGGCAGACCAGACCGCCCGCAGGCCGGCGACGTCCAGGTCCTCGATGGCCTTCTCGTAGGAGCCGGGCGGGCGGGGCAGCGAGGCCCGGTCGTGGTCGTCGGGGCCGGCCACCACGTCGAGGTGGCGGGCGGCGTCGGCGACGGTGGTGGTGAGGGCGCCGAACACGGCGGTCTCGGACGGGCCGAAGTGGGGATGGGGGATGCGCCCGAAGCTGGGTTTGAGACCGACCAGGCCGCTGAAGGCGGCCGGGATCCTGGTCGAGCCTCCGCCGTCGCTGGCCGTGCAGAACGGCACCATCCCTGAGGCCACGGCCGCGGCCGAGCCGCCGCTCGAGCCGCCCGGGGTCATCTCCGGGTCCCACGGGTTGCGGGTCGTTCCCCAGGCCTTGGTCGACGTGTAGCAGGTCGTGCCGAACTCCGGCGCGGCCGTCTTGCCCAGGGGCACCGCCCCGGCGGCCCGCAGCCGGGCCACGTGCACGGAGTCGGCCTCCACCGCCGGGCGCCCCTTGAACAGCAGCGACCCGAGCGAGGTGGGCATCCCGGCGCAGTCCTCCAGGTCCTTGACGCCGAAGGGGACGCCGGCCAAGGGCCCGGGGTCTCGTCCATCGGCCACGGCGGCGTCGACGGCGGAGGCGGCCAGGGCCGCGCCCTCGGGGTCGACGTGGACGAAGGCGTTGAGCTTCGGCGCACCGGCCTGGATGCGGGCCAGGCACTCGTCGAGCACTTCGGACGCCTTCAGCCCTCCCTGACGCACGGCCTCGGCTGTCTCGATCACGCTGCGCATCCCCGGAGCCTAGGTCCGCGCCGGATGCCCCGGGCAGGCCGCGGCTGTGCGATCGTCGGGTGTGGGCGAGAAACGGGCCGGCGAAGATCGCGACCAAGGGCACCGCCGCGGGCGCATGGGCTTCCGTCTCCGGCCCGCGACAGGGACGGCGGGCGGGCGGGACGAGCCCCTGGCCCTGGGCGGAGAACGGGACGGGGTCCTGTACGTTCCCGACACGGCCGAGGCGGGCGCGCCCGTCATGGTCTTCCTCCACGGCGCCACCGGCAGCGGCCGAGCCCACATGCGCGCCGTCCTGGGGGCGGTCGACCGCTACGGGGTGATCCTGGTCGCACCCGACTCCCGCTCGGGCGGGACCTGGGACCTGATCGCCGAGCGTCGCTTCGGTCCCGACGTGGCTTTCCTCGACGCCGTCCTCGACTCCGTGGTCGACCGCGTCGACGCCGACACGAGCCGGCTGGCCCTGGGCGGCGTCTCCGACGGCGCCTCTTACGCCCTGTCCGTTGGCCTGGCCAACGGGGACGTGTTCTCCGCCGTCCTCGCCTTCTCGCCCGGCTTCCTGGCCGCGCCCGAGCCCGTGGGAACCCCCCGGGTGTTCATCTCCCACGGCACCGCCGACCCCATCCTGCCCATCGACGCCTGCAGCCGAGCCTTCGTGCCCATGCTCAGCGAGGCCGGCTACGAGGTCATGTTCCGAGAGTTCGACGGCGGCCATACCGTGCCCCCTCCCGTCGCCGACGAAGGGGTGCGCTGGTGGGTCGGCCCGGGCCGAGGCAACTGACGGTGGGCCGGCTCCTCGCGCCTCAGCCCTGGGGCGGAAGCCGCACCAGGTCCCGGTCGAGAGCCTGAACCGACGGGGCTCCGAGCAGGCGCAGGGTGCGGTCGATGTCCTCGCGGAAGACGGAGAGCACCCGCTCGACACCGGGCTGGCCCGCGGCGGCCAGCCCGTAGGCCCAGGGACGGCCGATCATCGCCGCCCGTGCGCCCAGGGCCACGGCCTTGACCACGTCGGCCCCCCGCCGGAACCCCCCGTCCACCAGGACCTCCACCTGGTCACCCACGGCGTCGAGCACCTCGACCAGGGCGGTCATGGTCGCGGGCACGCTGTCCAGCTGCCGGCCGCCGTGGTTGGAAACGACTATGGCGGTCACGCCGCAGTCCACCGCCCGGCGAGCGTCGTCACCGCTGAGGATCCCCTTGGCGATCACCGGGCCGCCGAAGGTCTTCGCCAGCCATTCGAAATCCTCCCAGCGGGGCGGGGACCCCACCCAGTGCATGAGCGCCTCGGCCGCGGACATGGGGCGACCCTCGGCCTGCACCGCGGCGGCGTTGACCAGCTCGAGCCGGAAGCGGTCGCGGGCCAGGTCGGCGAGCCATCGGGGATGGGCCACGACCAGCGGCGCCATCTTGGTCACCGTGCGCCGGTTGAGCACCAGGGGCGGCGACAGGCGGTAGCGCAGGTCCCTCTCGCGGTTGCCGGGTACCTGGGTGTCGAGGGTGACGACCAAGGCGCCGTACCCCGAGTCCCGGGCCCTCTCCACCAGTTGCTCGGCCCCGGCCCTGCCGCCCAGGAAGTAGAGCTGGAACCACGGAGCTGCGGCCACCCCGGCCGCCGCGGCCACCTCGGCCATGGTGTGACCCGACATGGAGCTCAACGTGAACAGCGTGCCGGCCCCGGCCGCGGCCCGGGCACCGGCCACGTCCCCCGCGGGATCCATCATGCGGGTGAACCCGACGGGCGACATGAGCAGGGGCATGGAGACGAGCGTGCCCAGCACCGTGGTGCGGAGGTCGGGCCCGGGCACTCCGGTGGTCACACCCATGCGGGGGCTGAAGCCGACGGCCTCGACCGCGGCCGTGTTGTCGCGCATGGTCTGCTCCGAGCCCGCCCCACCCTCCATGTAGTCGAACACCGGCCTGGGCACCCGTCGCCGGGCCAGGCGGCGGGCGTCGGCCACGGTGCCGATGCGGGCCGCGAGCCTCACCTGCCTGCGTTCGTGACCACCCATGGGCTAGCGGGGAGGCGCCACAGGCGACTCCACCGTGGCGGCAGCCTCGTGGTTGCCACGACTCAGCGAAGGGGCTGCGCGCCTGGCCATCACGTCAGGTTCTCACGACGGTCCCCAGGTTTCAGAACGAGGACCCACCCTGATGAGTAGCCCGAACGGGCGGGTCGATGGAGCGGTCCGATGGGGCTGACCTCCTGGGCACGAGCGGCACCGGCCACCCGGGGTGCGTGGCCCACGATCCCGGCATACCGCTCGTTTCGACCGCCCAAGGTGAGATGTTGGGAGGAATCACGACTCTACGTGGTTTCAGCTTCGACCTGAGGGGGTAGGGGCCAGCCCAGACGATCTAGAGAATCCATACGAGCGGCGGCAGGCCGAACCCAGCAACGCCGGTCCCAACCGGGCCGGCAGGACGCACTCACCAGGTGGGCCGCATGTCACAGCGCACACGGCGCGTTCTGCTCGTAGAGGACTATCCGCTGGTCGCTCGGGTCATCGCCCTGGCCCTGACGCAGCGAGACCTGGAGGTCGAGATCCCGGTGGGCTTCGCGCCCGAGCTCGTCTTGAGAACGGCGAGGCGGTTCCAACCCGACATCGCCCTCCTCGACTTCTGGCTCGGGGACGCGGATGCGCTCGACCTCATCGGGCCCCTGGCCGGCATGGGGATCCCGGTCACGATGCTCACGGGCATGACCGATCCCAGACTCCTGGGCGAATGCCTCGAACGAGGTGCGGCGGGCATCGTCAACAAGACGGACCCACCCGACGTGATCATGGAAGCGATCGAGGCCGCGCTCGCGGGCACGACGACACTGTCCCCCGAGGTCCGCCATCGACTGGTCGACGAGGCTCGACGGGGTCGCGAAGGGCGGACCGGCGAGCTTGTCGTGTTCCTACAGCTGGACCCGCGGGAGCAGCACGTTCTGAGGCTGATGGTCGAGGGGAAGAGCGCGCAGGAGATCGCCGTCTCTGAGCTCATCTCGATGTCCACGGTGCGTGCCCACATCCGGGCCATCCTGGCCAAGCTCGGCGTCGAGTCGCAGCTCGAAGCGGTGGCGCTGGCCCGCGAGCGGGGATGGCCGCCCGACGGCGGCTGAGGCATCGGCCCTCATCCCCCGTCACCGCGCCATCCGGACAGCACACCGAAACGAGCGCGCCGCTAAGTTCTCGTAGGTGCCGGCACGCAAAGCTCCGAAGCCGGGGCCCGACCACCAGGTCCCACCTGCCCTTCAGGAGCGGATGGCCGAGCAGGCACCCCTCGCCGCCCGCATGCGGCCCCGCGCGCTCGACGAGATCGTGGGACAGCCCCACCTGCTCGGTCCCGGCGCGCCGCTGCGCGCCCTGATCGAGACCGATCGGCTGTCGTCGATTCTCTTGTGGGGTCCGCCGGGAACGGGCAAGACCACCCTGGCGGCCGTCGTGGCCTTGCGCACCAACCGCCAGTTCGTGTCGATGTCTGCTGTGACCGCGGGCGTCAAGGACGTGCGGGAGGTCATCGAGGCCGCCCGTGTGCGGTGGGCTGCGGAGGACCGGGGGACGATCCTGTTCCTCGACGAGGTCCACAGGTTCAACAAGAGCCAGCAGGACGCCCTCCTACCGGCGGTCGAGTCCGGGATAGTGACGCTCATCGGAGCGACGACCGAGAACCCGTTCTTCGAGGTGAACGCTCC